>JASGFT010000112.1:0-16869 GCA_047605425.1 Burkholderiaceae bacterium | reverse complement strand
GCTGCCGCGCCATAAGCGCCGGCATCGGCGGAGGCGAGGCCCGCCAGATCGGTGCCGGGGGTGATCGTCACGCCGTCGGCCAGCAGCGACGCGTTCTGCACGTCGGCGCCGTAGAAGTTGCTCAGCTCGACGCTACGCAGGCCGTTCTGGCCTTCCAGCACCAGGCTGTGGCCGACCTTCTTGAGGGTGACGCCCGCGGGCATCTTGCCGGTGGCCGGGTCGACGACACGGACGGCGTCGCCCGCCGCCAGTTGGACGACGCCCTTGCCCTGCGCGAGCGGCTGCGAGACGACGGTACCGTTTGCCTTGGTGATCTGGAGTGTGACTGCCACGAGATGTCCCCCGTCCGATAGACAGAATGTGAAGCAACGCGGCGTCGGACGCGTCGCATGGATGTTGACGATGGTTCGGCTTGCACCGAAGTCGGAGAAACCGAAGGCGGTCGCCCGGGATCTGGTGGAGCCCACCGTCCCTTCGCAAACGCCGAAATGTCTTTGTTGCACCCCCTATCGGCGGCGGCAAGCGGGATGCGCCCGACGGCCGTTCGCGAGCCGACGAACGGTCGATCGATCGTTGCGAACGGCCGATGAGCAACACTTCGCGGACGCCGAACGGCGGCCGGCGGCGGGATGCCGGGACGGCGAGCGCGGCCGCCCGGAGGCGACCGGAATCGGATACGAGACGGAAGGCGAAAGGCCGCTCTACGGCCCTTCGCGCACTCAGGCCAGCAGCAAGCCCTGGGGCGAGGCGTCGGCCAGCAGCCGGTGGCTCAATCCATCGGACGTCAGCACCAGCAGGTGCGACGCGATCAACTCGGCGACCGAGTCGTTGCCGGCCGAGGTGGCCACGCCTTCGAGCGTGACCGAGCCGATCGCGTGATTGGCGGAATCGAACAGCTCGAGCCTCAGGTCGGCGCCGAGCGCGGAGGTGACGACCAGCCGCTGTCCGCCCGCGACGCCCAGGTCGTCGACGCCCAGGTTCCGGTCGCCGAGGCTGCCGTCCGCGGTCGAGGCGTCGGGCCGGCGCGAGGTGCCGGCGACGTCGAGCACGTCGATCAGCGCGATGCGATCGCGAGCGACGTCGAAGTCCTTGATGACGTCGTGGCCGTTGTCCCGCTGCATCGAATGGACGAAGGTGTCGCGCGCGGCATCCGGCGTTCCCACCGCGCCGCCGTACAGGATGTCGTCGCCGCCCCGCCCGTACAGCACATCGGCGCCACCGCCGGCGGCGATCGTCTGCGCGACGCCGGGCGCCGTGGCCTGCAGGTCGACCGCCAGCACCCGCACGCCCGGATCATCGACCGCCGCGCTGGTGCTGTTGAAGGTTTCGATCCGCACCAGCGTGCCGGACGCGCCGGCGGCGCCCGTGACGTTCCAGGTCCAGGTCTGCGCATCCCCGCTGCCGACGACGGTCGGCGCTGCGCTGGTCCATCCGCCGACGCCCGCGTTCAGCGTGCCGTCGAAGACGGCCAGCGGCGTGTCGTCCGTCCCGACGTAGACCTTGAACGATGCCTGGCTGGTATCGAGCCCCGCGACGGCTATCGACAGCGCATACGACGCACCCGGCGCCGTCGGCGCGATCTGCTCGATGCCGCTGCCGCCGAACTCGTGCAGGATCGAGGTATCCCAGCCTTGCGATCGCCCGTTGCCGTCGAACGCGTAGGCGACGAACGAGTGCCCATCGGTGCCGCGCCCCGGCACGCCGAAGCCGTCGACGAAATAGCTGCCCATCACCTGCGCGCCGAACGAGTCGGGATCGTCGGCGCCGTGAACGGGTGCCGGGCTGCCGTCGAAACTCGCGCCGGTACTCAGGATCGACCAGCCGATCGATGCCGGCGCGGCGAAACCTTCGCCCCCCCAGCCGCTGCTGCGGTTGGCGCCGCCCAGCGAGCTCGTATCGCGCAGATCCCAGAACTGGAAGTGCCCGTTGCGCAGACCGCCACCGCCGTCGGCGACCAGCACGTCGGACCCTGACCCACCGCTCAATGTCGTCGCCCCGACGCCGCCGACCCGCACGACGGGCGGCGTGAACGACACCGCGCCGCCGGCATTGCCCGCCGCATCCTGCGCGACGATCGACATCGGCGCGGCCAACGCCGCCGTAGGCACGTCGATCGACCACGCTCCCTGGGCGTCGGCATGCGCGGTCAGGTCGGCGGTCACCTGCCCCGGTGCGCCATTGCTGCCCAGGTCGACGAGGATCGCCGCGCCCGGCTCGGCCTGGCCGCTCAACGTGCGATGCAGGATCGAGACCCGCTCGACCGCGGCCGGCACGCCGCTATCGACGTCGACCGGCAGCGCCGGCGATGCCGCGCTGACGTTGCCGAACGCATCGGCGGCGGTGGCGGTCACCGCGATGCCCGTGCCGTCGGCCGGCACGGCGCTCCCCGGACGCACGGTCAGCACCCAGCCGCCCTGCGCGTCGGCCTGCACGGCGTCGTACGTGACGTTGCCGAAGCGCACGACGACCTGGCTGCCCGGTTCGGCGTGCCCGCGGATCTCGAACCCGGCGCTGTCGGCCAGCGCTGCCGCGTTGACGACGCGGCCCGAACCGACGTGCTCGACGACCGGCGCCGCCGGCGCGGACAGATCGACGCTGACGACGCCCTCGGCGGTGGCCGAGCCATGCCCCCCATCGGCGCCGGAGGCCTGCGCGGTCAGCGGCATCGCGCCATTGGCGAGCGTGCCGCGCTCGAACGTGACGCTCCAGCGGCCGTCGGCATCGGCGATCGCCTCGCGAGAGACGTCACCCAGGCGGACCTCGATGGTCTCGCCGGCGCGCGCGGTGCCTCGGACCTGCACGGCGCCCGTCGTGGTCTGCGAAGCGGCCTCGATGACCGGCGGGGCGGACGTCTGCGAGCCGGTCCCCGAGCCGTTGCCGTTGGCCCCGGTCCCGGCGCCTGCCGCACCACCTCCACCGCCGCCGCCGGCCGCCGCTACGCCGACGGTCACCACGCCCAGCAGCGCGCCGCCGACGGTCGCCGGCGTCATCGCCATGCCTCCGCCCGCGGCGGGCGCCAGCGAGGTCGCGGCCGGATCGGCGCCGTACATCAGCATCTGCCCGTCGGCCAGCAGCGCGATCGGACGCGACTCGGGCGTGATCAACGGGTCCGATTCGAGCAGGCTGCCGTTCTCGATCGCCAGCGCGCACGACGCCTCGGGCGTGCACAGACCGTAGAAGCCGCTCAGGTCGACGACCTGCCCGTCTTCCAGGCCATCGACCAGCAGCGAATCGCCGATCCGCTTGACGCGCAGGTTGACCGGCGAGCGGCCGGTCGAGGCGTCGATGATGCGAACGGTGTCGCCCGGCATGACGCTGATCCGGGTCTTGGCCTGCGTCATCGGATGGGCGATGACCATGCCATTGCCCTTGGTGATTTCGAGCGTGAGTGCCACGACTTCTCCCCCAGTGCTTGCGTGATGTCCGTTCGGGATACGGATCGTTTTGGAAGACTTGCCGACAAGTTTAAACACTTGCGGGGAACAGGCTGATCACTTTGCGCGATCCGGTACGACCGTCATGAAGAAGGGGCGGGCGGAGAGGTCAAGAGTGATGTGCGGGCTGCTGGTGTATCGAGTTTATCGAGTTTATAATTTTTTTATAACTTACCAAAACTCCATACAACTCCATGGACCCCGTCCGCAACCCCTTCGCGCCTGGGGCCGGCTCACGCCCACCGGAGCTTGCCGGCCGCGATGACCTGCTCGAGACCGCCCGTATCGCCATCGAGCGCACACGCTTGGGCAAATCGACCAAGAGCGTGGTCCTCGTCGGCCTGCGGGGTGTGGGCAAGACCGTGCTGCTGGACAAGATCCGCGAACGCGCCGAGCACGACGGAGTCGTGACGGCTCGGATCGAAGCGCCCGAAGGCCGTTCACTACCATCGATCCTTGCCCCCCAGCTCCGGCTGGTGCTGCTGGCCTTGAGTCGATTCGAGAAGGCGAAGGCGCTGTCCACCCGCGCTCTTCACGGTCTGGCCGGATTCGTCGGAGCGCTCAAGGTGAAGTACGGCGATATCGAGGTCGCGGTCGATCTGCCGGTCGAGAAGGGGCTGGCCGACAACGGCGACCTGGAACACGATCTCCAGGATCTGTTCGAGGCGGTCGGTCTGGCCGCCCAAGCCGACGGGAAGGCCGTCGCGCTGTTCATCGACGAACTTCAGTACGTCAAGCCAGAACAGTTGGCCGCGCTGATCACCGCCTGCCATCGCATCTCACAGCGTCAACTGCCCCTGATCGTGATCGGCGCCGGGCTGCCCCAGTTACGCGGCTTGATGGGCGACTCGAAGTCGTACTCCGAGCGGTTGTTCGAATTCCCCTCGATCGGCCCATTGCCGGAGACCGCCGCGCGCGTGGCGCTTCAGAAACCTTGCATCGACGAAGGGGCTGCAATGGATGACGATGCGGTCAACGAAATCATCATCCGGACCCGAGGCTACCCGTACTTTCTGCAGGAATGGGGTTCTCACTCCTGGAACGCCGCCGCTAAGTCCCCGATCAGTCTCGCCGATGTCCGGAATGCCAGCGACATCGCGCTCGCGGCGATGGACGAGAGTTTCTTCCTGGTTCGGTTCGACAGGCTCACGCCATTGGAAAAACGCTATCTGCGCGCAATGGCCGAGATCGGAGAGGGGCCGCATCGGTCCGGTGACGTCGCCGAGGAACTCGGACGCCAGGTCCAATCACTGGGGCCCACTCGTAGCAGTCTGATCCGCAAAGGCATGATCTGGTCTCCGAACCACGGCGACACCGCGTTCACCGTGCCTTTATTCGATCAGTTCATGAAGCGGATCATGCCGGGCGATGCTTGGCGCGGATAGGAGTCGAGACCACGGGCGATGTCGATCGTCACCGTGCTGCCGGCCTCGGCTGTGCCGCGGATGACCGAATGTTGCCGTTGAACCGGATGAACAGCACGCGTGAAAAAGTGCCGAACCAACGGCGCGGGCATCGCGCAGGCGCGGGTCGACGCGCGCGATCCGGCGCATCCGCCATACGAACGGAAGCGGCTGTTTTCCAAGCGGCCTTGCATTGCCATCGGGCTCGATCCCTTCGATGAAGCATCCATGAAGCCCTCCGAAGCCCTGGCCTCGAACCGCGCCGCGATCCGTCGCGTGGTCGAGTCTCACCGCGCCCCGCAACGCCCGGGTGTTCGGCTCCGTGCTGCGTGGCCACGACACGGACGGAAGCGATCTGGATCTGCTCATCGATCCGACGCCCGAGACGACGCTCATGGATGTGGCCGCGATACAAGTCGAGCTGGAACAACTGCTCGGCATCCGGGTCGACGTGTTGACGCCCAGGGCGCTGCCAGCCAAGTTCCGACACTTGGTCCTTGCCGAGGCCGTTCCCGTATGAACAAAGCGCTGCGCGTTCCCGATTACCTCGGGCACATCTTGCAGGCCAGAGGACTGATCACCGCCTCCGCCACACCCCCATCGCGACCGCCCCCGCCACCAGCCCCCAGAACGCGGCGCCGATGCCGAGCAGGCTGACGCCCGAGGCGGTGACGAGGAAGGTGATCAGCGCAGGCTCGCGCCGACGCTCGTCCTGCATCGCCGCCTGCAGGCCGCTGCCGATCGTGGCCAGCAACGCGAGGCCTGCGAGCGCCATGATCAGTTCCTTCGGAAACGCGGTGAACAGACCGACGACGGTGGCGCCGAACAGGCCGGCCAGCAGATAGAACACGCCGGCCGCGATCGACGCGCGATGCCGGCGCGCCGGATCGTCGTGCGCCTCCTTGCCCATGCAGATCGCCGCGGTGATCGCCGCCAGGTTCAACGCGTACGCGCCGAACGGCGCGAGCACGACGGTGGCCACGCCGGTCCAGACCAGCAGCGCCGACACCGGCGTCGGGTAACCGGCGGCGCGCATCACCGCGATGCCCGGCAGGTTCTGCGACGCCATCGTGACGATGAACAGCGGCACCGATACGCTGATCAGCACCGGCACGCTGAACGTCGGCATGACGAACTCGGGACGCGCGAGCGCGATCGACAACGACTCGACGCGCAGCAGGCCGCCCGCCGCGGCGACGGCCACGCCGACACCGAGCACGCCGATCACCGCATAGCGCGGCAGCCAGCGCTTGAACGCCAGATAGGCGACGAACATCGCCAGCACCAGCGCGCCCTGCGTGCGCGCCGCGACGAACACGTCGGCGCCGAAGCGGAACAGCACGCCGGCCAGCAGCGCCGAGGCGATCGCAATCGGGATCCGCGACATCGCGCGCTCGAACCAGCCGGTCAGGCCGCAGACGGTGATCATCAGCCCGCAGACGATGAACGCGCCGATCGCATCGCTCATCGGCACGCCGTTCAGGCCGACGGCCAGCAGCGCCGCGCCCGGCGTCGACCAGGCGGTCAGGATCGGCTGGCGATGAATCAGCGACGGGATGATCGACGTGACGGCCATGCCGACGCACAGCGCCAGGATCCACGAGCCGACCTGCGCGGGCGTGGCGCCCGCGGCGGCGGCGGCCTGGAACACGATGACGGCCGAGCTGGCGAAACCGATCAGGACCGCGACGAAGCCGGCCGCCACCGGCGGCAGCCAGTGAGTCACTCCCGCCTGAAGGCGGGAGCTTCCTCGCCACGATACGGGGGCGCCTTCGGCGCCAGACAACGATTGCCTCGCTTGACCTCGTCCTGCAGGACGAGGCTTGCGCTTTGGCCCGTGGTCACGCATCGCCGGCCGCGTTCGGATCGTCGAGCAATCCGACCAGATCGGTCAGCGTCAGCGCGGCGCCGCTGTCGATGTCGTCGAGCACGCCTTCGGCCAGCGCGCGCTTGTCGTGGTGCAGCTCGACGATGCGCTGCTCGATCGTGCGCTGCGTGACGAGCCGGTAGACGGTGACCGGACGCTGCTGGCCGATCCGGTGCGCGCGGCCCATCGCCTGGTCTTCGGCGGCCGGATTCCACCACGGATCGACGATGACGACGTAGTCGGCGGCGGTCAGGTTCAGGCCGAAGCCGCCGGCCTTCAGGCTGATCAGGAACAGGTCGCCCTGGCCGCGCTGGAACGCGTCGACGCGCGCCTGGCGATCGGCGGCCGGCGTCGAGCCGTCCAGGTACTGATAAGTGAGGCCGGCCTGGTCGGCCGCGCCGCGCAGGCGTTGCAGGAAGTCGACGAACTGGCTGAACACCAACGCGCGATGCCGGTTGGCGGTCAGCTCGGTGACCAACTCGACGAAGGCGGGAATCTTGGCGCCGGCGATATCGAGCTCGGGGTTGACCAGGCGCGGATCGCAGGCGGCGCGACGCAGGCGCGTCAACTGCGCGAGCACGTGGAAGCGCGCGCGGCCGTCGTCCGCGCCGCCGCCGGACGACGCTGCAGCAGCCGAGCCCGGCGCGCGCGCGCCTTCGACCAGCGCGATCTGCAAGGCCTCGCGCCGCAGCGCTTCGTAATAAGCGGCTTCTTCGGGCGTCGGCTCGATCGCCAGCGTCACCTCGGTACGCGGCGGCAGGTCGTCGAGCACCTGCGCCTTGGTCCGGCGCAGCACGAACGGACCGATCAGGCGGCGCAGCGTGCGCTGGGCCTTCAGGTCGCGCGTGCGCTCGATCGGCAGCACGAAGCGCTGCGCGAAGCGCTTGGCGCTGCCGAGCAGGCCCGGGTTGACGATGTTCATGATCGACCACAGCTCGCTGAGCCGGTTCTCGATCGGCGTGCCCGACAACGCGACGCGGAACGCGGCCGACAGGCCGGCGACGGCCTTCGAGCGCTTGGCCGCGGCGTTCTTGACGGCCTGCGCCTCGTCGACGATCAGCGTCGCCCATTCGACGCCGGCGAACGCGTCCTCGCCCTGCTGCAGCATCGTGTACGAGACGACGACCAGATCGTTGGCGCCCAGTCCGGCCAGCGATCCGGCGCCGGCGTTCACGCCGGCATTAGCACCGGCATTAGCACCGGCATTGGCACCAGCATTGGCACCGGCATTGGCGCCGGCATTGGCTCCCGCACCGGTGGCCGCGCCGCCGCTCGCCCGCGCCGCCCCGCCGTGCGCGCGTACCCGCAGCGACGGCGCGAAGCGGCGCGCCTCGTCGACCCAGTTGCCGCACACGGAGGTCGGCGCGACGACCAGCGCCGGACCGAGCGCGGCGCGCGCGAGCAAAACGGCCAGCGACTGGATCGTCTTACCCAGCCCCATGTCGTCGGCCAGGCAGGCGCCGACGCCGGCCTGCGCCCTTTGCATCAGCCACTGATAGCCTTCGAGCTGGTAAGGGCGCAGGTCGGCCTGCAGGCCGGCCGGCGGCGGGGGCGGCTCGGCGGGGGCGGCGCGCAGCCGCCGCAGGCGATCGGCGAACGCCAGGTCGGCCTCGACGTCGACGTGCTCGAGCACGTCGCCGAGCCAAAGCGCGGCCAGGTCGGGCACGCGCCAGCCGGCGTCGCCGGCCCGGTTCGCGGCGCCGGCGACCTTGCCGGTCGTGCCGATCGTGCCGGTGGCGCCAGCGATGCCGGCCGGATCGGCGACCGTCGCCAGCGACTCGTCACCCGCGTCCTGCTCGACGGCCTCGGCCCCGGCCGACACACCGGTCCCCACGCGCGGCACGCGCCGCGCCGGCTCGGCGACCGCGG
This sequence comes from Burkholderiaceae bacterium, assembly GCA_047605425.1. GTDB lineage: Bacteria > Pseudomonadota > Gammaproteobacteria > Burkholderiales > Burkholderiaceae_E > JAKPAM01. The sequence continues at coordinate 8,296 of JASGFT010000112.1, read as the reverse complement.
CCAGATCCTCGATGCGCTGGCGCAGGCTGTCGGTCAGCGCCAGGTACTTGCCGTCGCCGATCGGCACGTAGCGCGAACGGTGCTGGCCCACCCATTCGATCAGCCGGCCCAGCTCGACGACGCGCGTCTCGTCGACGGGCAGCGCGCCCTCGATGCGGAACCAGTGTCCTTCGGTGCGGACCTTGACCTTCAAGCCGCGATCGGCGACCGGCTGCACGGCGATCGGCTTGCCGTCGGGCCAGTCGATCGCGTCGATCGACGCCAGCGTCGGCAGCACCTCGAGCAGGCTGAGCACCTGCTGCGGATCGCGCAGCGTCCACTCCGGCGCCTGCGCGAGCGCGGCCCGGGCGTCGTCGTCCTCGGGTTCGAGGAAATCGAAACGCTCGACGACGTCACGCAGCGCGCGCGCCTCGTCGTCGAGCGAGCGGCGGGCGCCGAGCAGCGAGCCGTCGACCATCGCGACCACCTCCTCGCGCCCCTGGCCCGGCGCGAAGCGCGGCCCGCCCGGTCCCAGCGGCGCGGCCACCAGCCGCAGGCCGAAGCGCTCGCCGCGCCGCGACAGCTCGGCGCGCAGGCCGCCGCGCGGCGCGACCTGACGCGCGCCTTCGATCGCATCCGACTTGAGCCGAAAGTGCGCGCCGAGCACCGGCAGCACCGACTGGATCTCGGCCGACGCGCTGCGCGGCACGCGCAGGCCCGATTGCGACAACTCGTAGACGCGCCGGTGCGCGGGCGTGAGCCGGATCAGCCGCGCGCGCCACGGCGACGGCGCGGGCACCAGGCCGGCGCGCACGTCGGCCGGCGACGCGTCGCGGATCACGAACTGCGTGCGCAGCGCGCCCTCGGGCGCGCGCCGCTCGCCGCCGAAGTCGGGCTCGCCGATGTCGACGTCGGCCTGCGTGGCACGGTCGAACGCCAGCCCCAGGTCGGGCTCGAACGCCAGCCGCCAGTGATCGCCCTCCTCGATGACGCGGATGTCGGGCAGCGCCTCGACCAGCGCGACCGGCTGGTCGAGCAGATCGTCGAACACCACGTGCGGATGCCCGACCAACGCGGCGGCCGCATCCATCAGGTCGAGCATCGACCGATGCGTGCCGAAGCGCCGGTCGGCCTTGATCGCGCGCGCCACTCGCGCGTCGTGCGGATCGAGCGTCGCCGCGCGCGCCAGCCGCGACAGCGGCACCGTCCTGGGCTTGCTCCAGCCGCGCGGGCCGCGCTTCTGTTCATAAGGCTCGATCCGCGTCAGCCGCTGGTGACGATCGACGCTGACGACCCATAGCAGCCGCGTGTCGGCGCCGGCCGTGCGCACGCTCTCGCCGCCGTTGTCCTGGCCGAGCGCGGCGATCGCCGCCAGCGCCTCGCGCCACGATTCGTGACCGCCGCTGGCGAAGAAGGTCTTGGTCGTCGGCTTGCCGGCCAGCAACTGGTCGGCGGCCTCGACCTGGTCGAGCAGCCACCACAGCTCGCCATCGCGCAGCCGGGCGGCCAGCGCCTGGCTGCTGCCGGGCGACGGCGGCGGCGTGTGGCCGGCGGTCGTCCAGGCCTGCAGCATCCGCCGCGCGACCAGGTTGAGCTGCACGTGCGACGCATGCCAGTCATGGAAGCTGGCGAACGACGGATCGCGCGGCCGGTCGCCCAGCCGCATCTCGGCCGCCACGGCCCACAAACCCCAGGGCGTGTCGGTCGTGGCGCGGCGCGCGCCGGACTCGGCCAGCGCGAACTTGCGCGCCTGCGCGATGCAGGCCGCGTCGCGGGTGCCGAACAGGCTCATCGGATACAGCCAGCGCGTGTTCTCGGGGCCGAGCGCCTTGCGGCCCGTCGACTCGGCTTTCAACTGCGCGAACGCCGCCTCATAAGCGCCGATCGCTTCGCGCCACTGGCCCCGCGTGGCCTGGATGCCGGCGCGCAGCGCGGCGAACTCGGCGGTGCGCACGTCGCGCGCCAGCGCGTCGGCCTCGTCGGTCCGGGCGCTGAACATCAACCACTCGACCACGCGCGCGCGCAGCCCCAGCGGCGTGCGCGCGCCGCGCCGCGCGATCCAGTCCTGCGCATGGCGCAGCGGCGCCAGCCCGTGCGGATCGAGCTCGCGCAGCGCGACCTGCAGCGCCAGCGCCAGCAGCGCGGCCCCCAGCGTGCGATCGGCCCGCTCGAACAGCTCGGCGTCGAAGCCCGACAGCATCACCTGGTCGAGCACGCTGGCCGTGTGCGACAGGCCGCTGTAACCAGTCTCGAGCGCCCGCCACTGATCGACGCCGCCGCCGCCGTAGACGATCAGCCGCGCCAGCGTGATCGCCTGGTTGTCGCGCTGGAAGAACACGACGCTGCGCTGGTCGCGAACGCCCTCGACGCGCATCAACGCATCGCGCCAGCGCTCGAAGCCTTCGGCCTGCACGGCTTCGCGATAGCGCTGCGCCTTGTGCCGCACCAGGCATTGCCAGCCGGCCTCCGAGCGCATCACCTCGTCGCGGCGCACCAGCTCGAGCAGGCAGGCATCGACCTGCGGCTGGCCGAACAATGCGCCCGCCACCGTGCGCTGGCCCAACTCGCGCAGGAACGTGATCAGCCAGTTGCGGTGGCGCGGCGTCCAGGCCAGCGCCAGCGCGCGCAGGACGACGGCCACGTCGCCGGGATCGACCCGCACGGCCGCCATGCGCGGCAGCGTCGAGGACTCGTGAGGATTCAGTTCGTATTTGGACAATGCGCGCACCAGTGCAGCGCCAGGCGCAAACCGATGATGCTGGCACGGGGCCGACACAGCGTCAAACCGGCTGTCGCCTGCGCGCCGAACGCCGACGCGCTACCATCGCCGGATGAGCCTGCCCCTATCCGTACTCGATCTCGTCCCGGTGCGGGACGTGGACCGCCCCGCCGACGCGCTGCGGCTGACGCTCGCGCTCGCGCAGGCCTGCGACGGCCTCGGCTACCGCCGCTACTGGATGGCCGAGCACCACAACATGACCGGCATCGCCAGCGCGGCGACGTCCGTGTGCATCGGCTACGTAGCCGGCGGCACGCGGCGGATCCGCGTCGGCGCCGGCGGCATCATGCTGCCGAACCACTCGCCGCTGGTGATCGCCGAGCAGTTCGGCACGCTGGCCTCGCTGTATCCGGACCGCATCGACCTGGGCCTGGGCCGCGCGCCCGGCACCGACCAGGTCGCGCTGCGCGCGCTGCGCCGCGATCCGCACGCCGCCGAGGCCTTCGTCGACGACATCCGCGAGCTGCAGGCGCTGTTCGCGCCCGCGCAACCGGGGCAGCGCATCCGCGCGGTGCCCGGCGAGGGCATCGACGTGCCGCTGTGGATCCTGGGCTCCAGCCTGTACGGCGCGCAGGTGGCCGCGCATTTCGGGCTGCCGTATTCGTTCGCGTCGCATTTCGCGCCCGAGGCGCTGCACGAGGCGCTGGCGATGTATCGCGCGCAGTTCCGCCCGTCCGCGCAGCTCGCGCATCCTTATGCGATGCCCGGCATCAACGTGATCGCCGCCGACACCGACGAAGAAGCCCGCCGGCTGTTCACCAGCCTGCAGATGCGTTTCGTCGCGATGGTGCGCAACGCGCGCGGCAAGCTGTCGCCGCCGGTCGACGACATCGAGGCCGAGTGGTCGCCGATGGAGAAGGCGCACGTGCAGCGGATGCTGTCGTGCGCCTTCGTCGGCTCGCCCGACACGCTGCGCCGCGAGCTGCGCGCGTTCGTCGAGCGCACCGGCGCCGACGAGCTGATCGTCAGCAGCGCGATCTACGACCCGGCGGCGCGCATCCGGTCTTATGAACTGCTGGCGAGCATCGCCGGCGACCTTGGCTTGGAATCATAACTTGGAGAGCTCATGCAACGCTCATCGAACGTCCATTCCCTGAAGAAGGCCGACGACCGGCTGGCCGATCCGCAATGGCAGGCGCGCGTGCACCTGGCGGCCGCCAATCGCCTGGCCACGCTCGACGAGCTCGAGGAAGGCATCGACAACCACTTCACGATGCTGCTGCCCGGCCACACGGACCGCTTCCTGGTCCTGCCTTTCGGCATCCACTGGTCGGAAGCGCGCGCCAGCGACATGATCGTGTTCGACGAATCGGGCCGCACGCTCGAGGGCGACGGGCGCGTCGAGCTGAGCGCCTTCTGCATCCACGCGCCGATCCACCGGATCACCGGCGCGAAGGTCGTGCTGCACACGCACCAGCACTGGGCGCTGGCGCTGAACATGCTGCAGGACAACCGGCTGCTGCCGGCCTGCCAGACCTCGGCGTTCTTGTGCAAGCACATCGTCTACGACGACGGCTACGACGGCCTCGCGCACCAGCTCAGCGAGGGCGAGCGGCTCGCGCACCTGATCGGCGACAAGCACATCATGTTCATGAAGAACCACGGCGTGCTGGCCGTCGGCGACACCGTCGCGCAAGCCTATCGCCGGCTGTACAAGCTCGAGCGCGTGTGCCGCGCGCAGCTCATTGCGATGTCCACCGGCCAGCCGCTGTCGCTGCTCAGCGATGAGCTGGTCGACAAGGTCGACCGGCCCAACCCGCGGGACACGCACCCGCGCGCCGAACGCGAGCGCCTGTATTTCGAGGCGATGATGCGCGTGCTCGACCGCGAGCTGCCGGGCTACGCGGACTAGCGCCTGCTCGCACCAAGGTCGGCTCACGCCGATCGCGCCGGGGCGCCGGGCCTCCGGCGCTCAGGCCACGCTGGGCGAGCCGCGCCGGAACGTCCGGCGCCAGCCGTCGACGGTGCCGCGCAGCGAGCCGAGCCTCGCGTGCGCGACCACGAAGGCCGACCGCATCTGGCGATCGAGGATCGGCGTCAGCACGCGGGACTGCATCGCGCTGCGGACGATCAGGTCGGCCTCCTCGCCCAGATAACCGTGGCGGGCGAGTTCGCAGAACAGCAGTTTGGCCGTGATCACCGACCCGTCGAGGTGTGTGCCGAGCGCCTGTTCCAGCGCGTCGAACGGCGTGCGAAGAGTGAGCGTCGTGTCCATGAACGCGATTCTCCACGCCGCCCGCGCCGTGCCGGTGCGATAGGTCACGAACGTCGCTTCGCTTGCCGCCAGCGTTGACGAACGGTCGTTCGATTCTGATCGGCGCGCGATCCGGATCGGCGATTTGTGAAACGAATCACGCGTTCCGGCACCCGAGCGTATTGATCGATATCAACGCCCGGCGCAACCTGCGACGACAGACTGAATCGGACCGCACGGCGGGCGGTGCAGTACCGCCGTTTCCGCAGCCCACGGGCGTCGCAGCGCTTGCGCTTCGCCCCCTCGTCGCTCTCACGCTTTCTTCGCGGATTTCGCCATGGACCCAAAACCCCAATCCTCATCGGCCCCCGCCGCCCCGCCTTCCCCCTCGACCGTCGTCGACACGACGGTAGCCAACGGCGCGACCCCGCCGCCCGCCCGCCCACGCACCGCGCGCAAGCGCGCCGAGCCCGCGCGCCGCGCCCGAAAGGGTGATACGCCGCCGTCGCTGGCACCGGACGAGATCGGCCGCTTCGTCTCGACCCAATCGACGCTGGCCGCGCAAGGCAAGGCGCAGGCCGCGCTGGACAACGTCCTGGCCGGTGAGGCCACGCCCAGCGACCGTGCCCGCGCGCTGCGCGCGATCCTGCAGGGCGCCGACGCCGATGATCGCGCCTACCTGCGCCGCGCGCTGATCGAGGACCCGGCCGAACCGGCATCCCGGGCGAACCCGGACGAAGAGCTGGCCAAGGACTGGCGCGACGGCGGATATCCGTACGCGAACCTGCTGCGCCGCTCGGTCTACGAAAAACAGAAGTTCCGCCTGCAGGTCGAGCTGCTGAAGCTGCAGGCCTGGGTCAAGGAGACCGGCCAGCGCGTGCTGATCCTGTTCGAAGGCCGGGACGCCGCCGGCAAGGGCGGCACGATCAAGCGCTTCATGGAGCACCTGAACCCGCGGGGCGCCCGCGTCGTCGCGCTGGAAAAGCCCACCGAGACCGAAAAGGGCCAATGGTATTTCCAGCGCTACGTCCAGCACCTGCCGTCGGCCGGCGAGATCGTGCTGCTGGATCGGAGCTGGTACAACCGCGCCGGTGTCGAACGGGTGATGGGGTTCTGCACCGACGACGAGTACCGCGAGTTCATGCGGCAGACGCCGCAGTTCGAGCGGCACCTGGTCTACAGCGGCATCCATCTGATCAAGTTCTGGTTCAGCGTCAGCCGCGAAGAGCAGCGCCGCCGCTTCAAGGAGCGCCGGGCGCATCCGCTCAAGCAGTGGAAGCTCAGTCCGATCGACATGGCCTCGCTCGACAAGTGGGACGACTACACCCGCGCCAAGGAAGCGATGTTCTTCGAAACCGACACGGCGGACTCGCCGTGGACCGTCATCAAGAGCGACTGCAAGAAGCGCGCGCGCCTGAACGCGATGCGCTATATCCTCAATCGCCTGCCTTATGACAACCGGAACGTCGACCTGATCGGCAAGATCGATCCGCTGATCGTCGGCCGCGCGCACGTCGTCTACGAGAAGGGCGAGCGGTCGAGCCTGCTGATGTGAGGTCGGCCCTCGAGCCGGACCAGCGACCGCGGCGAAAGCCGACGTCGGTTCAGCGGCCGGCACCAGATCCAGCTCGTAGGAGCGGTCGGATCCACCCCGAAGCGCACCAGGCTCGAGAACCAGGCCTCGGTGGTGTCGGCCAGCGGCTGGCGCACCGGATCGAAGGCCCAGTAGATGCCGGTCGCGGCCAGGATCACCCAGGCCGGATTCATCCAGGTCGCGACCACCGAGTGCAGCGACCACGGGAAGGGCCGTCCCTTCAGGCGCGGATTGGAGGTGAGCCAGGCACTCGGGCTCGATGGCCGCCTCGGCCAACGCAGGTACACGCCCCGAAATCAGCAGCACGACCAAGCCGGCGCTCATCGTTCCGGTCACGGTCTTGCCGACGTCACGGAGCATCGGCAGGAAGCGATGCAGCCGTTGGAATCGACGTATTTCATGCGCACCAACGACGCGCATCCATTTGCAGGCATACTACGAGCATCGAACGGGACGAGTGCCAATGCGCCACGCCAACAAATCCATCGAGCCTGTCCGGCGCGATGGCACCTCTATACGCAAATCGACGAATCTCACGCTCTCGTCTCGCCTGGTCGCCGAGGCAAAGAATCTCGGCGTCAACGTTTCGCTGGCTGCTGAAGCGGGAATCGCGGCCGCTGTCGCCCAACACCGCAGGCAGCGCTGGCTCGCCGAGAATCAGGACGCGCTGGAAAGCTCGAACACATTCGTCGAGCGGCACGGATTGCCACTGGCGCGATACCGGGATTTCTGAGCGTGGCGCGATTTCACGTCTACGGGAATGCGGACGGCGAAGGCTATCTGCTGGACGTTCAGGCGAACCTGCTCGAACACCTGAATACCTGCGTCGTCGTCCCGCTGCTGCCGCCCGACAAGGCACCGAAGCCTGCCAGCATCCTCAATCCGGTCTTCGAGATCGAACGAGCGCCGCACGTGATGGTCACTCAATTCATGGCCGCCGTCCCTCGCCGTCTGATGAGCGCCGATGTACTCAGCCTCGAACATGAGGCCCACGTCATCGTCAGCGCGCTGGATTGCCTGTTCCAGGGAATTTGAGCATCCACGAACGGGCTCCGCCACGGTCGAACGGCGCGTTCGATCGGTTCCCTTGGTGCCGACAACATAGAAAAACCGCCGAGGGGTCGCCCCCACGGCGGTTCATCGATCCTGCGACGGGCGCCCATCGACGGCGGCGCCTTCGCTCCGGGCCAGGGCGCCCGCCGTCGAGGACGGCCGCGGCGCCCGGCCCGCATCGTTCAGCCTTCGCTGCCCGGCTGCGCGTCGCCGCCCTGATCGGCGGTCGGCGACACCTCGCCGGGCGACGAGAACAGCGCCTCGGCCTCGGCGATCGCGTTGCTGGACGCGGCCAGCGCGGCCTGCTCCTGCGCCTCGAGCTCTTCCTTGGCGCGGCGGGCGCGGTGGAAGGCCAGGCCGGTGCCGGCCGGGATCAGGCGGCCGACGATGACGTTCTCCTTCAAGCCGCGCAGGTCGTCGCGCTTGCCCATGATCGCCGCCTCGGTCAGCACGCGGGTCGTCTCCTGGAACGACGCGGCCGAGATGAACGAGTCGGTCGACAACGAGGCCTTGGTGATGCCGAGCAGCAGGTTGATGTACGAGGCCTCGCGCTTGTCGGCCGCGCGCGCCTTGTCGTTCTCGTCCAGCAACTCGGAACGCTCGACCTGCTCGCCGGTGATGAACGGCGTGTCGCCCGGGTCGGTGATCTGCACGCGGCGCAGCATCTGGCGAACGATCACCTCGATGTGCTTGTCGT
>JASGFT010000111.1:0-16928 GCA_047605425.1 Burkholderiaceae bacterium | reverse complement strand
CCATCACCGAGCGTTCGTAGGCGAGGGCGGTCTGCAGCACGCCCCAGCCGCCGTTCAGCGGGCCGAGCAGGTTCTCGTCCGGCACGAAGGCGTCGGTGATGAACACCTCGTTGAAATGCGCCTCGTCGGTGATCTGGCGCAGCGGCCGAACCTCGACCCCCTGCTGGCGCATCGGCAGGAAGAAAAAGCTGATGCCGCGGTGCTTGGGGACGTCCCAGTCGGTGCGCGCGATCAGCATCCCGTAGTCGGCGATGTGCGCGCCCGAGGTCCAGACCTTCTGCCCGGTCACGCGCCAGCCGCCGTCGACCTTGTCGGCGCGCGTGCGCACGGCGGCCAGGTCGCTGCCGGCGCCGGGCTCCGAATAGAGCAGGCACATGCCGACCTCGCCGGCCAGAAGCTGCGGGACGATCTTCTGCTTGAAGGTCTCGGTCGCGTAGGCGAGCGCGGTGTTGGCCCACAGGTTGCTGCGATCCTGCCCGGTCCCCGGCGCGCCGACGGCTTCGAATGCCCGTTCGACGATCCAGGCCTGCGCGTCCGGCAGGCCGCGGCCGAACTGCTCGTGCTTCCAGCGCGGCACCGCCCAGCGGGCATCGCGGACCTTCTTGAACCACTCGCTGCGCGGATCGCGGCCGAAGCGCTCGATGCGCTCGGGGGCGCCGCGCCAGTTCTCGGCCAGCCAGGCTTGGACCTCGGCCTTGATTTGTTCGTCGGTCATGCTTGCGTCTCCAATGCCTGGATGTAGCGTTCGCGCCAGTGCCGGCTGTCGCCGAACAACTGGACGCCCGAGCGCGCGCGGCGCAGGTACAGGTGCGCCGGATGCTCCCACGTGAAAGCGATGCCGCCGTGCATCTGGATGCCGTCCTTCGCGCAACGCAAGAAGGCATCGGCGCAGGCGAACGCGGCCAGCGCGATCGATGCGTGGCGCGTCGGGCTGCCGTCGGCGAGCTGCCGCGCGGCATCGCGCGCGGCGCTGGTCGCGCTCTCGGCTTCGAGCAGCAGGTCGGCGGCCATGTGCTTGACCGCCTGGAAGCTGCCGATCGCGCGGCCGAACTGGTGGCGCTCGCGCGCGTAGTCGACCGTCATGTCCAGGATCCTGCGCGCGCCGCCGGTCTGCTCGCCGGCGAGCGCGATCAGGCCGATCGCCTGCGCGTGCTCGACGCGCGAGCCGTCGCCGATGCGCGTGGCCGGCCCGTCGAAGCGCACGCGCGCCATCCGGCGCGTGCGGTCGAACACGGGCAGCGGCGTCACCTCGACCGCCGAGCGTTCGACGACGTGCACGCCATCGTCGGCCGCCAGCACCAGGATGTCGGCGATCTGCGCGTCCGGAACGAATTCGGCCGTGCCTTGCGCGCGGCCGTCTGCGACCCGCACCTGCGCGCGCCCGGTCCAGTCGCGCGCGCCCAGCGGCACCACCGCCGCGATGCTGTCGCCCGAGGCCAGCGCCGTCGCGTACTCGCCTTCGAGCAGCGCCGATGCGACCGCGGTGGAGATCAGCGGCGCCGGCGCGACCACCGCGCCGGCTTCCTCCATCACCAGCTCGAGCTCGACCGGCCCGAGCCCGAGGCCGCCGTGCTCCTCGGCCACCAGCAGGCCGGTCAGGCCCAGGCCGGCGATCACGCGCCACAGCTCGCCGTCATGGCCGGATTCGGTGTCCATGATCCGGCGCACGTCCTTTTCCGCGCAGCGGTCGGCGAACATGCGCCGCACGCTGTCGCGCAACGCGGTCCGTTCCTCGTGGTTCATCGCCTGCGTCATGCCGGCACCTCCGCCCCGGCGCGCCCGCTCGCCATCGGGCGGGCCTCCCGGCCGGCGACCCGCGCGGTCGTTCCGCTGCCGGCGACCGGTCCTCGTCCTTCGTGCATTGCTTCTCCTTCTTCGGTTCTCGCGCCTCGTTCTTCGCGTGCGTCACGCAGCGGTCGCGCGCGTCGGACATGCTACCGGGAAACCAGGGCTGGTCGGCGCAGCCGCGCCGACGGCGTTCGACCGCCTCCCAAACGCCTGCGCGTGCGGTGGTACGAGGATGAACGCGAGCCAACGAAACTATGAGCGCCTGATTCGCAGCCTCTCGATTCGCGTGCGCAAATCGACCTCCAACATGGTCATCTGAAGGCGCGCCATGCAGGTCGCCAGCCGGCCAGGTCTTTCCAGCAGCCGAGTCCTTGCCTTTTCGAAATCGGAGAACACGCTCTCGCCGTAGGCTCGTTCCGCCTTTCCGATGCCATCGGCGTCCAGATTGCCGTCTTCGGTGAGCATGGCCAAGTCGAGGAGGTCGCGGCTCCACACCGAGTCATCCGCCCAGCGATCCGAGTTGGCCATCAATTTGGTGGCTACCTGATCCGCGGCGGTCAAGGTCCAGATTCCATCGATCCGCTGCTCGGGCAGCGGATCGGCCAGCTCGATTCGCCCCTCGAACACGATCTCGAACTTGATCGGCATATCGTCGATGTCGAATGCGCAGCGGATCCCGTATTGATCGATTCGCGCCTCGCGGCGTAGCGGCAACGGCCGGATCATCATCGCGGATATCCCATTCGAGTTGATCATGGCGCGCAATTCCCGGTAACCGGGAAGAGACGACACGATGAAGTCGATGTCGGCGGATTCCCTGTATTCCCCGTGGGCAAGCACGATCGCCGTGCCGCCTCCGAAAAGGCAGCGATGCGCGAGCAATCGCTCCGCATCCAGGGATTCGAGCACGGTTTGAATCCGCTGATGACGGGGGCGGTTATACAAGGAGTACTCCTTTACCGACCGTAGCCGTCAGGCGGTTCACGAGATCGCGCTCGCGGGAGCCCATCGAATCGTGGTCGAGATGCCGCCAGTTGCGCTCGTACAGCGCCAGTGCCTCCTCCGGGCTGAGGCTCGCCGAAGGATCCGTGCTCCAGGCGATTTCCCTGAGCATCGGGTAATCCGCGAGTCGGATTCGACGCGTAGACCCGGCTCGCAAGCGTGGCGTCGAAGGTTCGGCCGACAAGTGTCGGCCTGCTACGTCGTCTCGCGCGGCCGTTACGAAGTCCAAGGACAGCCCTAGACAGGCCAGCACCTTGAGATAGCTGCCGATCGTCACCGCGGGATCCCCAGCCTCGACGCGGCGAAGCGTCACCCGGGTCATGCCCGCCTGGTCGGCCAGGTCCTGCGCGGTTCGATGGCAGCTCAGGCGCGCCGACCGCAGCCGTGCGCCGAGGGAAACCAATTCAGCGCGCAGCACCGTGTCTGCCGCAGTATCCGGATGGGGACGAGGTTTCCCAGTCATGGATATTATAATATCCCAAGCGACAACGAACCGCTACATGACAATCGCCGACAGTCGTGGCCGCTTCTGAACCGCCTATCCGTCGATTCGCGTGGAGTTCGTCGAATGCGGAAGCGGATGGAATCGCGCCCCGTATTTCACGCCACCTTGACCTGGAATCGCGCTTATTCAGGCGGAGTGGAGGTCAACGATGCCTCTGCGCCACGCGCCTTCGATCTTTGCGTAGCAGACGATCGTCTCGCGTATGAATGACGAGGGCGAGCCCGCTCACCCGCGCCGACGGCGTTCGACCGATTCCCAGAATGCGCGCTCGGCCTCGCGCGGCGCTGCTTCGACGCGGCACTCGCGATCGAGGATCATCGTCGCGCGGCGCGTGACGTCATAAGCGGGCCATTCGTCGGCCGGATCGGCCGGGTCCGCCGGCGAGCCGGTCCGCGCGAAGCGCAGCCAGGCATCCTGCATGCGCTCGGACAGCTCGCGCGCGCCGGGGCGGTTGCTGCCGGCGAACTCGCGCATGAACTTTTCGTCGAGCGCGCCGAACATGAACGGCAACTCCAGCGCATGGCACGCACCCAGCGCGCCCCGCCAGCTCGGCGACGGCCAAGTGAACAGGTAAGCGTAGGTGTTGGCCTGGTGCGCGCTCTGCAGCGACGCCAGCCGCATCGCCGGATAGCGCATGCTGCGATCCGATTCGATCGCGTACCACAGGTCGGGCGGCCGAACACTTTCGCCACGCGCGGCCCGCGCGGCGCGGTAGACCTCGACGGCGCGCCGCCCGAACGAGACGCCGTCGGCGTCGGTGCCGGGGATCTTTTCCTCGCAGCGGGCGATCAGCGCTTTCTCGTCGAGCGACAGCGATGCCAGGTCCATCGCGATGAAGAACTTCATCTCGTCGAGGTTCGTGCCGATCAGCAGGCTGACCTTCCTGGCGAGGCCGTCGGCGATCGCGTCGAACGGATGGTGCGGCAGCAATTCGTGGTCCAGCACCGGCTCCAGCGGCAGTTCGGGCGGGTTCGGCGTCGTCAGCAGCGGCGCGAACAGGCTGCGGAAGCGGCCGCGCCGGCGCTTGTTGGCCGGGCGGAACAGATCCCGCACCAGGCCGGAGCACAGCAGGGCGGCACGGCGCAGCAGGCGCCACGACATCGAGCCGGCCAGGTACAGGGTCAAGCCGGCGCGGCGCGGCGACAGGAAGCGTCCCGAGAAGACGTTCTTCGGCTTCGCGAGCAGCGCGCCGAACAGCCGCTGCTGGCCGCGTATCAGCCGGTCGGGGGCGATCTCGGCGAGCTTGTCGACCTCGTCGGGCGTCATGCCCATCTCGTGCAGCAGCGCTTCGGCGACCTCGGTCGCGGCTTCGCGAGAGGACAGGAAATTCGCCGATCCGCTCTGCAGGATCGCGCGATGGAACAACCCTTGCGCGCGCGGCGTGCCGAGCAGCGTCGCGCAGCTCATCGAGCCCGCCGATTCGCCGAAGATCGTGACGTTGCCGGGGTCGCCGCCGAAGTTGGCGATCTCGTCGCGCACCCATTCGAGCGCGGCGATCTGGTCCAGTATCCCCTCGTTGCCGGTGGCCGGGATGCGACCGTCGGACAACTCCTTCAGGCGCAGGAAGCCGAGCGCGCCGAGGCGGTAGTTGATCGTCACGACGACGACGTCGCCGCGTCGCGCGAGCGCGGCGCCGTCGTACAAGGATTGCGATCCGGCGCCCAGTATGAACGCGCCGCCGTGGATCCAGACCATCACCGGACGGCGCCCGGCGTCGGCGGCCGGGGTCCAGATGTTCAGGTACAGGCAGTCCTCGTCGGCGGGGCCGACCATGAACTTGATGGCGAGGCTCGTCAGGCCCGCGTATTGCGGGGCCGCCGGGCCGAACTCGCGCGCATCGCGCACGCCGGCCCACGGTTGCGGGGGTTGCGGCGGCCGGAAGCGCAGTCCCTGCGTCGGCGGCTGCGCGTACGGGACGCCTCGAAACACCAGGACGCCGCGGTCCTGCAGGCCCTTGAGCTGGCCGTAGCGGGTTTGGACGATGGGGCTCATGGGCGCCTGCCGGTGTCGAGCATCGGAATGTCTCCCTGTTCTTCTTGCGAGCCATGATGGCCGAGGCGGCGCATGATGGCAAGAAAGGGGATACGTTCGATTTCCGGTGGCGCCGAAGCACGGGTAGCGCCGAAGCGCGGCGGAGGGATGCCGATCCCCGGCCGCGCGTCGGCGGAAGTCCGATCACCCGAAGCTCGCGTCCGCCCCCTGGCGCGCGCCAGGGATCCAGTCGGTGCCGGCCAGCGGCACCCGCGCCATCGCCGCGGCCTCCATCGTCAGCGCGACCAGGTCCTCGGGCTCAAGGTTGTGCAGGTGCGACTTGCCGCAGGCGCGGGCGATGATCTGCGCCTCCATCGTCATCACCGCCAGGTAGTTGGCCAGCCGGCGGCCGGCGAGCACCGGGTCCAGCCGCGCGGCCAGCGCCGGGTCCTGCGTCGTGATGCCGGCCGGATCCCGGCCTTCGTGCCAGTCGTCGTACGCGCCCGCCGTCGTGCCGAGCCCGCGGTACTCGTCCTCGAAGCGCGGATCGTTGTCGCCGAGCGCGGCCAGCGCGGCCGTGCCGATCGCGACCGCGTCGGCGCCCAGCGCCAGCGCCTTGGCAACGTCGGCGCCGTTGCGCACGCCGCCCGAGACGATCAACTGCACCTTGCGGTGCATGCCCAGGTCCTGCAGCGCCTGCACGGCCGGCCGGATCGCGGCCAGGATCGGAATGCCGACGTGCTCGATGAATACCTCCTGCGTGGCCGCGGTGCCGCCCTGCATGCCGTCGAGCACGACGACGTCGGCGCCGGCCTTCACGGCCAGCGCGACGTCGTAGTACGGGCGGGTGGCGCCGACCTTCACGTAGATCGGTTTTTCCCAGTCGGTGATCTCGCGCAGCTCGAGCAGCTTGATCTCCAGATCGTCGGGGCCGGTCCAGTCCGGATGGCGGCAGGCCGAGCGCTGGTCGATGCCTTCGGGCAGGCAGCGCATGGCGGCCACGCGCGCGCTGATCTTCTGGCCCAGCAGCATGCCGCCGCCGCCGGGCTTGGCGCCCTGGCCGATCACGACCTCGATGGCGTCGGCCTTGCGCAGATCGTCGGGGTTCATGCCGTAGCGCGACGGCAGGTACTGATAGACCAGATGGCGGGACTGGCCGCGTTCCTCGGGCGTCATCCCGCCGTCGCCGGTGGTGGTGCTGGTGCCGGCGATGCTGGCGCCGCGGCCCAGCGCCTCCTTGGCGTTGGCCGACAGCGCGCCGAAACTCATGCCGGCGATCGTCACCGGGATCTTCAGGTGCAGCGGCTTGCGCGCGAAGCGGGTGCCGAGCACGACGTCGGTCCCGCATTTCTCGCGATAGCCTTCGAGCGGGTAGCGGCTGATCGATGCGCCGAGGAACAGCAGGTCGTCGAAGTGCGGCAGCTTGCGCTTGGCGCCGCCGCCGCGAATGTCGTAGATGCCGGTGGCCGCCGCGCGCCGGATCTCGGACAGCGTGTACGGATCGAAGCTCGCCGACAGGCGCGGCAGCGTCGGCGGAACGTGCGACCCGCTGGCCTTCGCTTCGTTGGGGGCGGTCATGTCAATAGGCTCCTGCGTTGTCGACGTGGAAGTGGTACAGCGTTCGGGCCGAGCCATAGAGCCTGAAGGCCGACGGGTCGACGTCGCCGCGGCCGGCCCGGTCGAGCAGGGCGGCCAGCAGCGCGCGCTCGGCCTCGCCGATCGGCTTCTCCTCGCAATCGGCGCCCAGGCTCTTGACGGTGCCGCGCACGAAGATGCGCGCTTCATAGATCGAGTCGCCGAGCGCCTCGCCGGCGTCGCCGAGGACGACCAGGTTGCCGGCCTGCGCCATGAACGCCGAGAAGCTGCCGACCGAGCCGCCGACGACCACGTCGGCGCCCTTCAGCGAGATCGCGCAGCGCAGGCCGGCATCGCCGTCGATGACCAGCAGACCGCCCTGCGCGGTGGCGCCGGCGGCGTTGGACGCGAAGCCCTTGACGTGGACCCTGCCGCTCATCATGTTCTCGGCCACGCCGGTGCCGGCGCTGCCGGTGATCGTCACGTTGGCGAGCTGGTTCATGCCGGCGGCGTAGTAGCCGGCGTGCCCGTCGATCGTGACGTCGATCGGCGCGTTCAGGCCGGCGGCGATCGCGTGCGCGCCGTTCGGATTGGCGATGACGACCCGCAGATCGGGCTTGCCCGGCGCTTCGTCGTGCAGGAAGCGGTTGACCTCGCGCAGCGGCGTGTCGGCCAGGTCGAAGCTCAGGCTTGCCATACGTACATCTCCTCGGGAGCGGGTTCGAAGACCCGGGCGTGCTTGACGTCGGGCAGGTGCGCCAGCGAGCGGAACTCGGAGGCGATCGCGACGTAGTCGTCGTTCTCGGCCACCACCGCGGGCTTGCAGGCGAACGGGTCGCGGATCAGCGCCAGTTCGGTCGGCGTGCCCATCAGAAACGTGTAGAAGCCGTCGAGCACCTCGAACCCCTTCTGCAGCGCGTCCTCCAGCGCGTCGCCCTCGCGCAGCCGCCATTCGAGGAAGCGGGTCGCGGCCTCGGTGTCGTTGTCGGTGTCGAAGCGGATGCCGTGCGGCGCCAGCATCCGGCGGATGCCGTTGGGGTTCGACAGCGAGCCGTTGTGCACCAGGCAGAAGTCCTCGCCGGCGGTGAACGGATGCGCGCGGTCGGGCGTGACGGCGGACTCGGTCGCCATTCGCGTGTGCGCGACCAGGTGCGTGCCCCGGAAGCCGGCGAAGCCGTAGCGGGCCGAGACCTCGGCCGGGGTGCCGATGTCCTTGTACAGATCGATGCTGCGGCCGGTCGAGAACACCTTGAGCAGCGGCTGGCAGTCCTTGATCCAGGCCTTGACGGCTTCGGGATCGATCGCGAACGAGACGATGCCGTGGTTGCCCTTGGCCTCGACCTCGGCGCCGGCGTCCAGCGCTTCGTTCAGCGCCCGCGCCAGCGCCGGCCAGTCGTAGCGCTCGCCGCCGTCGACGTAGCCGGCGAAGACGCTGATCTTGCGGCGCCCGGCGGCCAGCGGCGGCGTGTAGACCGCCAGCCCGGCCGAGTCCGGTCCACGCTCGGTCATGCCGATCAGCATCGGCACCATCAGCTCGCCGAGCCGATCGCGCAGCGCCGGGGTCTTGACGAGGAGTCCAACGATTCCGCACATCGCGTTTCCCTTTCAGAAGAATTCGAGGTACTGCTTGATTTCCCACTCGGACACGTGGCGCTGGTATTCGATCCACTCCATGCGCTTGAGCCGGATGAACTCGCGAGCGGCCGGACCGAGCGCGTCGAAGACCACCGGGTCGGCCTCGAACGCGTCGAGCGCGGCGCCCAGGTTCTGCGGCAGCAGGCCGATGCCGGCCTCGGCGAGTTGGGCTTCGGTCCAGTCGTACAGGTTGGTGTTCTGCGGCGCGCCGGGGTCGAGCTGACGGTCGATGCCGTCCAGCCCGGCGGCGATGACGGCGGCGGTGGCCAGATACGGATTGGCCGAGCCGTCGGGCAGCCGCAGCTCGAGCCGGCCCTTCGGGATGCGGATCATGCTCGAGCGGTTGTTGTCGCCGTAGCTGATGTAGGCGGGCGCCCAGGTCGCGCCGGTCAGCGAACGGCCGACGACCAGACGCTTGTACGAGTTGATCGTCGGCGCGCAGACCGCGGCCAGCGCCGGCGCGTGGGCCAGCAGGCCGCCCAGGAAGTGGTAGGCCAGTTGCGACAGCTCGAGCCCGCGCGCGTCGCGCTTGTCCTCGAACAGGTTGCGCTGGCCGTCGCCGATCGACATGTGCATGTGCATGCCGTTGCCGGGCAGGTGGGCGAACGGCTTGGGCATGAACGAGCAGATGTAGCCGAACTCGTTGGCGATCTCGGCCGCCGCCATCTTGAAGAACACGAAGTGATCGGCCGTCGTCAGGCAGTCGGCGTACGTGAAGTTCAGCTCGAACTGGCCGTTGGCGTCCTCGTGGTCGATCTGGTAGACGTCGATGCCGCTGGCGCGCAAGGTGTTGGACAGCCGCTCGAGGAAGGCGCGCGTGCGTGACAGGCCCTTGTAGTCGTAGCAGGGCTTGGCCAGCGTGTCGCTGGCGTCGACCGGCTCGATCGCGCCGCGCTCGCCGCGGCGCAGCAGCGAGAACTCCGGCTCCAGCCCGGTGAACAGCGTATAGCCGCGCTCGGCCAGCCGGGCGAGCTGCCGCTTCAGCGTGACGCGGCTGTCGTAGGCCCAGGGCCGGCCGTCGACGTGGCCTTCGCAAACGATGCGCGCGAGCCCCGGCTGCCATGGGACCGGCGTCAGCGTGGCCAGATCGCCGACCGCCATGAAGTCCGGACCGTTCGGCTCGATGCCGACCCCCCAGATCGCGAAGCCGGCGAAACCGGCGCCTTCGCCGAGCACGGTCGGCAGGTGCGAGACCGGGACGGATTTGGCCTTGGCCACGCCGTGGATGTCGACGAACTGCGCGAGCACGTAGCTGATGCCGTGTTCGCGCAGGTATCGCTGCGCCGGCTCGACGGTATCGAAGCGGGGCGGCGATACGAGCTCGCCGTCGGGAGGAACCAGTTGGGCGGTCTGATCGGGTTTCACGGGGCAAGCTCCTGGAGCGGTGTGGACGGGGCGCGAGCGCGAGACGCGACAGACCAGGATCGGGGCGCAAGCCTATCGCAATGATTCCTTGTATGCAACATATGTGCCCGATGTGAATCTTCGATCAGACTCCTAGAATGGAGTCCCGTATCAGTCCGCCCACCGAGATCCATGAACGACATCAACGAAACGCGAGCGCTGGGGCTCGAGGAAGCGGTCGGCGCGGCGATCCGCGAATTGAGGCTGCGAGAGGGGCTGACGATCGCGCAGGTGTCGGAGCGGGCCGGCATCAGCCGCGGCATGCTGTCGAAGATCGAGACCGGCAGCACGACGGCGGGGATGGACACGCTGGCGCGGATCGCGCGGACCCTGGGCGTGGCGATGTCGGTGCTGTTCGGCAAGTACGACGCGGTCGCGGCGACCGCGCAGCACGTCAAGCGCGGCGCCGGCATGGAAGTGGTGCGCCGTGGCACCAGGAGCGGGCACACCTACCATCTGCTCGCTTACGGACAGGGCGCCGTCAAGCCGTTCGAGCCCTTCCTGATCAGTATGGAGGACGACACCCAGCAGTACCCGACGTTCCAGCATCCGGGCACCGAGTTCCTCTACATGCTCGAAGGGCAGATCGAGTACCGCTGCGGACAGCAGACCTACGTGCTGGAACCCGGCGATTCGCTGAGCTTCGACGGCCAGGTGCCGCACGGGCCCGAGAAGCTGATCCAGTGTCCGATCAAGTTCCTGTCGATCATCGTCTACCCGCGCGGCGTCGACTGATCGGGGACGGGCGCGATCTTCGGGCGAATGCCCGCGGCGATCGGCCGAGCCCTCACGGCGGACTGTCGACCCTTCACGGCTGGATCGGCCGCAGCGCGCACACGAGCAGGCGGCCGCTGGGGGCCAGGCTTCGCCAGCGCAGGATCGCGGATCCCGACGCGATCGACAGGCCCTCGTCGCGTCGCCTGTCGCCGCGCCAGCGGCCTCGGGCGCCACCGCCGGCCTCGGCCACGGCTCGGGCCCCGCCCTGATTCCTGTCCCTGTCCTGATCCTGGGCCTTGGCCTGGCTCTCGACATCGGCCCGGACCTCGACCTCGACCGAGAACCATCCTTCGGCGACGAACAGTACCGCCGCCTCGGCATCACCGAGCGCGAGCTCGCCAGCGTCGGTGCGCGGTTCCAGGCATTCGGCGGCGGCGCCGCGACGCGTCATCACGTTGAACAGCCGAGCCGGCGCGCCATGCAACCGGGCGCGCAGCGCCGTCTCGCCGGCGAAACGGCGCACGGCGCCGATCCGGTCGAAGACGACGTCGGCGGACCGTGCGTCGCCGGCCAGCACCAGGCCCGGGCCTCGCAGCAGCGCGGCCGCGCGATCGACGCCGTCGAAGGTCGAGAACGCGCCATCCTTGTCGATGTCGGCGACGCTGACCCGCCAGTCCCAGCCGCCGTCGCTCGCCGCGCGTACGAGGATCTCGCGCGTCAGCCCGCGACCGTTGCGCCAGGGTTGCGGCGCGAGATCGGCCAGCGCGAAAGCGCGCGCGGCCGGCGGTCGCGGCGAGCAGGCGCGCGGCGGTGTAGGAGGGGCCACATCAGGAGACCGCGCCGAGCCCGTACCTGCCGCTCAGCAGACTGCCGTTGCGGAAGCGTTCCAATGCGTACGGAGCGATGTCGACGTCGGTCGGCAGGCCCAGCGCGCACTGCGCGAGCAGGCGGCCGACGGCCGGCGAGAGCTTGAAGCCGTGGCCCGAAAAACCGTAGCCGACGACCAGGCCGGGCAGCTCGGGCAGCGGGCCGAGCACCGGATTCCAGTCGGGCGTGACGTCGTAGACGCCGGTCCAGCTCGAGGCGACGCCGGCCGTCTCGAAGCTGGGAAAGCGATCGGCGACCTGCGCGCCGACCTCGGCGATGTAGTCCATGCCGATGTCGCCTTGTTCGTTGTCGGGTCCGGGCAGCATCTGGCCGACCGTCCCCTCGCTGACCAGCATCTGACGGCCGCCGTAGCTGCGGCAGTACAGCATGCCGGGCGAGCCCAGGTCCTTGTACACGGGCATCCGGAACGTATACGCTTCGGGCCCTTCGAGCGCCAGCACGCTGTGGCGTTCGGCGGCGACCGGGCTCGGGATGCCGGTCCAGCGCTCGATGTCGCGGGCCCAGATGTTCTGCGCGCTGATCACGATGCCCGAGCGGAACGTGCCCGCCGAGGTCCGGACGCCGGCGACCTTGCCGTTCTCGATCAGCAACTGCTCGGCCCGCACGCCCTCGATGATCTTCACGCCGAGCCGGCGCGCAGCGCGTGCGAAGCCGGTCGCGACCAGGTAGGCGTCGGCGAAGCCCGCTTCGGGCTCGTAGCCGATCAGCGCGGCGTCATCGAAGCGGGCGATCGGCAGCAGGGCGGCCGCTTCCCGTCGGTCGAGCCGGCGCACCTCGATGCCCTGCTCGCGCTGGGCGTCGAGCGAGGCGGCCAGCGGGGCCAGCTTCGGGCCTTCGGGGGCGGCGATCAGGTAGCCGCACTTGACCAGGCCGGCCGAGGCCTCGTCGTCGCCCAGGTAGGCGGCGAAATCGTTGAAAGCCGTCCACGAGGCCTGCGCGAGGCGAACGTTCTCGATGACCGAGTAGTGCGTCCGCAGGATGCCGCTGGATTGTGAGGTCGTGCCCGCGCCGATGGCGCCGCGCTCGACGACCAGCACGCGCGGACAACCGAGCCGCGCGAGGTGGTAGGCGACCGAGCTGCCGATGACGCCGGCGCCGATGATGATCGCATCGAAGCTTTCCATGTCCGTTCCAGGCGAGAAGGAAGGACGCCAGCTTAGGCGCGGCGGCGGCTGGCGAGGCCAGTTCAAGCCGATCTGATGCACAGCATTCGTTCCACTGCAGCCGTGTCGTTCGCGGCGCCGAGCGTTTAATCCGTTACCATCTGCCGCAGATCAGCGAGGCCGTTCGCGCCGGGCGGGGGGGGGCGGCGGCCGCGAGAGCGGTAAACAAAACAACGATCAAAGGAGCCGGATGAATGCTGACCGCACTCGCGTACTCGATGGTTATAGTCTTCATGGCGCTGATCATGACCAAGCGCCTGTCGGCGATGGTCGCGCTGATCCTGGTGCCGATCGTCTTCGGCTTGGCCGGCGGCTTCGGCATGGCCCTCGGGCCGATGATGCTCGACGGCATCCGCAAGCTCGCGCCGACCGGCGTGATGCTGATGTTCGCGATCCTGTACTTCGGGATCATGATCGACGCGGGGCTGTTCGACCCGATCGTCAAGCTGGTGCTTCGGCTGGTCGGCGGCAGTCCGACCAAGATCGTCGTCGGCACCTTCCTGCTGGCAGCCGGCGTGTCGCTCGATGGCGACGGCTCGACCACCTACATGATCACCTGCGCGGCGATGCTGCCGCTGTACCAGCGGCTCGGCATGAACCGGCTGGTGCTCGCCTGCGTGGTGATGATGGCCGGCCAGTTGATGAACGTCCTGCCCTGGGGAGGCCCGACGGCCCGCGCGGTCAGCGCGCTGGGCGTCGAGATGGGTGACGTCTTCGTGCCGATGATCGCGCCGATGGTCATCACCGGCGTCTGGTGCACGGTCGTCGCGTTCATCCTGGGCCGGCGCGAGGCGCGGCGGCTGGGCGCGATCCGGCTGGACGGCGGCAGCGGCGGCAGTGGCGGCGACGGTCAGTCGATCGCCGAAGTCACCGGCGGCGACCCGGAGCTGGCGCGCCCGAAGCTGCTCTGGATCAACGCCTTGCTGACGCTGGGATTGATGGTGCTGCTGGTGAAGGACGCGTTCCCGTTGCAGGTGCTGTTCATGGTGGCCTCGGCGCTCGCGCTGATGATCAACTATCCGAGCCTGCAGCAGCAGAAGGAGCGGATCGAAACCCACGCGGTCAACATCGTGCCGGTGGTGTCGCTGATCTTCGCGGCGGGCATTTTCGTCGGTATCCTGTCGGGAACCAAGATGGTCGACGCGATCGCCAACAGCGTGATCGCGATGGTGCCGGAGTGGATGGGGCCGTACATGGCGGTGGTGACGGCGGTGCTCAGCATGCCGTTCACCTTCTTCATCTCCAACGATGCGTTCTACTTCGGGATCCTGCCGATCCTGGCCAAGACGGCGGCGGTCTACGGCATCGGCCACGTCGAGATCGCCCGCGCCTCGCTCGTGGGCCAGCAGGTCCACCTGCTGAGCCCGCTGGTGGCCTCGACCTATCTGCTGGTCGGGCTGGCCAAGGTGGAGTTCGGCGACCATCAACGGTTCACGCTGTTGTGGTCGTTATCGGCCGCGTTGGTGATGCTGGCGTCGATGCTGGTGCTCGGCGTCATTCCGTTGATAGGACATGCGCCATGAGTCTCAGTCCCGACATCCACACCATCCTGTACGCCAGCGACCTGGACGACGGCTGCGCGAGCGCGCTGGCCTGCGCGATCGGCCTGGCCAACCGCCTGGGCGCGCGGCTGCTGGTGCTCGCCGTCATCGACGAGCAGCGCGAACGCTCGCTGATCGACATCGATTCGCACGTTCCGCAACCGATTCTCGACCAGTACCACGACGATCGCGCCAAGCGGGTCCTGGCGCACGTCCAGGCGCAGGTCGCCGCGTTCTACACGCTGCGTCCGGAAGAGGCGCCGCAGAACCCGATCACCGAGCTGATCGTTCACGAGGGCGACGACGTGCCGCAGGCCATCCTCGACGAGGCCGACCGCAACAACGCCGACCTGATCGTCATGACCTCGGAGGGCAAGGGCTTGCTGGCCAGCCTGTTGTTCGGCGGGGCCGCGCAGCAGGTGTTGCGCCGCACGCGCAAGCCCTTGCTGCTGCTGCCGGCGGGGGCGGGCTGATGCCGGACGACAAGCGAAGCGGGCAGGCGCCCGAGCCGGACCTGCCACGGCCGCAGCGTCGCGCGGCGCTGGGCCGCCTGGCGGTTCTGGGGGCGGCGCCGTCGATCGTCGCCTCGGCGCGTGCGCAGAGTGATGATGAGCTGCTCGGCTACGCGCCGCGCGCGAGCGTGCCGGCCGGCTACCCGGCCGCTTACGCGACGACCGTGCGCGCCGCCGAGGACGAAGGGCGGCTGATCGTGCATTCGACGACCGACGAGCGCGTGGCGGCGCCGCTGGTGGCCGACTTTCGCCGGCTGTATCCGCGCATCGCCGTCGCTTACGAAGACTTGAACAGCACCGAGCTGTACCACCGCTTCATCGCCGAGAACCAGTTGGGTCGCGAGGCGGCCGACGTGCTGTGGAGCTCGGCGATGGACCAGATGGTGGCCCTGGCCGTCGGCGGGCATGCGCTGGTCTACCAATCCCCCGAAAGCGCGCATCTGCCCGCCTGGGCGCGATGGCAGGACCGGCTGTGGGCCAGCACCTACGAACCGGTGGTGTTCGCGTATCACAAGCCCTCGCTGCCCGACGG
This sequence comes from Burkholderiaceae bacterium, assembly GCA_047605425.1. Lineage (GTDB taxonomy): Bacteria > Pseudomonadota > Gammaproteobacteria > Burkholderiales > Burkholderiaceae_E > JAKPAM01. The sequence goes on along the minus strand of JASGFT010000111.1, from coordinate 1,695 downwards.
CGAGGTGCCGCGCAGCCACGCGGCGCTGGCGCGATGGCTGGCGGGCGCGGGCGCCCGCGGTCCGGGCGGCGTGGTCGGCTACGACGTCCAGAAATCCGGCGTCGGCTACTTCCTCGCCGCGCAGGACGCCGCCGCCAGCGCCGACACCTTCTGGGCGACCGCGCAGGCGATGGGCGCGGCCGATGCGCGGCTGCTGCTGACCACCGACGCGATGGTCAACCTGATCGCCGACGGCCGGGCGCGGCTCGGCGTGAACCTGCTCGGTGCCTATACCGTCGCGCGGGCGCGCAGCCTGCCGACGCTGGGCGTGATCTTTCCCGAGGACTACACGCTGGTCACGTCGCGAGCGCTTCTGATCAACGCGAAGGCCGAGCATCCGAACGCGGCTCGTCTATGGATCGACTACCTGCTGTCGCGGCGCGGCCAGTCGGTGATGGCATCCGCCTCCCGGCTCTACGCGCTGCGCGAGGACGCCCAGGGCGAGACCACCGGCGCGTCGCTGCGCCAGATGCTGGGCGCGCGCGCGCGCCCGGTCGCGCTCGGGCCTGAACTGGCCGCGCCGCTCGCCAACGCGACCTATCGCGACTTCATCTTGCGCTGGCGCGCGGCGCTGGGGCGAGGCGGGTGAGCCGCTGATCGCCGAGGTTCAGGTGGATCCAGCACCAGCCGCCGCCCTCCGCCCGCAAGCGGTCGATCGCGTCGGCGACCTCGTCGTCGGCCAGACGCCGGGCGACACCTTGCTGATCGAATTGATAAGCGGAAACGATTCCAGGCAGTGCTTTTGACATCGTCGACCGGCCGCGGCAGGTGCAGCACTCATAACGCGGCCGAATGACAATCCCGTGTCGACGAGCCATCGGTTCGAGCAGTGCGGCAGTGCGGCAGTGCGGCATTGCGCGGTCGCTCCGCGCCCACTACCATTCCAGCGGGCTTCCCAGCCCGCGGCGTCAAGCCCCTCGAGCTTGGAGTCTGGACTGCAGCATCGCGGAGCCTGTCCGCGTCGGAGTTCCTGATGAGTCGACCGTCGTATTCCCCCTCTGTCTTCCGTTCCTTTCGTCCGGCCGACGCCGCCGGCATCTGCCGTGCCGCCGTCTCCGAGGCGGCAGCTCCGATTCGGCGGTCGTTGCGCGCAGTGTGGCTGGTTTGCGGCGCCGCGTTACTTTCGCTGGGGCTGGCCCCTGTCGCCCATGCGCTCGACCTGAAACCGGGGGAGTGGGAACAGACGATGTCGATGAACATGACCGGCGCGCCGCCGGTGCCTCCCGACGTGCTGGCCAAGATGTCGCCGGAGGCGCGCGAGCAGCTGATGGCCCGGATGAAGAACCCGCGCAGCCATACGGCGCGGACCTGCGTGACCGCCGAGCAGATCGCTCGTTTCGATAAGGATGGTCTGGAGGGCGACCAGGATCCGAACAATCGGTGCACGCGGCAGGTCAAGTCCAATACGGCTCGGCGCGCCGAGTATCACGTCGAATGCGTGCGCGGCGCGATGACGCTCAAGTCGGACATCGTGATCACCTCCGCCGGCCCCGAGCAGTACGTGATGGTCTCTTCCGGCGTCGCGACCCAGAACGGGCAGACGACGCAGAACAAGGTCGACATCCAGGGACGCTGGATCGGCGCGACCTGCAGCAAGCCGAGCCAGTAGCGAAACGCTCGCGAGTGCTGTCCGTTCGCCCGGAACGCGCGGCGGTG
>JASGFT010000110.1:0-17026 GCA_047605425.1 Burkholderiaceae bacterium | reverse complement strand
CGTTCCGCTGGAGCATGAGCTGGTTCATCTTCTCGGAGGTGATGTTCTTCGCGGCCTTCTTCGGCGCGCTGTACTACGCGCGGTCGATCTCGATGCCCTGGCTCGCCGACATCGACCACCGCGCGGTGCTGTGGCCCGACTTCACCGCGAGCTGGCCCAACCTCGGCCCGGCCGAGCTCGTCGACAAGTTCCAGAAGATGGGACCGTTCCCGCTGCCGACGATCAACACGCTGCTGTTGCTCACGTCCGGCGTGACGCTGACGGTCGCGCACCATGCGCTGATCGCCAACCACCGCGGCTCGCTGAAGTTCTGGCTGCTGATCACGATCGTGCTGGGCGCGCTGTTCCTTGCCTGCCAGGTCTACGAGTACATCCACGCGTACCACGAACTGAACCTGAAGCTCACGTCGGGAATCTACGGCTCGACGTTCTTCATGCTGACGGGTTTCCACGGCTTCCACGTGACGGTTGGCGCGCTGATGCTGCTCGTCGTCTGGTTCCGCGTGCTCAAGGGCCATTTCACGCCCGACCACCATTTCGCGTTCGAGGGCGCCGCCTGGTACTGGCACTTCGTCGACGTGGTCTGGCTCGGTCTGTACGTCGTCGTCTACTGGATCTGAGCCGCTTCGGCTGCCGGCCGGGTCGCGACCCGAGCGGGGGTCCACCCCCGGCATGCGGCGCGGGTCGCCGCCGGCCGGCGGCGTCTTCCCGCGATGGTGTCGGTCGCTTGGTAGCTGTCGCTTCGACTCGGTGCGCTCGCTGATGGCCTGGCGTCGCCGCATCGTTCCCGCCGTCGCCGCGCTGCTCGTGATCGGGCTGACGGTGTCGCTGGGCAACTGGCAGGTGCGCCGCGCGCACGAGAAGCAGGCGATCGCGAAGCGCCAGCAGCGGGCGAGCTCGCTGCCGCCGCTGTCCTTGAACGCGCAGCCGCCGGCCGAGGCCGGACGGATGCCCGATCCGGCGCGGCGCGTCGTCGCGCTAGGCCGGTTCCTGCCGGACAAATCGATCCTGATCGACAATCGCACGCACGATGGTGTCGCCGGCTTTCATCTGCTGACGCCGATCCGGCTCGACGACGAGCCCGGTTCGGCGGCGGCGCGCCCTCGCATCGTGCTCGTGCTGCGCGGCTGGGTGGCCGGTAACCCGGCCGATCGCTGGGCCTGGCCGGACTTTCGCACGCCCGAGGGGCGCATCGAGATCGAGGGCGAGCCGCAGGCCGGGCTGCCGCAGTCGCTGCAACTGGGCCGCGAGTCGGCGCCGGGGCCCGGCGATCGGATCTGGCAGTTCTTTTCCGTCGACAAGTACCAACATTGGTCGGGGCTGTCCGTCGAGCCGTTTATCATTCGACAGACCTCGAACCTCGATGACGGCCTGATCCGGGCCTGGCCGCGGGCCGGCTCGGACGTCGACCGTCACTACGGCTACGCGTTCCAGTGGTACGGCCTGGCCGTCGTCACCGTGGTGTTGTGGATTTGGTACGGACGCCGCCGCCGGTCGCGCGGCGGGGATCGCCTTTGATCAGGCTCGGCCCGCGCGCCGCCGTTTTCGGCCACGCGCCGCGGCATCGTTGTGCAAGGATTGCCCAGGAGGAATGCAACCGTGATCGTCGTAACCGGAGGGGCCGGCTTCATCGGCTCGAATTTCGTGCTCGATTGGCTGGCGTCGTCGGACGAGCCCGTCGTCACGGTGGACCTGCTGACCTATGCCGGCAACCGCGACAACCTGAAGTCGCTCGACGGCGATCCGCGCCACACGCTGCTGCAGGTCGACATCTGCGACCGGGCCGCGATCGACCGGATCCTGGCCGAGCACCAGCCGCGCGCGGTGCTGCACTTCGCCGCCGAGAGCCACGTCGACCGCTCGATCCTCGGCCCGTCGGCGTTCATCAGGACCAACGTCGAGGGCACGTTCACGCTGCTCGAGGCCACGCGCGCCTACTGGTCGACGCTGCCGGCCGATCGCCAGTCGGCGTTCCGCTTCCTGCACGTGTCGACCGACGAGGTCTACGGCTCGCTGGGGCCGGACGACGCGCCATTCGTCGAGACCCGGGCCTACGAGCCCAACAGTCCTTATAGCGCGTCCAAGGCGGCCTCCGATCATCTGGTGCGGGCCTGGCACCATACTTATGGCCTGCCGGTGCTGACGACCAACTGCTCGAACAACTACGGTCCGCTGCAGTTTCCCGAGAAGCTGATCCCGCTGATGATCGTCAAGGCCACGGCCGGCGAGGCGCTGCCGGTCTACGGCGACGGCATGAACGTGCGCGACTGGCTGTACGTCACCGATCACTGCTCGGCGATCCGCGAGGTGCTGGCCCGCGGCCGCGTCGGCGAGACCTACAACGTCGGCGGCTGGAACGAGAAGCCGAACATCGACATCGTGCACACGGTCTGCCGCCTGCTCGACGAGCTGCGACCCGATCCGAAAGGGCCGCACGCCCGGCTGATCACGCACGTCAGGGACCGCCCCGGCCACGACCGCCGCTATGCGATCGACGCGCGCAAGATCGAGCGCGAGCTCGGCTGGCGCCCGGCCGAGACCTTCGAGACCGGCATCCGCAAGACGATCGAATGGTATCTGGCGAACGAGGCCTGGGTCGCGCGCATCACGTCCGGCGCTTATCGCGACTGGCTCGACGACAACTACGGCAAGCGGGGGGCCTGAGCGATGATGCAAACCTTCAATCGGCGGATCACCGACCATCAGCAGACGCCGGTGTCGGACCGTCGCGGGATCGTGCTGGCCGGCGGCGCCGGCACGCGACTGCATCCCTGCACCTTGGCCGTCTCCAAGCAGTTGATGCCGGTCTACGACAAGCCGATGATCTATTACCCGGTGACCACGCTGATGCTGGCCGGCATCCGGGAGATCCTGATCATCTCGACGCCGCAGGACACGCCGCGCTTCGAGCAGCTCCTCGGCGACGGGCAGGAGTGGGGCGTGCGTTTCCATTACGCGGTGCAGCCCGAGCCGAACGGCCTCGCGCAGGCCTTCGTCATCGGCGAATCCTTCGTCGACGACAAGCCCAGTGCGCTCGTGCTCGGCGACAACCTGTTCTACGGGCATCAGCTCGCGACCGACCTGGTGGCCGCCGGCGCGCGCGGCAGCGGCGCGACGGTGTTCGCCTACGCGGTGACCGATCCCGAGCGCTACGGCGTCGTCGAGTTCGACGCCAACGGCCGCGCGATCAGCCTCGAGGAAAAACCGTCGGCGCCCAAGAGCCGCTACGCGGTGACCGGCCTGTATTTCTACGACCGGCAAGTCTGTGGCCTGGCGCGCGACCTGAAGCCATCGGCGCGCGGCGAGTACGAGATCACCGACCTGAACCGTCTGTATCTCGAACGCGGCCAGCTCGACGTGCAGGTGATGGGGCGCGGCCACGCGTGGCTCGACACCGGCACGCACGAGTCGCTGCTGGCGGCCGGCCAGTTCATCCAGACCGTCGAGCAGCGTCAGGGCTTGAAGGTCGGCAGCCCAGAGGAAGTCGCGTGGCGGCAGGGCTGGATCGACGACCAGCAGCTTGGCAAGCTGGCCAGGCGGCTCGGCAAGAGCAGCTACGGCAAGTATCTCGAGTCGCTTCCCGGCGAAAGGATTTTTTGAGGATGCGTGCGATCTCCACTCCGATTCCCGACCTGATCGTCATCGAGCCGAAGGTGTTCGGCGACGAACGCGGGTTCTTCTTCGAGAGCTTCAACGAGCGGGTGTTCGCCGAGCTGACCGGCCAGCCGGCGCCGAGCTTCGTGCAGGACAACCATTCGCGCAGCGCGCGCGGCGTGCTCAGGGGCCTGCACTACCAGATCCAGCAGGCGCAGGGCAAGCTCGTGCGCTGCGTGCGCGGCTCGGTCCATGACGTCGCGCTGGACCTGCGCAAAGGCTCGCCGACGTTCGGCCGGTGGCACGCGGTCGAGCTGAGCGAGGACAACCACCGGATGTTCTGGGTGCCGGCCGGGTTCGCCCACGGCTTCGTCGTCACGTCGCCGGTCGCCGAGTTCCTGTACAAGACCACCGACTACTGGGCGCCGCCGCACGAGCGATGCATCGCCTGGAACGACCCGGACCTGGCGATCGACTGGCCGCTCGACGGCATCGAACCGCAGTTGTCGGCCAAGGACAAGCTCGGCGCGCGGCTGCGCGACGCCGAGGTCTATCCGGTCGGCTGGACCGCATGAGGGGCGCGCCGATGAAGCTGCTCGTCGTCGGGGCCGCCGGACAGGTGGGCTGGGAGCTGCAGCGCTCGCTGCAGCCGTTGGGCACGGTGGTCGCCGCGGGCCGCCGGGATCTCGACCTGTCGCGGCCCGAGACGCTGGGCGCGCGGATCGACGAGCTGGCGCCCGACGTCATCGTCAACGCCGGCGCCTACACGGCCGTCGACAAGGCCGAGAGCGAAGAGCCCGCCGCGCACCGCGTCAACGCCGAGGCGCCGGGCGAGCTCGCGCTGGCCGCGCGTCGCCGCGGCGCGCTGCTCGTCCATTACTCGACCGACTACGTGTTCGACGGCAGCCAGCCGACGCCTTATCGCGAGACCGATCCGACCTGTCCGCTCAATGCGTACGGCCGCACGAAGCTGGCCGGCGAACAGGCGATCGCGCAGGCGGGCGGCGATTGGCTGGTGTTGCGCACGACCTGGGTCTACGCGTCGCGAGGCGGCAATTTCGCGCGCACGATCCTGCGGCTGGCCGCCGAGCGCGACAAGCTGTCGATCGTCGCCGATCAGTTCGGCGCGCCGACCTCGGCGCGCTTGCTGGCCGACGCCACCGCGCAGATCGTCGCGCAGGCGCAAGCCGAGCGCCGCCGGCAGCGCTTCGCGTCGGGGCTCTATCACCTGAGCGCCGGCGGACGGACGTCCTGGCACGGCTTCGCGTGCGCGTTGATCGACGGCGCGCGAGCGCGCGGACAGGCGTTGAAGGTCGGCGAGGTCGCCGGCATCCCGGCCGCCCAGTATCCGACGCCGGCGCGCCGGCCGGCCAACTCGCTGCTGTCGCACGAGGCGTTGATCGCGCGTTTCGGCATCGAGCCGCCGCCGTGGCAGGCGGGCGCGGAACTGGTGCTCGGCGAGTTGTTCCCGGGCTGATCGCTCCCGGGCTGGTCGTGCCCGGGCTGATCGTTCCCGGGCTGATCGTTCCCGGGCTGATCGTTCCCGGCTCGGTCGTTCCCGAGGAAGAAGACCGGGCACCCGCGAGGGCGTCCGGCGTCCGGCTTCAGCCGGCGGTCGCGCTGTGTTCCTTGGGCTGGTTGGCGACGGCGGTGTCGCCGGCGCCGCTGGCAAGGGTCGCACCCGTCGAGCCGGCCGAGGCCGCCGGTGCGCCGTGGGCGACCGGTACCGGCACCGTCGCCGGCTCGATGACCGGCGGCGCGCGATGGCGCTTGCCTTCCGGGTCGAGGAACACTTTTTCGTAGGCTTCGGTCACCGCGTCCCAACTGAACTCGGCCAGCGCGCGCTGGCGGCCGCGCACGCCGTTCTGGCGCATCCGGTCGGGGTTCTCGAGCGCCCACTGCAGCTTGGCCAGCAGGTCGTCGGTATTGCTCTTCTCGAACAGCAGGCCGGTGTCGCCGACGACGTACTTGTTCTCGACGATGTCGCTGCAGATGATCGGCGTGCCCAGCGCCATGTTCTCGAGCACGACCGGCGACAGGCCTTCGATGTCGGACGGCTGCACGTACGCATAGCAGTTCTTCATCAGGCCGTGCGTCTTCGCGCCGTACAGGAAGCCAGGGAACATGATCCGCGGATCCTTCGTCGACATCGCCTTGCGCTCGAAGTCCGACGGGTTCGGCGCGCCGCCGACCAGCACCAGCTTCTTGTCGGTCTTCAGCCGCTCGAACGCGGGGATCAGGTACTGCAGGCCCTTGTCCGGAATGAAGCGGCCGACGAACAGGAAGTATTCGCCGGGCTTGAGTCCCAATTCCTCGAGGATCGACTCGTCGATGTCATCGTCCTTGACCTCGCTGCCGAACGGGATGAAGTCGAAGGTCTTGTTGAACTTCTTCTCGAAGTCGGCCTTGCAGAAGATGTTGTCGATGATCACCGCGTGCGGCGCGCAGGCGGTCAGGAACTGCGTCGCCCACAGGTATGCCTTCGCGTACCACGGCCATTTGTCGCGTTTCCAGTCGACGCCGTCCTGGCTCAGGAACACCTTCTTGCCGAACAGCCGCAGGATCAGCGCGAACGGGCTGTTGCCGCCGTTCTGCATGTGCACGACGTCGGCGGTGTTGTGGCGGATGATGTCCCAGGTGGCCTTGGCCGAATGGGCGAACGTGTCGAAACCCTTCTTGCGCGTCGGCGTATAGAAGTTCTTCGTGATCACGCCCTTGTACTCGTCGCCGATCGGCTGCTCGCCCTTGAACAGGCGGTTGTACGCGACGACCTGATGGCCGCGCGCCACGAGCCGCGGATACAACTCGAGCGCGAACTTATCGGCGCCGGCGCAACCGGCTCGCAGCGGAATCGATCGAAATGCAAAAGTGGCAATTCTCATGAGGTAACTTCTATAGCGATGCACGCATCGCGAATTTACAGGTAGCCGCCGTACGCCTCGTTCACGTACTGCTTCAGGGCGACGCGCCAATCGCGCATCTGATTCAGTTTGCGAAGCTGCAGCTTGCGGTTGATCAGGCGCTCGGAGTCCGGACGAGGCGCGTAGAACTCCTTGGCGAAGAACGACGAGGCGACCTCGTTGATCTTGACCTTGTCGCTCAGATCCAGAACTTTCAGCAGTTCGTGCGCGACTTCCAGCCGGCTGGTGACGCCTTCGCAGACCATGTTGTAGAGGCCCCAGTATTCATTCTCGAGCAGGGCCTGCACGTTGGCGGCGAAATCGAACGTATAGGTCGGCGTTCCCAGCTTGTCGTGGACGATGTTCAGTTCCTTGCTGCCCGCCTTGAGCTGCTTCATCAGTTTCTGGATGAACTTCTTGTCCTTGCGCGGACCGCCTCCCATCATCCAGCCGGCGCGGCAGACCAGGTGCCGGCGCGCATTCTGCATCACGTATTGCTCACCCATGTATTTTGAACGAGCGTAGTGGCCTAGCGGATTCGGCAGGTCCCAGTCGTCGAAAACTTCTTTCGATCCGTCAAAAATTCCGGCCGTGCTGATGTACAGCAGCGGAATATCGAGCTTGTTGGCGATCCAGACCGCGTTCTCGACCGACATCGTGTTGGTCGCATACGCGTCCTCGATGTTCGATTCGCAGTACTCGAGGTCCGTGTGCGCGCCCAGATGGAACAGGAAGTCGGGTTTGTACGACTCGACGTCCTTCCGATAAGCGTCCAGATTCCGAAAGTCCAGCAGCGACAGCCAGTCCTCGTTGACGTCCTTGTCCGTGCAGCGCAAGTCGTACTGGTTGCCGAAAACCGAATGGAAAGCTTGGCCGAGCATGCCGCCGCAGCCGGCGATGTAGATCTTTTTCAAGGAATGACTCTCGCTAAGAGGTGACCTCGGCGCAGTATTTCATACCGGCCGAATGAGTATTGTGGAAGAATCCACGAACGTCGCAGGCGACGCGACGATCGGCATTGTCGTACCCGCGGAGTGGCGGACCGCATCGGCCGCTCCCGCTCAAACCGGACACGCCGGTTCGAGCTCGCGCTCGGGTAACTTGACACCGAGCTCCGCGTACAGCTTGTACATGGACTCGACGTACTTCTGGCGGTTGAAGCCGCGTTCGACGAACCGGCGCCCCGACTGTCCCATCTCGGCGATCTGCGAGTCGGGCGTGGCCAGCACCTGGACCAGCCGGTCGGTCAGCGCGGCGAGGTTGCCGCTCTCGAACAGCCAGCCGCTCTCGCCCGGCCGGACCAGCTCGGGGATCCCGGCGATGTGCGCGCCAATGACCGGCTTACCCATTGCAAAGGCCTCCAGTACGCTGATGGGGGCGTTCTCGTAGCTCTCGGACGGCAGCACCAGCGCGCGCGCGCCGCGGATCAGGTCGAACAGCCTGCTGCCCGTCTGGTAGCCGAGCAACTCGATCCGTCCGTCGCCGCCGGCGAGCATCTGCTGGAACGACTCCATCAGCGGGCCCGTGCCGGCGATCTTGAGCCGGACCCTGGCCCGCTGCGCGGCGCTGATCAGCGTCCCGATGCCTTTCTCGGGGCTGAGCCGGCCGACGTACACGAAGTAGTCGCCCGGATCGTAGCCGGGTTCGTGCAAGTCGACATCGATGAAATTGGGTATGTACGTGAAGATCTCCGGCGGCCATCCCCATTGCTCGAACTTGCGCATGAAGAACTTGCTCGGCACGACGATCCGGTCCAGGTTGCGCCGGTAGCTGTCGAGCACGCGATGCACGGTGGCCTCGGCCGCCACGATCACGCTGGCCGCCAGCGAGTTCTGCACGCAGCGGTTCTTGATCGTCTCGAGGTAGTTGCCGCCCTTGCAGCGCTCGCACACGCCGATGCGGTTCAGCATCTTGTTGTTCGGGCAGGCGATCTTCAGATCGTGCGCGGTCATCACGGTCGGGACGCCGGCCTTGCGCAGCACCGGCAGGATCGACGGCGAGAAGTGATGGTAGATGTTGTGCAAGTGAGCGATGTCGGGCCGGAAGTCGGCCAGCAACTGCCGCAGCTTGCGCTGCGCCTCGAACGAGTAGATGACCTTGCCCGCCTTGACGATCTTCTGCCCGACCGAATAGTCGTGACCGAACTGCAACTCGTCGATGAAGTACCGGGACCAGGGCGTCGGCAGGTTCTTCGGGTAGTGCATCGAGAAGAAGCCGTTCTCCCAGCCGTGCGCCTCCATCAGCGCCGCATGCGAGAAATAGACGGCATCGGCGCCGCCCCGCACGTAGTGATAGCTGTTGACGTTCAATAACCGCGGCACGTTCGGTCCTGCAAGCGTAAAGGGTCGGGGCGCCGGTCCGATCGAGCGGGCCGGCGCCTGCATCGTTCTCGGCCTCTCAGGCCTTGTCGGGGACGCCGCGCCTCGTCAGCGATCGAGCCCAGTTCAAGTCCTGAATGTCGACGACCTTCAACACGTAGACGAGCGCGCAGAAGATCACGGTCGACAGCGCGATCGCGCCGGCCATCGCCGCCGGCGCCGGCAGGTATTGGCCGGCGAGCCAGCCCAGCGCGCCGGCCAGCAGCATGCTCAGCGCCAGTCTCGCCCACCGGGCCAGGTCCAGCCCGACCGGCAGGCCGTCGCCGCGCAGCGCGCCGACGACGATCGCCACGAAGATCACGTCGACGACGCACACGACCAGCGGCGCGACGTGCGGATGACCGGCCAGCGGCATCAGCGTGACCAGCATCGGCGGGATCAGCAGGCACGAGAACGCCCCGCGCAGGTAGGCGCCCGAATGGCCGGCCGTGTAGCACAGCAACTCGATGCCGCGGCGCACCGAGTGGCCGATCAGCAGCAGCAACAGCGTCGCGAACAGCCACGGCGGCGACACGACGTTGTGGTTCGACAGCAGGCCGACGATCATGTCGCCGGCCGCGATCGCGACCGCCAGCCCCGCGCCCAGCACGATCAGGTTCGCATCGAGCATACGGTTGACGTCGCTCATCAGCACTTTGAAATCGCGCCCGGCACCTTCATAGCGGCCGATGGTAGCCGGTCGCAGCACGCCGTAGAACATGTCCATCGGTAGATACTTGCGGCTGGTCTCCATCAGCTTGCAGACGAAACCGAAGGCCGCCGTGGCGTCGGCGCCCAGGTAGCGGGCGACCAGCGCCGTCGTCAGCTCGGTGCTGGTCAGCATCATCAGCAGGAAGCTGCCGTATGCGCTGGCCGCGAGCCGGTACGAGCCGCGGTTGAACCAGGTCGACAGCCCGGCGGCCTCGTCGGGCTGCGATCGTTGCTCGAGCACCAGGCCGATCAGCGCCCGGGCGGCGAGCACCAGCGCGAAGATCGACGCGACGATCTCCAGCGAGGCGATGTGCACGGCGGCGATCTCGTGCGACATCGCCATCATCGCCAGCACGCCGCCCAGCACGATGACCGTTCGGGCGATCTGCGAGATCTGGACCGCGCGCTGGCGCAGCAGCGCCGACAGCATCTGGTCGCGCAGCATCCGCGTCGGTCCTTCGATCAGCAGCACCAGCGCGTACAGCTCGATCACGCTCGCCGTGACCACGTTCGACATCGCCGCCGAGATGCGCTCGCTGAACAGCCAGCCGCCGGCCGCCAGCAGCAGGTAGGGGACGACCACGAAGACGTTGAGCCAGCCGATCGCGCGCCGCAACTGGCGGCGCGAGCCGTTGACGTTGATCCGGGTCAGCGAGGTCTGGATGAACCAGTCCATGCCGCAGGTGCCGAGCACGATCCCGATCTCGAGCGCCGCCGCGCCGGCGACGTAGGCCGCGTACTCGGGGCGCGGCATCACCGCCGCCAGCAGCACGATCAGCAGGAACGTCAGCGGCGCGCTGATCGCCTTGCCCAGCGCGAAGGCCTTGATGCTCGATTTGATCCGCGCCGTCGAGTAGCGCTCGGTGGACGGTGCCGCGGGGCCGGCGTCGCCCTGATGAGGCGGCGCCTGGCGGCGGCCTTCATCGGGTGGGCCGGATGGTCGTTGCGGCGTGTCCATCGCGATCAGCCTCGCTTGAGGATCGCGCGGCGCGGGCGGCCTTGTCCGATCAGGTCGGAAAAGTGTTGGGCGACGTAGTGGCCGAGCTTGTCGTAGCTGCGGTGGTCGCGGACGTAGAGATTGCCCTTGGCGGCCATCGCCTTGGCTTGCTCGGGCGAACGCAGGCACTCGATGACGGCGTCGGCGAAGCTCTCCGGCGTCAGCGGCACGCACCATCCGCCGTCGCTCTCGTTGATGACCTTGGCCTGGTCGGGCTGGTCGTTGCAGATGACCGGCACGTTCAGCGCCAGGTATTCGACGGCCTTGGTCGGCGACGCGTCCTCGAGCAACTCGCTGCGCAGGAACGGCGACAGGCCGACCTCGGCGTGGCGGGCCAGCCCGAGGCCGACCGCCTGGTTGACGCGCCCGGTCAGGTAGACCCAGTCGGACGCGCCCTTTTCGACCGCATAGGTCTCGAGCCAGCCCTTGTCGCTGGGCTCGTCGGCCTCGCCGATGATCATCAGCCGGAAGTCGGGGAAGACCTTGGAGACGCGCAGCGCCGTGTCGACGAGGATCTCGGGTTCGCGATAGCGGTCGAGCGTGCCCAGGTAGACGCCCAGCCGGCGTCCGACGAGCTCGGGCGGCAGCGGGTCGGTGGCCGGCGGCAGGTTCTCCATGTCGACGCCCATCGGTACCGGGCACACGCGGTCGTGATCCATGCCCTTCTCGCGCAGCTTGACGACCATCATGTCCGACTGCGCGAACACCCAGTCGGCGCGGCGCACCTGCACGCGATAGAGCAGGTGGTAGCCCAGCTTGCCGCGCAGCCACGTATAGAAGCGGCGGGCCGGGCCGACCGAGCCGTCCTTGAGCCGCGCCAGGCGCAGATACGCCTCGGGCAGCGGGAACGACACCCAGCAGACGAAACGGATGCCGGCCAGGCGTGCGGCCAGCAAGCCGATGACGCCCAGGATCGGCTTGTCGCGAACGACCAGCGCGTCATAGCCGTTGAAGCACAGGCGGAACAGGCTCAGCATCTGCAGCAGGTCGGCCAGCATCAGCTTGAACTTGGTCGATCCGTGGCGCAGCAGCCGCCGGCCGCCCCCCCATTCGGGCGTCTGGTCGACCGGCACCTCGCAGACGCCCAGCAGGTCGCTGGTCACGCCGTTGCGGGGCAGGTACTTGCCGAACAGCACCTTCACATCCGAGCGGAACGTAGGATGCGGCTCGGCCGTCGTGAACAACAAACGGACTGGCCTGTTCATCGAGCTTCTTTCTGTCGCCAGCGCCAAGCGACCATCCCCAGGGTAATAGCCATCAATACTTCCATACTCGGCGCAGACAGCATCTGCTCGCCAGCGAGGAGGAAGACCATCAACGTACTGATCGACGCGAGCAGGGTTCGCAGCAAGGCGCGATCCCGTCCCGGATCGGACTGCGCGATCAGTTTCGCCGTAGCGAACCAGGCCAGGACCAATATCGCAATATACATCAGCGTCCCGACCAGTCCGACGTCCCACAGCAGCGCCGAGATGCCCGTCAAGCCGATCGCGAAGCCCGGATAGCGGACCGCGAGATGGCCTTCGGCTTCGGTGCCCGGCGCGCTGAACGAGGCGCCCAGGCCGTGACCGAACATCGTCTCGACCGGATTGTTCGCGCCGTGCTGGTTCCACCAGTACGGCACGACGGTGGCGCGGTTCAGGCTGGCGCCGGTGTAGTAGCCGGCTTCGCCGAAGTTGTATTGCAAGTTCTCGTCCAGCCGCTGCTCGAACGTCATCGGCCGGTCGTCGACGGCCTGCACCGATACGTACACATAGGTCAGCGCCAACAGGCCGATCAGCGCGACGACCGAACCCATGGCGAAAACCACCGGTCGTTTGCGGACCAGGTCGCCATACACGGCCAGCAGCGCGACCGGCAGCATCACCAGCGCCAGCTTGGTCTCGCCCAGGCCCAGCGGCAGCATGATCAGCGCCAGCAGCGCCACGCCCGTCGGCAGGCCGATGACCTTGTCGCGCCACATCGCCAGCACGCCGACCAGGCAGACGATCAGGAAATACGCCATCACGTTGCTGTTGCCGCCGCCCATCAGGTCGGCTTCGAAAGTGCCGGCGACGATGTCGATCGGCACCACGCGGTTCGGCATGTTCAGCCGCATCGGCACCAGCACGACGTACTGGTACAGCGCCATCGGCAGTTGCAGCAGCGCGATGCACAGCAGGAACGCCGCCCAGCGGTAGATCGTCTGCTTGTTGATCGGCACGATCGCCAGCGCGAACATCAGGCCCCAGAACTGGAACTGGCGCTTGATCGCGGTCATCTCGACGCCCAGGTGGCCGTCGCTGAACGCCAGCATCACCAGCGAGAACGGCAGGTAGAGCACCGCGATCCACATGAAGGCCGGCAGCGGCGGCCGGTCCATCTGCCGGTCGGTGCCCGCATACAGGACCGACGCGCCGAGCAGGAAGAAGCCCAGCAGCGAGAACAGCCAGGGCACGCGATTGAGCTGCGGATGGAACAGCAGCAGCGGACCGGTCAATATCAGGGTCCCGAACAGGATCAGCCAGACGACCGCCGGCACCGCGCTGAGCAGCACCAGGCCGATGACCAGGCCGGCGGTCATCGCGATCAGCATCGGGTTGCCGCTGGCGACCACGACGCCGCTGACGACGGCGGCGAGCAGGAAGCCGGCCAGCACCGCGAGCGAGACGAGCTGCTGCGGCGAAGTCAGTGCGTGGAAGTCGAAGGACCGTCGCATCGGGGGTCTCGGTCTGGCTCGGCGGTGTCGTGGGGGGGGGGCGGGGACCGGCGGTTATTGCGAGTTCAGCGTGGCGCCCAGGATCTGGATCCCCGAGTTCGACATGATGCCGGCCAGTTGCGACAGCTCGGCCGCGCGCGTCTTGTCCTTCTTGCCGACCAGCAGCACCGAGCGCGTACGCTGCGCGACCACGTGCGCGTCGGACGCTTCCTGCGCCGACGGCGTGTCGACCAGGATCACGTTGTAGCGGCTCGAGAAATAGTTGAGCAGGTCGGCGAACTCGTGGCTGCCCAGCAACTCCTGCGGGTTCGGCGGCAGCGGGCCGGACGGCAGCACCGACAGGTTGCGGATGTTGGGGACGTCGACGACCTCTTCCATGCCCGCGCGCCCGGCCAGCACGCCGGACAGGCCCATCTTGTTCTGCAGGCCGAAGATCTGGTTCTGCGTCGGGTGGCGCAGATCCGCGTCGATGACCAGCGTGCGTTCGCCGAGTTGCGCGAACACCACGCCCAGGTTGGCCGTGATGAAGCTCTTGCCGTCGCCGCGATCGACGCTGGTGACGGCCATCGAGGTCTGGCCCGGCGATCCGTCGAACCAGCGCAGCATCAACTGGCTGCGCAGGCCGCGCAGTGCCTCGACGAACGGCGAGTTCGGATTGAAAGCCGCCACGACCTTGGCCGGCAGCGTCAGGCTGCTGGTGTCGACCTGCGAGTACCCGTACTGCTGCGACAGCGCTTCCTCGATGTCCTTGGGCCGCGCGAAGCCCAGCTTGATCGCGATCTCGCCGAAGCGCAGGTTCGGCGAGATCTCCTGCTCCTTCAGTACCAGATCGACCTGACCCGGGTTCATCCGGCCTTGGCGAACCAGGATCTGACCGATCTTCAGTTCTTTGGCGCTGGCAACCTGGTCGATCGCGGTGGAGGTGGGCTGCATGGTCTTCGACAGTACGTTCAAATCGGACACTGGAAACCTCAGGATATCGGGTTGTCGGCGGTCTGCGGGGCTGGGGGCAACCTCAGTTGCCCAATCGCAGCGTCGGCGGCCGCATCGTCGGCCCGGTACTGCCGATCAGGCGCTGCGGCCGGGTCGATGCCGCCGACGGCAGCACCGCCAGCACCGGCACGCCGCTGGCCTGCAGCAGGTCCTCGGGATCGCGAAGCGGACGCTGGATGACTTCCATCGTCAGCGCGGCCAGCACGGCGATGATCAGGCCCAGGATCCCGCCGATCACCGTGTTCAGCAGCGGCTGCGGGCGCGAGGGTTCGGTCGGCACCGTGGCGCGCGTCAGGATCGAGACGTTCGACGCGCGGTTCTGGCTTTCGAGGTTGGTTTCGTTGAAACGCTGGGTCACGACGTCCAGCGCGCGCTGCGCGCTCTGCACCTCGCGCTCGAGCACGTTGAGCTGGTCGCGGGCGGCGCGCAGCTTCATGACCTTGGCCTTCTGCGCCTCGACCGCGGAGCGCAGCTCGGCTTCGCGCTGCACGTTGACGGTGTTCAGCGACGAGATGCTGCCGGCCACGCGCGAGGTCTCGGTGGCCAGGCGGCCGCGCAGGCCGTCGACCTCGGCCTGCGCGCTCATGAATTCGGGGTGGTTGCGCCCCAGCCGCTGCGACAACTGCTCGAGGCGGGCCTCGGCGCGGCCCAGATCGGCCTTGAGCGTCTGGATCAGCGGGTTGGCGACGACGTCGGGCATCGAGTCGCGGTCGCTGCGGCCGAGCGTGTCGCGGCGCGAGCGGCTCTCGCTGAGCGCCGTCTGCACGACGACCAGTTGCTGCGACAGCTCGTTCAGGCGGTTGTTCTCGACGTCGTAGCGTTCGTCGGTGGCGACGATGCCGCTGGCCTGCTGGGCGGCCGACAGCTTGGACTGCGCCTGCTCGAGTTGCAGGCGGGCGGTCTTCGATTGCTCTTCGAACCAGATGCGGAAGTTCTTGGCCGGCTCGGTCTTCAGGTCGACCGAGGCCGCGACGTACGAATCGGCGAACGCGTTGACGATCCGCTCGACGAGGAGGGGGTCGGTCCCCTCGTAGCTGATCGTGATCGTGCTGCCCTCGCGCGACGACGAGACCGTGAGCTTGCGCAGCAGGGCGTCGCCGACCATCGCGCGCAGGACTTCGGGTGACGGCGTCGTGTCTTCGGGCGCCTTGACGCCGAGCAGGCCGGGGTTGTCCATCAGGCCGATCGAGTCGATGACCTTGCCGACGACGCGCTGGCTGCGGATGATGTCGTTCTGCGTCGACAGGTAGGATTGGATCGTGTACGGCGTGCCGACCGCGCCGCCGAGCACCGGATCGGTACCGCGCATGTCGACGACCACCGTGGTCGCGGCCGTGTACTTCTTCGTGATGATCAGGCTGACCACCACGGTCGTCAGGACCGTGATCAGGAAGATCGTGCCGACGAGCTTGATGCGCGCCTTGACGATCCGGAAGAGTTGACCCAATACCATGAAAATTCCCCGAATAAGGCTCGAGTGGAGTTTAAAGCGAGAGGGGGGTGGATCCAGCGGAAAAACCCGCAGCAGCCGATTTATTTTCCTCGATTGCCAGGCTCGGACAAGGGCATAGTTCACCGTTGCCGGATCGCGTCGGCCGGCGCATGGTCCGAGCGCGCCCGTGTTTGGAAACCGGCCTCTACCGTAACCACCGGACGGCGGGCATCAAAGCCGCCTTCGACCAGTGGCCGGTCCAAGCGGAATGCCGGTGCCTCGGGCCAGGCCGCGTCGATCACTGGATCCTGTCGCGGATCGCGCCGCATCCACACAATCGACGAGATTTCGACCGTCCGTCGGCGGGCGAGCGCATCGAATCGGCCGGCGGCGACGGGCCGGCCGGCGACCCTTGTCGGGCCGTCGCCGGTCGACAAAAGCACGACGGCGTCCTCGAAGGACGCCGTCGCCGCGGGAAGCCGGCAACAGTTTGCCGGTAAGAAGTCGATTCAGGAAGTCCCTTGTTGCTGTCGAACAACGTTGTGCGTTCGTCGCGTCGACCAGCGCGGCGCTCGGTTCTCCCGGCGAAGGACCTCCCTCATTCGAGCGGCGGCGGCGCCGCGCGGAACGCGGCCTCGCTGATGCCGCCGCCGGGCTCCTGCCTGCCGACGTCGGAGAACGTCGTCGCGCTGAATGCCTGCCAGTCGCTGGTGACGCGCTTGCTGCGCGCCGTCATCGCCGACGGTACGACGAAGGTCCAGGACGTGGCCGTGTCCTTGTAGTAGTCGGCGCCGATCTGGACCAGGTAGCGAGCGCCGGCGCGATCGTCGGGGCGCTTCGGGTCGTCGACGACCAGGCGGGCCTGCAGCGTGACGAACAGCGCGGCGATGTCGGTCGGGTCGATCGGGACGCGGCCTTTCTCCCACCAGCCGTGCCACGCGTAGTTGACGTCGGCCGGCGGCTTGATCTCGCTCGAACCGTCGGCGCCGACGCGGCGATCCTCGAGGGTCGTGGCGCCGAACAGCGAGGTCTTGCCGTAGACGGCGCCGGCCGCGCCGGGGCTGTTGCCGACGGCGACCCATTTTCCGCTGGCCCTGCTCTGGTAGTACGCGCGGAAATTGCGGATCTGCACGCGCGTATTGACCGCGTCGTGGCCGACGCCGTCGAAGATCACGACCCAGGGCAGCAGTGCGCGCAGGTACTCGCCGCTCGCGCGGCCGGCGTTCGAGGCCTTCCACCACGACGGCGTGTTCGTCAGCCGCGGGTCGTTGCCCATCATCACGTGGCCGGGGCCGACGTACCAGCCCGAGGTCTTGTCTTCATAACCGCGCAGCACCATGTCGT
>JASGFT010000109.1:0-17402 GCA_047605425.1 Burkholderiaceae bacterium | reverse complement strand
TGTCGTCGGGGCCGATGGGCGTGCCCACCTGCGAGAGCGCCTGTTTCACCTGGACGGCGGCGTCCACGGCCTGGCGGTCCCAAGGCAGGATGCCGTCGAGCCTGTGAACGAAGCCGTCCACCAGCAGCGCATGGCGCGGCGACGCCTTCCTGCCGATCTGTCCGTAGCGCATTTCGGCATAGGTGATGGCAGAGATCACGATGCGGTGGTTTTGGGCACTGATGTCGGCAAGACGCTGCAAGACCGATGCGGGCAATTCGCGCATGATGAACGAACAGATGTTCGTGTCGAGCATGTAGGTGGTCACAGCGCAATCCGGCCTTCATCGTCCACCACGGCTTCGCGCTCCTGCATGAAATCCGCGTCGGCCTTGGTCAGCGAAGCCAGGGAGAGCCAGTCCTGCCGGGCCGGTCGCAGGGTGATGACGTCACCCTCGCGGGAGATTTCCAGCTCACGCACGCCCTCATAGGCCATGTCTACGGGCAAGCGTATGGCCTGGTTCTTGCCATTGATGAACAGAGATACGGTGCGCATGTGGATCTCTTTGCATAGGCCTGGCATATGCTATCAGTAAAGCGGCTATCCGGCTACGCGGGCCCCGCCCTGCCCCACCAGCGCGTCAGGTAGGTCACGCTGACGGGCTGGGTCTGGATGAGGAATTGCAGCGCCCGGTCGGTGTCGCGGATGTAGAGCAGGCCGGCCAGGCGCAGGGTTTTTCGCTCGCCCACGCCGGTGCTGGCGTCGGCCAGCACGCGCTGCCAGGGCGCTAGCTCGCGAGCCAGCCAGCCGGTGGCGACCCTGGCCGACTGGCCCAGCGCGAGCGCCGGTGCCGGCGGCTCAGCGGACGAACGCGGCCAGCAGCGTGCGCACGCGCGCCATCGCCTGCTCCATGACCGGCCCGATCGACTCCAGCGAGATGCCGCCCTCGCTGTCGCCCTTGCCGGCCGCGTGGTTGACGACGACGGCCACGGCCGCGTACGGCAGGTCGAGCTCGCGCGCCAGCGCCGCCTCGGGCATGTTGGTCATCCCGACCAGGTCGCAACCGTCACGTTGCAGCCGGCGGATCTCGGCGGCCGTCTCCAGCCGCGGCCCCTGCGTGCAGCCGTAGGTGCCGCCGTCGACGACGGCGATCGACTCGGCCCGGGCCGCATCGAACAGCCGGCTGCGCAGCGCGGCGTCATACGGATCGGTGAAATCGACGTGGCGCACCGGGTTCTCGGATCCCTCGAAGTACGTCGAGCGCCGTCCCCACGTGTAGTCGATGATCTGGTCGGGCACGACCAGCACGCCCGGACCGAAATCGGCGCGGATGCCGCCGACCGTGGCCACCGAGACGATGCCCTCGACCCCCGCGCGCTTGAGCGCCCAGACGTTGGCGCGGTAGTTGATCTCGTGCGGCGCGATCGTATGGCCGTAGCCGTGCCGCGCGAGGAACACGATCGGCACGTTCTCGAGCTCGCCGAAGGTCAACGGCCCCGAGGGGTCGCCGTAAGGCGTGCGCACGACCTCGCGCCGCTGGTTGGCCAGGCCGGCGAGCCGGGCCAGTCCGCTGCCACCGATGATTGCGATCATTGTTGGAAAAGACGTTCCTTTACTGCGTGGAAGGAGGAGCGGCCTCGCCGGCGAGCAGGGCCAGCAGCCCCGGCTCGTCGATGATCGGCACACCCAGTTCGCTCGCCTTGGCGAGCTTGCTGCCGGCCTCGTCGCCGGCGACGACGAAATCGGTCTTGCGCGACACCGAGCCGGTCACCTTGCCGCCGGCGTCGCGGATCCGCGCCGACGCGTCGTCGCGGCTCATCGTCGGCAAGGTGCCGGTCAGCACGAAGGTCTTGCCGGCCAGCGGTTGGTCGGCGGCCGCGGTGGCTTCACCGGCGCTTGCGGCGGCGCCGGCTTCGGCTTCGGCCCGGGCGGATTCGGCCGGGCCGCCATCGGCCTGCGCGGCGCCGGCCGGGCCGGCCGGACCGTCCGCGGCGGCTGGATCGCCGGCCGCCTGACCGGACGGCTGCGAGGTGCCGGCGACGGCGCCCGGTCGGACCGCCGAGGCGCGGCCGCGACGCGTCGCCGTCGTCCGGACACCGGCCGTTTCCAGCGCGTCGAGCACGCGCCGGTTGTTCGGCTCGGCGAAAAAGCTGCTCAGGCTGTCGACGATCTCCGGCCCGATCCCTTCGAGCGGCACCGGCTCGAGCGGCTCGCCCTTGGTCCGCCGTCGCGCGTTCGCCTTCTGCACCTGCAGCTTGCGCTCGAGCAGCGCGGCCCAGTCCTCGTCGAGCAGCGCCCGCAGGTCCGGATACTCGCCGGCCAACTGCCGGGCGACCTCCTCGCCGACGTGGGGGATCCCGAGCGCGAACAGCAGGCGCGCGAGCCCCGCCTCGCGCGACGCGGCGATCGCGGCCAGCAGGTTGTCCGCCGACTTCTCGCCCATCCGCTCCAGGCCCAGCAGCGTCTCGCGCGACAGCGCGTACAGGTCGGCCGGCGTGTGGACGAGGTCACGATCGACGAGTTGCTCGACCAGCTTGTCGCCGAGCCCGTCGATGTCCATCGCGCGCCGCTGCGCGTAGTGCCACAGCGCCTGGCGGCGCTGCGCCGCGCAGATCAGGCCGCCGACGCAGCGGGTGGCCACCTGCCCGGCTTCGCGCATGACCGCCGAGCCGCAGACCGGGCAGCGGTCGGGCATCTGGAACGGGACCGTCTCGGCGGGCCGGCGCTCGGGCACGACGCGGACGATCTGCGGAATCACGTCGCCGGCGCGGCGCACGACGACGGTATCGCCGACGCGGACGTCCTTGCGCCGGATCTCGTCCTCGTTGTGCAAGGTCGCGTTGCTGACCGTCGTGCCGCCGACGAACACCGGCGCCAGGCGCGCGACCGGCGTCAGCACGCCGGTGCGGCCGACCTGGATGTCGATCGCGGTCAGCGTCGACATCGCCTCCTCGGGCGGAAACTTGTGCGCGAGCGCGAAGCGCGGCGCGCGCGCGACGAAGCCCAGCCGCTGCTGGAAGCGTCGTTCGTCGACCTTGTAGACGACGCCGTCGATGTCGAACGGCAGCGACGGACGCTGCGCGAGCACCTCGCGGTGGAAGGCGAGCAAGCCCTCGGCCCCGTGGACGGTGCGCCGCGGCTGGCCGACCGGGAAACCCAGGTCGGTCAGCCACTTGAGCAGCGCCGAATGCGTGGCCGGCTCGTCGGCACCGACCAGCTCGCCGATCCCGTACGCGAAGAAGCGCAGCGGCCGGCTGGCCGTCAGGCGGGGATCGAGCTGGCGCAGGCTGCCCGCGGCCGCGTTGCGCGGATTGACGAACTCACGCTCCTCGCGCTCGAGCTGCCGCCGGTTCATCGCCGCGAAATCGGCGCGGAACATCAGCACCTCGCCGCGCACCTCGATCACCTCGGGCACCGGCGTCGGCGTGAACGAGCCGAGCGACAACGGGATCGATTTCAGCGTGCGGATGTTCGGCGTGACGTCCTCGCCGCGCACGCCGTCGCCGCGCGTGGCCGCCTGCACCAGGCGCCCGCCTTCGTAGCGCAGGCTGATCGCGATCCCGTCGTACTTGAGCTCGACGTCATAAGCGACCGGCTCGTCGGCCCGCAGCCAGTCGCCCAGGCCTTCGCGCACGCGGCGATCGAAGGCCAGCACATCCTCGTCGTCGAACGCGTTGCCCAGCGACAGCATCGGCACGCGATGCTCGACGAGACCGAAGCCCTCGGCTGGCGCCGCCCCGACCCGCTGGGTCGGCGATTCGGGCGTGACCAGGTCCGGATGCCGCGCCTCGAGCTCGACCAGTTGCTGGAACAGCCGGTCGTATTCGGCGTCTGGCACCGTCGGATCGTCGAGCACGTAGTACTGGTAGCTGTGCCGGTCCAGCTCGGCGCGCAGGCGACGCGCGAGCGCCCGGTCGGCGTCGTTGGCCGGCGACGCCGGAACGGGCAGCTCGACCGGTTGCTCGACGGGCGGTTGCTCGACGACCGGGTGCTCGGCCGCCGGCTGCCCGATGGGCGGTGAACCGGCAGGCGGTGAACTTGCGGGTGTAGGGCCCGCGGGCGAGTCCGGCGAGGGATCGGACGGGAGATCGGGGTCGGTCACGGTCGGCGATGCTCGGTCTGGCGGGGGGCGGTGCCGTCGCGCGAGGCCCTCAGTTGAACAGGCGCAGCGCCAACGGCGAACCGGCCGGGAACCCGGCCTGCTCGAGCGCGTCGGCCCGCGCCGCGATCTGCTCGCCGATCTGCTCGAGCGCCTGATCGGGCAGCGGCCGGCCTTCGTCGTCGACCAGCGAGCCTTGCAACCGCACGGCGGTAACTTTCGCGCACTCGACCAGCGCCGGCCAAGGCTGCAGCGCGGCCGGCGCGCGCGGCACGTCGAGCAGGAAGGTGATGCGGTTCGGCTGCTCGATCTGCGAGACCGAGAACAGCACCTCGCCGGCCGGCCCGAGCCGCGCGTAGCGATTGCTGCCGCGTTCGACCAGGCGCTGCTCGCGGGCCAGCCGCTCCAGATCGCTCGGGCTCAATGGCTGGCCGGCGTCGACGTTCAGGCCGACCTGGGCGTCCAGCTCGATACATGCGTCGTCGAGCGCGCGCGCCTTCTCGAGCACGGGCTTCATCTCGGGCAGCCTCGCCGATGCCGACAACTGCGTGACCAGCGTGCCCAGGCCGTTCGTGAACTCGGCGAATTCCATCGCGTTCAGCGGCCCGTGGCGGTTGGCCAACAGCACGCCTACGCGTATCAGCCCATACGAGGTCGACGGCTGCCCGGGCGCGATCGGCACCCACGCGGCCAGCCCCTGCGAGGCGTACCAACCCTCGAACAGCACGGGCTTGGCGCCGACGCGGCGCAACGACTGGCTCAGGCCGATCAGGCGATCGGCCGGATAAGGATGCGCGAGCCGGACCTCGACGATGCAGTCGGTCACCGGATTGAGCACCGCCGGCGCCAGCGGACCCGGCGCGCCGTCCGGCGCCGCCGACCGCGTCTGCCCGGACGCTCCCCGATCCCGATCCCGGCGGCGTGCGGCGCGCGGCGCCCGCGCGGTCGGTGCCGGCGACGATGCCGATGAGGTCGCCCGGCGGGGACGACGCATACGATGCAGGCGATGCATACGATGCGGGTGACGACGGCGACGACGACGGCGGCACCGACGCCGACGCACCAGACAGGCCGGACAAACCGGAAGGGCCAGACAAACCGGACGGACCGGCGTCCGTCGCTCGCGCGCTCGACGGATCGACGCGGGCGGGGCCGTCGCCGGCCGGCCGGCGGCTCGCATCCGCCGCGGCACCCGAGGACGGGCCGTCCGACCCGGCGACGCCGGCAGGCCGGGTCGCGGCAGCCGATGCGGACGCCGATGCCGATGCGGCAGCGGCGGAAGCCGAGTCCGACGGAGAACCCGGCGCCGCGGCGCCTCGATCCGGCGCCGGCTCGATGATCCTCTCGATGTTCGTGATCCGGGCCATCTCGTCGGGCAGCGAATCCGGATCGTCGACGTCGGCCAGTTCGTCGGTCTCGCCGTGCAACGGCAGGTCCAGCGTACCGAGCGTGGGTTCGGAGCGCTGCAGCCCGGGTATCGACGCGGCCACCGCGGCCTCGTCGCCGGCACGCGGCTTGCCGCCGTCGCGCGGCGGCGCGGTGCGCCGATATTGCACCAGGTTGTAGACGCCGACGCCGGCCAGCACGGCCACCACCAGAACGATCAGGGTCGTCGACAGCGTACTCATCAGTGTTGCCTTCGTCAGGTCCTGCTTGGGGTTGTCGTCAGCGGGTCGTCGTCGGTGCCGCGCCCGGAAGGGCGCGATCCTCGCTCACGCGGCCTGCGCCAGTTGCGTCGCCGCCTCCAGGTCGACGGCGACGATGCGCGATACGCCGCGCTCCTGCATCGTCACGCCGACCAGTTGCTGGGCCAGCTCCATCGCGATCTTGTTGTGCGTGATGAACAGGAACTGGGTCTGGTCGGACATGCGACGCACCATATCGCAATATCGTTCGGTATTGGCATCGTCCAACGGCGCGTCGACCTCGTCGAGCAGGCAGAACGGCGCCGGATTGAGCTGAAACATCGCGAACACCAGCGCGATCGCCGTCAGCGCCTTCTCGCCGCCGGACAGCAGATGGATCGTCGAGTTGCGCTTGCCCGGCGGATGCGCCATCACCTGCACGCCGGCGTCGAGGATCTCGTCACCGGTCAGCATCAGCCGCGCCTCGCCGCCGCCGAACAGCTCGGGAAACAGCCGGCCGAACTCGCGATTGACCGTGTCATAAGTGCTCTGCAGCACCTCGCGCGATTCGCGGTCGATCTTGCGGATCGCGTCCTCGAGCGTCTCGATCGCTTCGGTCAGGTCGGCCGACTGCGCGTCCAGGAATCCCTTGCGCTCGTTGGCCTCGTTCAATTCGTCGAGCGCGGCCAGGTTGACCGGGCCCAGCGCGGCGATCGCGTTGCCCAGGCGCGTGACCTCGCCCTGCAGCCACGAGGCCTTCGGCGCTTCGTCGAACGCCGCGCGCACGGCCTCCTCGTCGACCTCGCCTTCGCCGAGCTGCTGCGCGAACTGCTCGGCATTGATCCGCGCCGCCTGCTCCTTCAGTTGCAGGTCGACGAGCTTCTGGCGCAGCGGCTCCTGGTCGCGCTCGATCGTCATCCGCCGCTCTTCGCGCGAGCGCAGCGCCTGGCTCAGCTCGTCGAGCCGCTGGCGCGCCGCCGACAGCGCCTGCTCGGCCTGCGCGCGCACGTCCAGCGCCTGCTGCAGGCCTTCGCGCGCCGCCTCGTCGGACAGCTTCAGCAGCTTGTCCTCGAGTTGCTCGCGCTCGATCGACGACTGCTCGAACCGTTCGCGCGCCTGCGCCGCCTGCTCGGCGAGCCGGCCCAGTTGCGCGCGCAACTCGCGGATCGCGAACGATCGCTCCTGCGCGTCGCGCTCGGCCTGGCGCGACGCGTCGCGCCGCGTGGCCAGCTCCCGCTCGCCGGCCTCGAAGCGCTCGGCCAGCGTCTCGACCCGCTGCTGGCGATCGGCCAGCTCCAGGTCCAGCCGCTCGAAGGCCTCGGTTTCGGCGTCGACGGCGAGGTTGCCGCCCTCCTCGCCTTCGAGCACCTCGGCCAGCTCGGCCTGCAGGCGCTCGACCGTCATCGCCGCCCGCTGGCGCGCGGCGTCCAGGCGCTCGTGGTCGACGCGCGCCGCCGACAACTGCCTGACCGCGAGGTGGTGCGTGTCGCGCGCCTCGCCGAGCGCCGTCCTGCGCTGGCCGGCCGCGGCCTCGATGCGCACGGCCTCGTCGCGCGCCTGGTCGGCGAGCAGGCGCTGCGCGCGCTGCTCGCGCTCGAGGTTGTCGAGCTCGAACTGCCGGGCCAGCACGCCGTCCTGTTCGGAATCGGGCGCGTAGATGCGGATCGAGAAGCGGTCGACGATGTGGCCGCCGGCCGTGATGCAGCGGGCGCCGGGCGCGAGCCGATCCCGCGCCGCGACGGCCGCCTCGACCGAGTCGGCAGCGTACAGGCCGTGCAGCCAGTCGGCCAGCATCGCCTGCACGCCGGCATCGGCGCAGTGCACGCGCGACATCAGCGGCGCCAGGCCGGGCGGCGGCGCGCTCGCGCCCACGTCGGCCGGACCAGCGGATGCCGTGGCCGCGAAGAACGACACCCGCGCCGGCGGCGCATCGGCGACCAGGCCGGCCAGGTGATCGAGCCGCTCGACCTGCAGCGCCGACACGTTCTCGCGCAGCGCCGATTCGATCGCGGTCTCCCAGCCGTGCTCGATGCGCAGCTTGTGCCACAGGCGGCCGAGCTGGTCCAGGCCATGACGCGCCAGCCACGGCGCGATCTTGCCCTGGCTCTGCACGCGTTCCTGGACCTGGCGCAGCGCCGCCATCCGCGCGTCGATCTGCGCGAGCCGCGCCTCGGCCTCGCGCAGCGCCTGCTGCGCGGGCAGCCGCCGCGCGTCGATCTCGTGCCACGCGGCGTCGGCCCGCGCGAGCGCCTCGGCGCTGGCCGCCTCGGCGAGCTCCGCCGCCTCCAGCGACCGGGCCATCGCGTCGAGCGATTCGGCGTCGGGAGCGCCGATCCGCGACAGCTCGTCCTCGAGCCGTTCGCGCCGCCGCGCCAACTCGTGCAGGCGCTGCTCGGCCGCGCGCCGGCGCGTCGCCGACAGCTCGATCGCCTGGCGCGTCTGCAGCGCTTCGGCGCGCGCGGCATCGAGCTCGTCGCGCAGCGTCCGGAGCGATTCCTCGGCGGCCGGCGCCTGCTCGGACAGCACGGCCAGCCGCTCGGCGTCGGCCTCGGCGTCGATCTCGAGCCCGGCCAGCCGCTCGCGATCGGCCTCGGTCTGCTGCAGCGCGCGCTGCTCCTCGTCCCGCGCCGCCTGGCAGGCGCCGGCCAACGCATCGGCGCGCTGACGGGCCTCGCGCTGCGCGTCGACGACGTAGCGGATCTCGGATTCGAGCCGGCTGACCTCGCTGTTGGCCTCGAAATAGCGTCCCTGCGCCGCGTGGACGGCGTCGCCGGCCTCGTAGTGCTCGGTCCGCAAACGCTCGATCTCGGCTTCGGCGGCGCGCTGCTCGGCCAGCCGCTCGTCGATCGATACGACCAGCGCGCGGCCGGCCTCGGTGATCCGCCGCTGCTCGGCCAGCGCCTCGTCGCGGCGCACGATCCACAGCATCCGCTGCTTGCGCAGGCGCTCGTCCTCGAGCTCGCGGAACTGGCGCGCGACCTCGGCCTGGCGAGCCAGACGCTCGATCTGCGTGCCCAACTCGCGCTGGATGTCCTCGACCCGTGTCAGGTTCTCGCGCGTATCGTGCAGGCGGTTCTCGGTCTCGCGCCGCCGCTCCTTGTACTTGGAGACGCCGGCGGCCTCTTCGAGGAACACGCGCAGGTCCTCGGGCCGCGCCTCGATGATCCGCGAGATCATCCCCTGGCCGATGATCGCGTACGCGCGCGGCCCCAGCCCGGTGCCGAGGAACATGTCGTGGACGTCGCGCCGGCGCACGACCTGGTTGTTGATCAGGTAGGTCGACTGCCCGTCGCGGGTCAGCACGCGCTTGACCGAGATCTCGGCGTACGCGGCCCAGTGGCCGCCGATCCGGCCCAGCGAGTTGTCGAACACCAGCTCGACCGACGCGCGCGACGCCGGCTTGCGCTCGGACGAGCCGTTGAAGATCACGTCCTGCATCGACTCGCCGCGCAGCTCGGAGGCCTTGGATTCGCCGAGCACCCAACGCACCGCGTCCATCACGTTCGACTTGCCGCAGCCGTTGGGGCCGACGACGCCGACCAGCTGGCTGGGCACTTCGAACGCGGTCGGGTCGACGAACGACTTGAACCCGGCCAGCTTGAGTTGTTTCAAACGCACTGGGCTGCCTTCGCGTTGGATCGACGGGCTGGGAGGGAAAATCAAAAAAGCCGCTGCCGCGGCTTTGCGCGCCCGGCCTGGCCATCGTGCGGGCCACGAGGTCGGGTCGCGGATCCTGACGATGATAACACCGCGTCCGGTCCCGAGGCTGGCCGGGCTTAGAATACCCGCCCGCCCTACGTCAGCAGGAAACCGCCTTGAACCCGCGTCTGAAGCTGCTGCAGCCCTATCCGTTCGAGCGGCTGCGCGAAACCCTGGCCGGCGTCACGCCGAACCCGGCGCTGCCGCCGGTCAACCTGTCGATCGGCGAACCGAAGCACCCGACGCCGGCATTCATCGGCGAGGCGATGCGGGCGTCGATGGGCACGCTGTCGTCGTACCCGGCCACCGCCGGCGGCGCCGAGCTGCGCCTGGCGCTGGCCAGCTGGCTCGATCGCCGCCATCACCTGGATGGCGGGCTGGATCCGGCCACCCAGGTGCTGCCGGTCAACGGCTCGCGCGAGGCGCTGTTCGCGTTCGCGCAAGTCGTTCTCGACGGGGACATCGGCCCGCGCGAGCCGGATCGCCGGCCGGTCGTCATCAGCCCGAACCCGTTCTACCAGATCTACGAGGGCGCGGCGCTGCTCGGCGGCGCCGAACCCTGGTACATCGACCAGGATCCGGCCAACGGCTTCGCCTGCGACTGGGCGTCGATCCCCGAGGCGGTGCTGGCGCGCACGGCGCTGCTGTACGTGTGCTCGCCGGGCAACCCGACCGGCGCCGTGCTGACGCTGGACGACTGGCGGCAGATCTTCGCGCTGTCCGAGCGGCACGGCTTCGTGATCGCGGCCGACGAGTGCTACTCGGAGATCTATTTCGACGAGGCGCAGCCGCCGCTGGGCGCGCTGGACGCCGCCCGCCGGCTCGGCCTGCGCGATTTCGCGCGGCTGGTCGTCTTCGGCAGCCTGTCCAAGCGCTCGAATTGTCCGGGCATGCGCTCGGGCTACGTGGCCGGCGACGCCGAGCTGCTGCGCGCGTTCCTGCTGTACCGCACGTATCACGGCAGCGCGATGAGCCCGATCGTGCAGGCCGCGTCGACGGCGGCCTGGAACGACGAGGCGCACGTGCGCGAGAACCGCCGCCTGTATCGCGAGAAGTTCGACGCGGTGACGCCGCTGGTCGCGTCGGTGCTCGCGACCGAGCGGCCGCGGGCCGGCTTCTACCTGTGGGCCGGCGTGCCGGGCGGCGACGACGTCGCGTTCATGCGCGAGTTGTACCGTCAATATAATGTGCTGTGCCTGCCCGGCAGCTTCCTGGCTCGCGACAATCCCCGCGGCGGCAACCCCGGCGCCGGCTTCGTCCGCCTGGCGCTGGTCGAACCGATCGCCGCCTGCCTCGAGGGCGCCGCCCGCATCCAATCCTTCGTCAACAAGCATCCGACATGAGCAATCTGCAGAACGTCCTCGAACGCGCGTGGGAAAACCGCGCCGAGTTCTCCCCCCAGTCCGTGCCCGCCGAGGTCCGCCAGGCCGTCGACGAGGCGCTCGCGCTGCTCGATTCGGGCAAGGCGCGCGTCGCCGAGAAGATCGACGGCGAATGGGTCACGCACCAGTGGCTGAAGAAGGCCGTGCTGCTGTCGTTCCGCCTCGAGGACAACGTGCCGATGACGTTCTCGGGCGGCGCCGACCCGTTCCGCTTCTACGACAAGGTGCCGACCAAGTTCGCCGGCTTCACGGCCGCCGACTTCGCGGCCGGCGGCTACCGGGTCGTGCCGCCGGCCGTCGCGCGCCGCGGCTGTTTCATCGGCAGGAACGCGGTGCTAATGCCTTCTTACGTGAACATCGGGGCCTATGTGGACGAAGGCACGATGGTCGATACTTGGGCCACCGTCGGATCGTGCGCGCAGATCGGCAAGAACGTGCATCTTTCCGGGGGGGTCGGCATCGGAGGCGTGCTCGAACCGCTGCAGGCCAATCCGACGATCATCGAGGACAACTGCTTCATCGGTGCCCGTTCCGAAGTGGTGGAAGGTGTGATCGTGGAAGAGAACTCGGTGTTGTCGATGGGGGTGTTCCTCAGCGCCACCACCAAGATCGTCGACCGCGCCACCGGCAACGTCAGCTATGGCCGGATCCCGTCCGGCTCGGTGGTCGTGCCGGGATCGCTGCCGTCCACCGGCGGGGTCAGCCTGTACTGCGCGGTCATCGTCAAGCGGGTCGACGCACAAACGCGTGCGAAGACCGCGATCAACGAGCTGCTGCGCGGAGACTGAGCCGACCCCGCATCCTGACGAAGGCGTGACCGGGAGTCCGTGGATGCTGATGAATCGACTGCTGTGTCTGATGGCCGACAAGAAGGCCTCGGACCTGTTCCTGGCGGCGGGCTCGCCGGTGCACATCAAGATCAACGGCACCAGCGTGCCGATCAACCAGCAACGGCTCGATTCCCGGATGATCGCGGCGATGATCCGCGAGCTGGTCAACGAACGGCAGTGGCAGCAGTTCGAGCAGGAGCACGAGCTGAACGTCGGCCACGGCGTGCGCGACGTCGGCAGCTTCCGGGTCAACATCTTCAAGCAGCGCGGCACGCCGGCCTGCGTGATCCGCTACATTCCCGGCGACATCCCGGCCTTCGCGTCGCTGGGCCTGCCGACCACGCTGCTCGACGTGGTCATGGAGAAACGCGGCCTGGTGCTGGTCGTCGGCGCCACCGGCTCGGGCAAGTCGACGACGCTGGCGGCGATGCTCGATCACCGCAACGCGATGCGCTCGGGCCACATCCTGACGCTCGAGGACCCGATCGAGTTCACGTTCACCAACAAGCGCTCGATCGTCAACCAGCGGCAGATCGGCACCGACACCGAGAACCTGCACGTCGCGCTGAAGAACGCGATGCGGCAGGCGCCGGACTGCATCCTGATCGGCGAGATCCGCGACGCCGAGACGATGGGCCACGCGCTGGCCTACGCGCAGTCGGGCCACCTGGTGCTGGCCACGCTGCACGCGAACAACGCCAACAACGCGCTGAACCGGATCGTCAACTTCTATCCGCCGGACAACCGCCGGGTGCTGCTGTCCGACCTGGCGGCCTCGTTGAAGGCCGTGATCTCGCAACGGCTGATCCGGGCCGCCGACGGCGGGCGGATTCCGGCGGTCGAGCTGCTGCTGAACACCCGGCACGTCGCCGAGCTGATCGAGCAGGGCCGGCTCAGCGACGTCAAGGAAGCGATGGAAAAAAGCCTGGCGCAGGGTTCGCAGACCTTCGAGCAGGCGCTGGTCAAGCTCGTCCACGAGCAGCGGATCGGCCGCGAAGACGCGCTGGCCAACTCGGACTCCCCGACGAACCTGCTCTGGATGTTGGAGAATACCGGCGGAGACGGTACGAGCACCGGCGCCGAGCCGCCGCGGGCCCGCGAGCCGAAGGCCGCCGCGGCGGACCTGCCGTCGCTGGACACCGCCCCGATCAATCGGCCGCCGCCGGCCGCCCCGGCCCCCGCGGCGACCATCGCCCCCACGCAGGAAAGCCCGTCGTTCTCGGAGTTCCTGCTCAACGTCTGACGCAACGCATGACCGACATCGCGATCCACGGCATCGACAACTGCGACACGGTCCGCAAGGCCCGGTCCTGGCTGAAGGATCACGATCTGCCGTACCGGTTCCACGATTTCCGCAAGGACGGCCTGACCGAGGCCATGCTGCGGCGCTGGCTCAGCCACGTGCCCTGGGATGCGCTGCTGAACCGCCGCGGGCTCACCTGGCGGCGGCTGACGCCGGCCCAGCGCGACGCGATCGTCGACCAGGCCAGCGCGATCGACCTGATGCTGCGCGAGCCGACGATCGTCAAGCGGCCGGTGCTCGAAGCCGGCGACCGGCTGCTGGTCGGCTTCTCCGAAGCGCTGTACGAGTCGCTGCGCGACCCGCAAAATACGCTGTCCTGATCCTCACCGTCATTCGGCCGATGCCCGATCCCGTCCGCGCGCTCACCGAAGCGCTGATCCGCGCCCGTTCCGTCACCCCGGCCGATGACGGCTGCCAGCCGCTGCTGATCGAACGGCTGACGCCGCTGGGCTTCGTCTGCGAGACGATCGCCAGCGGCGGCGTCACCAACCTGTGGGCGTTGCGCCGCGGTTCGCGGCAGGGCCCGCTGGTGGTGTTCGCCGGCCATACCGACGTCGTGCCGACCGGTCCGCTCGAACAGTGGCACTCCGACCCCTTCGTGCCGACCGAGCGCGACGGCAGGCTGTACGGGCGCGGCGCGGCCGACATGAAGACCTCGATCGCCGCCTTCGTCGTCGCGGTCGAGGAGCTGGTCGCCGCCGGCGACGCCGAGGACGGCGCGATCGGCCTGCTGATCACGTCGGACGAGGAAGGCCCGGCCACCGACGGCACGGTCAAGGTCGTCGACCTGCTCGTGTCGCGCGGGCAGCGGATCGACTACTGCATCGTCGGCGAGCCGACCTCGGTCGAGCGGCTCGGCGACATGATCAAGAACGGCCGCCGCGGCTCGATGTCCGGCCGGCTGACGATCCGCGGCGTGCAGGGGCACATCGCCTACCCTCACCTGGCCCGCAACCCGATCCACCTGGCGATGCCGGCGCTGGCCGAGCTGGTCGCCACCGAATGGGACGCGGGCAACGAATACTTCCCGCCGACGTCCTGGCAGATGTCGAACCTGCACGCCGGCACCGGCGCCGGCAACGTGATCCCGGGCGAGGCCGTCGTCGACTTCAACTTCCGCTTCTCGACGGCCAGCACGATCGAGGGGCTGCAGACCCGCGTCGAGCAGATCCTGACGCGCCACGGCCTCGACTACGAGTTGCGCTGGTCGATCTCCGGCCATCCGTTCCTGACGCCCAAGGGGGCGCTGTCCGACGCGCTGGCCGCGGCGATCGCCGCGCACACCGGCCAGCAGGCCGAGCTGTCGACGACCGGCGGCACGTCCGACGGCCGCTTCATCGCCCGGATCTGTCCGCAGGTCGTCGAGTTCGGCCCGTGCAACGCCAGCATCCACAAGATCGACGAGCACGTCGCGCTCGGCGACCTGGAGCCGCTGAAGGCCATCTACCGCGACACGCTCGGCCGGCTGCTGCGTCCGGTCTAGCGCGCGTCCGGTCGGTGTTCGAGCCCGAATAGAGCCCACGTCGTGCCCTCCTCCGTTTCCCGATTCGAGCGCCTCGATCCGGCCGCGCTGGCGCCCGAGCAGCTCCGCGCGCTGCGGACGCTGCGCGACCTGATCCGCCTGGCCGTCAGCCGTTTCGAGCGGGCCGGCCTGTCGTACGGCCACGGCACCGACAACGCGTACGACGAGGCCGCGTGGATGCTGTCGTGGGCGCTGCACCTGCCGGTCGACCAGCTCGAACCGCATCTGGACGCGCGCCTGTGCGACGCCGAGCGCGACAGCCTGCTGGCGCTGATCGAGCGGCGCTGCCGCGAGCGCGTGCCGGCCGCCTACCTGCTCGGCGAGGCCTGGCTGCGCGGCCGGCGCTTCCTGTCCGACGCGCGCGCGCTGGTGCCGCGCTCGCTGATCGGCGAGGCGCTCGACGGCGCGCTCGACGACTGGCTCGTCGAGCAACCCGGCATGGTGCTGGACCTGTGCACCGGAGGCGGCAGCCTGGCGATCCTGGCCGCGCATCGCTGGCCCGAAGCCGAGGTCGTCGGCGCCGACCTGTCGGCCGACGCGCTGGCGCTGGCCGCCGAGAACGTCGCGCTGCACGGCGTCGGCGAGCGCGTCGAGTTGCTTCGCGGCGACCTGTTCGATCCGGTCGGCGAGCGCCGCTTCGACCTGATCCTGTGCAATCCACCGTACGTCAACCAGGCGTCGATCGACGCGCTGCCGCCCGAATTCCGCGCCGAACCGCCGGGCGCGCTGGCCGGCGGCGCGGACGGCATGGACCTGATCCGCCGCCTGCTGGACGCTGCGCCCGCGCATCTGACGTTCTGCGGCGGGCTGCTGCTCGAGATCGGCCACGAGGCCGCGTTCTTCGAGCAGGCGTTCGACGGCCTGGAGTTCGCGTACGTGCCGGTCGCCGCCGGCGACAACCAGCTCGTCTGGATCACCGACGGGGCGCTCGCCAATCACCGGCGCCGGAACGCCGCCCGCGCGCGATGATCCGGATCCGCGACATCACGCTCGCGCGCGGCGGCGTGCCGCTGCTCGAGCGGGCGAGCGCGACGATCAACCCCGGCGAGAAGCTCAGCCTCGTCGGACTGAACGGCAGCGGCAAGAGCTCGCTGATGGCCGCGTTCGCCGGCGAGCTGCTGCTCGAGGCCGGCGACATCGACATCCCGCCCGGCCGCATCGTCAAGCTCGAGCAGTCGCTGCCCGGCGGCGACGCGATCGCCTGGCAGCACGTGCTGGCGGCCGACGCCGCGCTGATGGACGCGGCGCGCCAGCGCGACGAGGCCGAAGCCGTCGGCGGCATGGCGCTGGCCGAGGCGCTCGACGCCTGGGCGCAGCTCGGCGGCCATTCGGCGTCGGCCCGAATCGGCGAGCTGCTGGCCGGGCTGGGCTTCACGCCGGCGCAGATCGCCTCGCCGGTGGCGACGCTGTCCGGCGGGTGGCGGATGCGGCTGAATCTGGCCCGCGCGCTGTTCGCGCCGAGCGAGCTGCTGCTGCTCGACGAACCGACGAACCACCTGGACCTGGACGCGATCGTCTGGCTCGAACGCTGGCTGCTGCGCTATCCGGGCACCGCGATCGTCATCTCGCACGACCGCGACTTCCTCGACCGCGTCGCCGACGCCACGCTGTCGATCGAGGACCGCAAGCTCGTGCGCTACGCGGGCGGCTACAGCGCGTTCGAGACGCTGCGCGCGCAGCGGCTGGACCAGGCGCAGCGGGCCGCCACGCAGCAAGCCGCGCGCATCGCCGACCTGACGCGCTTCATCGATCGGTTCCGCGCCAAGGCGACCAAGGCGCGCCAGGTGCAGAGCCGGATCAAGGCGCTCGAGAAGATGGCGCGCGTCGCCCCGCTGCGCGCGGCGAGCGCGGTCGATTTCACGCTGGCGCCGGCCACCGACGCGCCCGATCCGCTGATCGTCGCCGAAGGCCTGGACGCCGGCTACGACGCCGCCGCGCCGATCCTTCGCGGCGTCGACCTGCTGGTCGCCAAGGGCGCGCGAATCGGCCTGCTCGGGCGCAACGGCGCCGGCAAGTCGACGCTGATCCGCACGCTGATCGGCGACCTGCCGGCCCTGGGCGGCGAGTGCCGCGCGGCGCGGGCGATGCGGATCGGCTATTTCGCTCAGCACGGCGTCGAGGGTTTTCGCGCCGACGAATCGCCGCTGGCGATGTACCGCCGGCTATGGCCCGAGCCGCCCGAATCGGCGCACCGCGCCGAACTGGGGCGCTACGGCTTCTCGGGCGACGACGCGCTGAGACCGATCGGCCCGATGTCCGGCGGCGAGAAGGCGCGGCTGCTGCTCGGCATGATCCTGCGCGGCAAGCCGCACCTGCTGGTGCTGGACGAGCCGACCAACCACCTGGACGCGCAGACCCGCGACAGCCTGACCGAGGCGCTGGCCGACTTCGACGGCGCGCTGCTGCTGGTCTCGCACGACCGCTACCTGATGCGCGCGACGGTCGACCAGCTCGCGCTGGTCCACGACGGGCGGCTCGAGCCCTTCGACGGCGACCTGGACGATTATCTGGGCTGGCTGCAGTCGGCCGCGGCGGCGGGCCCGGCGGCGCCGGCCGGTGCCGCCGGTTCGGCGGCCGGCCCTGTCGGCCCGGCCGGCAGCGGATCGGCTCCCGGCGAACGCCGCGAGGACCGCAAGGAGCAGCGCCGCCTCGACGCCCAGCGGCGCGCCGAGCTGGCCGCGCGCGTCAAGCCGCTGGACCAGCGGATCCGGCGCATCGAGCAGGAACTGACCGCTGTCGAGGCCGAGTTGACCGAGCTCGAGCACCGCTTCGCCGACCCGGCGCTGTACGAGCGCGCCGGCGAAGCGGCCGAGCTGGCGCGGCGCCGCGGCGAGCTGGGCCAGCGGCGCGACGAGCTCGAGAACGACTGGCTTTCGCTGAGCGAGGAACGCGAGCGCGCGAGCCAGGTCTGAGAGGCTGAGAGTCTTTCGTCCATGCCCGCCTTGCACGTCCAAGCGCCCCGG
>JASGFT010000108.1:0-17441 GCA_047605425.1 Burkholderiaceae bacterium | reverse complement strand
AGCCGCAGGTGGTCGCGGACCTGCCGGCCGGCGGTCGCCGCTTCATCCAGCGGGCACGCGGTTACCGGCACACGTTCGTCGCCGGCGTCGAGACGCTGCGCGACGACGAGCTGACCGGCGCGCTGCCGGGGCGCCTGCTGCGCGCCGGTACGCTGGAGACGCACGCTGCATGACGCGGCCGCGCCGCGCCGGCGCGCCGGCCGCGACCTGACTTTTTCTTCAGGCGTAGAGGGATCGGCCGCTCTTGACCCGTGAACGCAGCTCGGCGAGCATCGTTCGGTCATTGAGGCCGGTGGCCCAGGTCGGCCGCAACTGGAAGTGCGGCATGTCGACCAGACTCTTCCAGTTGCCGCCCCAGTCCAGGCCCATGTCCATTCCCAGTGCGCCGACCGCGGCGTACTTCGGCGATTCGGTCAGGTACTTGCTGCCCTCGAAAACGCCGATGTCGAAGGCGATGCCGAAGTTGTGGTTCGAATATCCGCCCCTGGCATTCGTTACGATCGGACCGGGCGGCACGGTCCGGCCCTTCGCGTACAGCGCATCTTGCTCGGCATAGGTTCTCGTGCCGCTGATGATCTTGATCGTGATGCCGATCGAGGCCGCCTTGTGCACGAGCGACCTCGCATGGGGGCGTACCTCGGGCAGCAGGGTCGCGATGATCCGCTCGCTTCGCGGATCGACCTCGCCGATGAGTTCCGCGGTCTTCGCCGCCGGCTGCTCGGTGATCCGCGAGAAGATCGCTCCCCATGTCTCGGGGCCCGCCTTGCCGTCGACCGAGACATGCAGCCGTTCCTGGACCGCGCCGATCAGCTCCTGCGGTTTCATGGTGTCCTCGCGATATCGTTACGGGGTGAGGAGGAACCTTAGTCAGCGAGACGCGAAGCGTCATCGTTCATTTCGATGATCGGAGCTGCCGTGGCGAGCCCGGCAGGCCGGCGCCGAAGTCCTGCGGCCGGCCTGGCGTCACTGGCCGTCGTCGTGAGCCTTCGCCGCGGCGGGCCGTGTCGTCACGCGGTCGGCTGCCGGCATTTGTACATGCCCCATCCCTGCGCCTGGTAGACCATCTCGCCGTGCTGGTTGATCGCCTGCTGGGCCGACTGGATCAGCCCGCGATCGGGCCTGGATTCCGAGCGTCGCATCGCCAGGATCGACACCTGTCCGCGCAGGCGATCGCCGGGGCGCACGGGCTTGAACCAGCGCACCTCGTCCATGCCCGGCGATCCCATGCTCGATACCGGCGACAGGAAATGGTCGACCAGCAGTCGCATCATCACGCTGGCCGTCATCCAGCCGCTGGCGACCAGGCCGCCGAAGTGGCTGGCCTCGGCCGCCTTCGGGTCGACGTGGAACGGCTGCGGATCGTAGCGCGTCGCGAACTCGATGATCTCCTGCTCGGTGATCAGGTATTCGCCGATCGGACAGAGCTCGCCGACCGTGTAGTCTTCGAAGTATCTTTCGCGGTAAGGCACGGACATCGCTGCGTGGTCTCCTGTGTCGGCGCGGTCGGTCGATCGCGCGCGGAGTGCTCGCGTCCTGGGGCCGCCGGGCCATGCCGTAGTATGCCGGCAATCGGCTGTCCCGCCGTCGCGCGATCGGGCGCCATCCGTCGATCGATCGCGTGACGATCGCGTGACGGCGGACATCGATCGGATCGTCAACGGATTCGTCAACGGATGGAAGGCGTAAGAATCGACAAGTGGCTGTGGGCGGCGCGCTTCTACAAGACGCGCAGCCTCGCGCAGACGGCGCTCGAGCGCGGCCAGGTGCTGGTCGCCGGCGAACGCGTGAAGCTGTCGCGGCCGGTCCGCGAAGGCGACGAGCTGCGGATCCGCATCGGCGGAATCGAGCGCAAGGTCGAGGTCCTGGCGCTGTCCGAGCAGCGCGGGCCGGCCAGCGTCGCCCAGACGCTGTACCGGGAAACGCCCGATTCGATCACCCGGCGGGTCGCCGAGATCGCGCGCCGGGCACTGGCCGCCGAGCCCGCGCACGCGATCGCGGGCGGCCGGCCGACCAAGCGGGATCGGCGGCACCTGGACCGCTGGCATGACGGCGACGAGCAATGACCCGGCGCTTCGGGGCCGCGCTTCGTTCGGACGCGCTCTTCGGACCCCTCTTCGGACCCCTCTTCGGACCCCTCTTCGGACGCGGCGAGCCGGCGACGGCCGCCGGCGTGCATGGGGTCGAGGGCGCGGGTTCGATCTTCGAGCGGGCCGGCCTTAGCGCCCGAGCAGCTTGCGGCTGAGCTGGTCGAACGCCATCGTCGGCAGCGCCGCGATGTCGCGGACGATGATCGCATGGTCGTAGTAGCTGGCCGCCGCGTCGTCGCCGACGCCGATGCCCACCAGTTCGACGCCCTGGTCCCGCAGCCGGCGGATCCTTAGCGTCAGGTCGCTCTGCAGCACCTGGCGGTGGCCGTCGCCGGTCACCGGGTGTCCGTCCGACAGCACGAACATCACGTGCCGCTCGCCGCGCCGCGCGAGCAGCCGCTCGGCCGCCCAGGCCAGCGCTTCGCCGTCGGGGTTCTGGTCGCCGCAGCGCATCTCGACGAGGCCCGACGGATCGTCGACGGCGAACGACTTGAACACCTGCAGATCCAGCCGCTCGACGAAGCGGTTGAACGGCCGCATGTCGACGCCGCGCGCCAATGCCTGCTGGTAGTGATCGCGCATCGCCGCGTCGGCGATCGAGCTGAAGCCGAGGATCTCGAACGGGTAGCCGAGCCGGCCCAGCGCGGTCGCCATCGCCGCCGCGCACAGCTTGGCGATGCGCAGCTTGTCGCCGGCCATCGACGCGCTCAGGTCGATCAGGATCGAGATCGCCAGGTGGCGGCTGGGCAGCGGCCGTTCGACGCGGAACGGTGTCCGATAGCTGGGCCGCGCGGCCAGGCGCCCGAGCGCCGCCGGATGGATGCGTCCGCGTTCCTGCTCGTATCGCCAGGCGTTCGGCGCCTCGGCCTTCAGCGCGCGTTCGAGCTTTTCGGCGAGCCGGCCGGTGGCTTTCAACGCCTCGCGCCGCAGCGCGATCCACGCGGCCCGGTCGCCGCGCCCCGAGTGGTCGACGACGCGATCGAACTCGCGCGTCAGCGGGATCGAATACAGCGAGGTCGGCGCGCGCCGGGCTCTTGCCGCGCGCACGGCCGCCTCGATCGCAGCGCCGCTGGCCTGGCCTTTCGGCGGCGCGCCGGCGGCCAGCGGATCGGCCGGCGATTCGAGCTCGGGTTCGAACTGCGCGAGGTCCGGCGGCGCACGCTCGTCGTCGTCGCGCCCGGCATCCGCGCCCTCGTCGTCCGGCGCCAGCGCATCGTCGATCGCGGCGTCGGCCTGCGCGTCCATGGACAGCGCGTTCGCGTCATCGTCGCCGGCCGGCGATCCCTCGTCCGGATCGGCCCGCGCGCCGAGCTGGTTGTGCCGCGCGTCCTGCTGCAGGCGCTGCACGATCCGCACCAGCGCCAGCGCGCGTTCGGCGCTCTCGACCGAGCTGCGCGCCGTCCGCGCCGCCTCCAGCACAGGTTCGCTCAGCCGCAGCGCCTCGCGCAACAGCGGCTCGCGCCCGAGCACGCGGGCGAGCCGGGCCGCGCGTTGCGCGTGCTCGGTGGGCGCCGCGACCACGGGCTCGCCGCCGACGTCCGGGTCGTTCCACAGGTAGCGCCCGATCGCGTCCAGGTATCGCACCTCCCACGACACCAGCGGTCCGTTCGCGATCAGCCGCCGCCGTTCGGCCTCGCGCCGCGCGCGCAGGAAGCGGGCGGCGCCCGGATGCGTGAGCAGCAGCCGGCGCGCGCAGCGGTGATCGTCGATGACCTGGCCGATCGCGCGGGCCATGACGCCCGGCAGTCGGCGCAGCGGGCCGGGCGACGCATGCTGGCGGCGGGCGATCAGCAGGTCGACGGTGCCGATCATCCGGTCGAGCGTGCCGTCGACCAGCATCGATTCGGGCAGCACGATGCCGCTGCGATCGAGGCGCGCCGGCGGTCCGGCGAAGGTCACCGCCAGCGTGTAGTCGCCGCTGACGACGCGCGCGATCTTCTCGAGCACGGCGCGCGGGCTGCGGCCGGGGCTGTGCGGGGTGCCGTGCTGGCCTTTCATCGCGTGGCCCGGGGCGGGACGGGTCTCAGCGCGCCGGCAGGCGGTGCGCGATCAGGCCGCGCACGACGTCGGCATCGGACGGATTGATCTTCGCGAAGATCACCGGTTCGGCCGCGCGCAGCGGATCCTGGTGGCGCGCGGTCAATCGCGCCCAGTCGAGCAGGCGGCGCGTCGAGAACGTGCAGCTCAGCTCCTGGCGCTCGAAAGCCTGCCGGCAGTCGGCGGCGACCAGCGTCATCGCCTGGATCGTCGCGGCGTCCAGCAGCCCCTTCATCCGCGCGGCCAGCAGCTTGCGCTCCTGGGCCGGCGACAGGTAGTCGATGTGATAGATGCGCCAGCGATCGAGGAAGGCCTCGTTCAACGGATTGGCGCCCAGGTACAGATGGCGGTACTCGCCCATCGCGCCGGCCGTGTTGGCGGTCGCGAACAGGCGAAAGCGCGGATGCGGGGCGATGATCTCGTTGCCTTTTTCCTTGAGCAGCAGGCGGCCCTGCGGTTCGAGCACCGCGGTCAGCACGGCGAGGATCGACGGTTCGGCGAAGTCGATCTCGTCGACGATCAGCCACGCGCCGGTCTTCAGCGCGTAAGGCAGCACGCCATCGATCCATTCGGTCTGGCCGCCCTTGACGGTCCACAGCCCGACGAAGTCCGAGACGGTCGTCTGCCCGTTCATGTTGGCGCGCAGCACGGGCTGGCGCACGCGCGCGGCGATCTGCTCGATGAAGCTCGTCTTGCCGGCG
This sequence comes from Burkholderiaceae bacterium, assembly GCA_047605425.1. Taxonomy (GTDB): domain Bacteria; phylum Pseudomonadota; class Gammaproteobacteria; order Burkholderiales; family Burkholderiaceae_E; genus JAKPAM01. The sequence continues at coordinate 12,616 of JASGFT010000108.1, read as the reverse complement.
CCGGTATGGCCGATCAGCATCACGCGCCGGTTCTCGATGATGTCCTCGATCGCGTCGTGATGGCGCGGATCGAAGATGTGATGGCGATCCAGCGACGGAACGAGATCGCCGCCCGGGCCGGGCTCGAAGCTGCTGGCGCCGATCCGGATCATCGGGGATCGGCTCGCGCCGCGATCGGCGGCGCGCGGGGCGGGGAGGGGGGCGGCGGAGCGGACGGAACGGGAGGCGGGCATCGGGATCCAGGCAAACGGCCGGGGCGGGGCGAAGCGCCGCCGCGAGGACGCGAGCGGCGAGCCCGGGGGCCGGCGATCAAGTCCGCAGTCTAACGGGCCCGGCCGCGTCGGGCGCGGGACGCCGCGCGCGGTGCGGGGGGATGCCGGAGGGGGATGCCGGGGGGGCCGGGGGGATGCCGAGGGGATGCCGAGGGGATGCCGGGGCTGCTCGCCGGCGAGGGCTCGATCTCCGGGTGGACGGGCCCTACGCCATTCGCGAACGGCCGGGCGGCGGTCCGCTGGCGGCCAGCGCTGCGATGCCGACCACCGAGATCGCGCCGACGGCCAGCAGCGGCCAGCCGTAGTCGCCGGTGCGTTCGTGCAGCATGCCGATGACGCCCGGGCCGAGCACGACGCCGAACACCGCGAAGAAGCGGCTCAACGCGTACAGCCGCGCGTACGCCTGGATGCCGAACACCTCGGTCAGCAGGATCGACTGCAGCGTGACCATGTTGCCGATCGTCGAGCCGAACAGCGCGATGGCCGCGACCAGCAGCACGGCCGACGGCGCGACGCCGGCGGCGGCCAGCGCGAGTCCCTGCGTGACCAGCAGCGCCATGATGAACGCGCGTGCCGACATGCGCTTGAGCGAAGCCACGGCGATCACGCGCGCGCCGACGCTGGCCGCGGCCATGACCGCGATCGCCAGGCCCGCCAGGCGCGCGTCGGCGGTCCGTTCGATGACGAGGTTGTAGACGTGCGTCATCCCGCCGACCTGCGCCGCCATGCCGAACAGGAAGGCCAGCGTCGAAGCCCAGTAGAAGCGCGTGCGCAGCGCCTCGCGATAAGGCATCGATGGCGGGGCGGCCGGCGCGTCGTCGCTCGCCTCGTCCTCGCCGAGCGCGCGCAGCCCCTTGTCCCGCGGCCATGAACGGAGCAGGCCCCAGATCATCGGCAGCACCAGCGCCAGCAGCGCGATGCCGAGCCAGGGGCCGGCCCGCCCGAGCCCGACGTCGGCGACCAGCATCGCGCTGGGCGGCGTGACGACGATCGCGCCCAGCGAGTTGCCGGTCGCGGCGATCGACATCGCCGTCGAGCGCTGCGCCGAGAACCACCGGGCGACGATGGTCGTGCACGGGATCAGCGCGCAGGTCGCGTAACCGGCCCCCAGCAGCAGATGGAAACCGTACAGCGACCACAGGCCGTCGACCCACGGCAGCATCGCCAGCGCGGCGGCCATCATCAGCGCGCCGCTGGTCATCACGCCGCGGATGTCGTGGCGTTCGAGCAGCTTGCCGGCCCACAGGCCGACCACGCCGCCGGCCACCGAGAACGTCGCGCTGGCCAGCGACACGTCGCTGATCGAGAACCGTCCCGACTCGAGGAAAGCGTGCAGGTAGACCGACAGGTTGTAGACGGTGACGCCCGAGCAGGCCGTGAGGATCGCGAACACCGCGGCGACGACGATCCAGCCGTAGAAGATCGGCGCGCGTCGGGACGACGGGCGAGCGGCGCGGCGGGGGGAATCGTCGGACATCGGAAGGGCGGCGGGACTGCGGGGCGGAATGGCGGCGCCGATCGACGCGCGGGGCGACTCCGGATGATGCCTGATCCGCCGCGCCGGCGTCCGGCGCCCTTCACGGCGGCGTCATCGGATCGTGGCAAGGTCCCGGCGCGAGATGCCGCGGGCCGGGGCGGTGCGTGCCGCCGGCGGAGTACCATCGGGGCCATGAACGATTCGACGATCGAGCGGTCCTCGGGCGACTCGCTGCCGGAGACGGAAGCTCTCGCGCGCGCGCCGTCCGCGCGCACGTTGTGGATCGATGGGCAAGGCCGGCTGACCACGATCGACCAGACGCTGTTGCCGTTCGCATACCGGACCTTCGTGCTGGACGACGAGGCGGCCTGCGCCGACGCGATCCGGACGATGCGGGTGCGCGGCGCGCCGCTGATCGGCGCAGTCGGCGCTTACGGCCTGGCGCTCGCGCTGCGCGAGGCGGCCGACGACGCGGCGCTGGCCCGCGCGCAGGCCCGTCTGCTCGCGACGCGGCCGACGGCGGTCAATCTGCGCTGGGGTCTGGCGCGCGTGGCCGACCGTGTCCGCCCGCTGCCGGTCGCCGCGCGGGCGCGGGCGGCCTGGGACGAGGCCGCGCGCTTGTGCGACGACGACGTCGAATGCAACCGCCGGATCGGCGCGCACGCGATCGCCTGGCTGGCCGGCCCGTTGGCGCGAGCGCGCGAGCAGGGCCGCCCGCTGCGGATCCTGACGCACTGCAATGCCGGGCCGATCGCGACGCTGGCCTGGGGCACGGCGCTGTCGGCGGTGTTCCAGCTCGCCGCGCAGCGGCAGCCCGTCCACGTGTGGGTCGACGAGACGCGGCCACGCAACCAGGGCGCGAGCCTGACCTGCTGGGAGCTGGCGCGGGCCGGCATCGCGCACACGCTGGTCGCCGACAACGCCGGCGGCCTGCTGATGATGCGCGGCCAGGTGGACGCGGTGATCGTCGGCTGCGACCGGGTGGCCGCCAACGGCGACGTCGCCAACAAGGTCGGCACCTATCTGAAGGCGCTGGCGGCGCGCGCGCATTCGGTGCCGTTCGCCGTCGCCTGCCCGTCGTCGACGATCGATCCGTCGACGCCGTCGGGCCTCGACATCGAGATCGAATATCGTTCGCCGCGCGAGGTCACGCACGTCAGGGGATGCGACGAGCACGGCCGCGTCGTCGATCTGCGCATCGCGCCCGAGGGCTGCGATGCGTCGAATCCGGCGTTCGACGTGACGCCGGCCGCGCTGGTCGACGCGCTGTTGACCGAGTTCGGCGCCTGCCGCGCCAGCGCCGAGTCGATCGCCGCGCTGCTGGCCCGGGGTAAGTCCGCTTCGCCGGCGCAACAGGAATAAGGATCGTGTCGCCATCGAACGAACGCGAGGCCCGTCGCCAGGTGGCGGACGCGGCGCGCAGGCTGGATCTGTTGGGCTTGAACCACGGTGCCACCGGTAACCTGTCGTTGCGCTGGCATCGCGGCGCGCGCGATGGGTTCCTCGTGACGCCCGGCGCGATGCCGCCCGAGTCGATCGGCGACGACGATGTCGTCTGGCTGCCGCTCGACGACGAGGATCCGCTGGCCGGCCTGATCGACGCGGCGGCGGCGCCGCCGGTCGCGGCATCGCGCGCGCCCTCGTCCGAGGCGCCGCTGCACCGCGCGATGCATCGGCATTGCTGCGCCGCGGCAGTCGTGCACGGCCATGCGCCGTTCGCCACGGCGCTGTCGTGCGTGCCGTCCGTGCGCGAGCACGGCATCCCGGCCTTCCACTACATGGTGGCGATGGCCGGCGGCGATTCGATCCGCTGCGCGCGCTACCAGACCTTCGGCACGCGGGCGCTGGCCGACGCGGTCGTCGAGGCGATGCGCGACCGCAAGGCTTGCCTGGTGGCCAGCCACGGACTGGTCGCGATCGGCGCGGACTTAGCGTCGGCGATCGACATGGCGGTCGAGACCGAATACCTGTCGCGCGTGTATGCGCAGGCGTTGCAAATCGGTGCGCCGGTATTGCTCGATAAGGGCGATATCGGTAAGGTACAGCAGGGGTTTTCGACTTATCTACGTTAACAACAAAGGAGATCCAGTATGGACCGCAGACTGTTCGTGACGGCCGCCGCGGCAGGCTCGCTTCTCGCGGTGACGGGCTGCACCACCACGCCCGAAGCGCCCGCCGACAAGGCGACCAAGCGTCGCGAGATCGACGCGGCCGCCGATGCCGCGCTGGCGCGGCTGGCGCAAGCGGTGCCCGACTCGCGCAATCTCGCCGCGCGCTCGCGCGGCATCCTGGTGTTCCCGAACGTGCTCGCCGGCGGATTCGTGGTCGGCGGCGAATACGGCGATGGCGTGCTGCGCGTGCAGGGCCGGTCGGCCGGCTACTACCGCACGCTGGCCGGCACGCTGGGATTCCAGATCGGCGGCCAGTCCAAGGCCATCATCATGATGTTCATGACGCCCGAGGTGCTCGAGAAGTTCCGCAACAGCGAGGGCTGGTCGGTCGGCGGCGATGCCTCGGTGGCGGTGGCCAACGTCGGCGCCAACGGCGAGATCGACACGACGACGGCCAATCAATCGGTCGTCGCGTTCGTGATGACCAACGCGGGCCTGATGGCCAACCTGAATCTGCAGGGCAGCAAGATCACCAAGCTCGACCTGTGAGGCTCGGGGGCCGATGCCCGTTAGACCGGCCCGCCCCGGCCGGCTTGGCGCGTGCGCGCCAGGACCGCGCCCAGGTAGCGGCCGGTGTGGCTGGCCGGCTCGGCGGCGATCGCTTCGGGCGAGCCTTCGGCGATCAGGCCGCCGCCGCGGGCGCCGCCTTCCGGGCCCAGGTCGATGACCCAGTCCGCGGTCTTGATCACGTCCAGATTGTGCTCGATGATGATCACGGTGTTGCCGTGGTCGCGCAGCGCGCGGATCACGCCGAGCAGCAGCGCGATGTCCTGGAAGTGCAGCCCGGTCGTCGGCTCGTCGAGGATGTACAGCGTGCGGCCGGTATCGCGCTTGGACAGCTCCAGCGACAGCTTGACGCGCTGTGCCTCGCCGCCGGATAGCGTGGTCGCCGCCTGGCCCAGCTTCAGGTAGCCCAGGCCCACGTCCATCAGCGTGCGCACCTTGCGCGCGATTACCGGCACGTTCTCGAAGAACGCCATCGCCTGCTCGACGGTCAGGTCCAGCGTCTGCGCGATGTTCTTGCCCTTGTACTGCACTTCGAGCGTTTCGCGGTTGTAGCGGCTGCCGTGGCAGACGTCGCAGGGCACGTACACGTCGGGCAGGAAGTGCATCTCGACCTTGAGCACGCCGTCGCCCTCGCAGGCGTCGCAGCGGCCTCCCTTGACGTTGAACGAGAAGCGGCCGGGCCCGTAGCCGCGCTCGCGGGCCGTCGGCGTTTCGGCGAACAACTCGCGGATCGGCGTGAACAGGCCGGTGTACGTGGCCGGGTTCGAGCGCGGCGTGCGGCCGATCGGGCTCTGGTCGACGCTGATGACCTTGTCGAATTGGTCGAGCCCCTCGATCGCGTCGTGCTCGGCCGGATCGGCCTGCGAACCGTACAGATGGCGGGCGACGGCCGCGTACAGCGTGTCGTTGACCAGTGTCGACTTGCCCGAGCCCGATACGCCGGTCACGCAGACGAGCAAGCCGACCGGGATCGACACCGTCAGTCCGCGCAGGTTGTTGCCGCGCGCGTTGCGGATCGTCAGCTTGCGCTTGCCCGGTCGCAGCCGCTTGGCGGGCACCTCGATGCGAAGGTCGCCGGACAGGTAGCGGCCGGTCAGCGAGGCCGGGTTGCGCCGGATCTCGTCGGGCGTGCCCTGCGCGATCAGCTCGCCGCCGTGCACGCCGGCGCCGGGGCCCAGATCGACGACGTGGTCGGCTGCCAGGATCGCGTCCTCGTCGTGCTCGACGACCAATACCGAGTTGCCCAGGTCGCGCAGGTGCTTGAGCGTCTCGATCAATCGATCGTTGTCGCGCTGGTGCAGGCCGATCGACGGTTCATCGAGCACGTACATCACGCCGGTCAGCCCCGATCCGATCTGCGAGGCCAGCCGGATCCGCTGCGCTTCGCCGCCCGACAGCGTCTCGGCCGACCGGTCCAGCGACAGGTAGTCGAGACCGACGTTGTTCAGGAAGCGCAGGCGGCTGGCGATCTCGCGCACGATGCGCTCGCCGATCGCCTGGCGCGAGCCGGGCAGCGCCAGGTCGCCGAACCAGTCGAGCAGCTCGCCCAGCGTCCAGCGCGACAGCTCCCAGATCGGCCGGTCGGCGCCGCGCGGCCCGACCTTGACGAAGCGGGCGTCGGCGCGCAACCGCGTGCCGCCGCACGACGGGCACTGGCGATGGCTGCGGAACTTGGCCAGCTCCTCGCGCACCTGCGCCGAGTCGGTTTCGCGAAAGCGCCGTTCGAGGTTGGGCAGCACGCCTTCGAACGGATGATGGCGGACCGTGCCGCGACCGGTGCCGGACTTGCCGGCCCGGCCGTCGCCCTTGCCGTTCCCATTGGCCCTGGCGCCCGCGTTGCCGTCGCCGGTCGAATAGACGAACGGCAGCTTCTGCGTGCCCGATCCGTGCAGGATCACCTGCCGCGCGTCATCGGGCAGCTTGTCGAACGGCGTGTCCAGGTCGAACGCGAAGTGCGCGGCCAGGCTCTGCAGCATCTGGTGGTAGAACGGATTGCGCTGGTCCCAGCCCTTGATCGCGCCCGAGGCCAGGCTCAGGTTCGGAAACTGCACGACGCGGCGCGGATCGAAGAACTCGACGACGCCCAGGCCGTCGCAATCGGGGCACGCGCCCATCGGGTTGTTGAACGAGAACAGCCGTGGTTCGAGCTCGCGCAGCGAATAGCTGCAGATCGGGCAGGCGAAGCGGTTCGAGAACACCTGTTCGGCCGGCGCGCCGGATGGCTGCGCGTCGGCGCGCGCGTCCATGTCGACGACGATCGCGCGGCCCTGGGCCAGGCGCAGCGCGGTCTCGAACGATTCGGCCAGCCGCTGCTTGATCGACGGCCCGATCTTGACCCGGTCGACGACGACGTCGACGCTGTGCTTCTGGTTCTTGTTGAGCGCCGGCGGGCCGTCGACCAGGTCGTGCACGCGCGGGGCCGGCTGGCCTTCGGTGCGCACGCGCACGCGCGTGAAGCCCTGCGACTGCAGGTCGTCGAACAGCTCGGCTTGCTCGCCCTTGCGCGCCGCGAGGATCGGCGCGACGATCATCAGCCGCATGCCCTCGGGCATCGCCAGCACCGTGTCGACCATCTGCGAGACCGTCTGCGCCTCCAGCGGCTGGTCCGGATGATCAGGGCAGTACGGCGTGCCGGCCCGCGCGAACAGCAGCCGCAGGTAGTCGTGGATCTCGGTGACCGTGCCGACCGTCGAGCGCGGATTGTGGCTGGTGGCCTTCTGCTCGATCGAGATCGCCGGCGACAGGCCTTCGATCAGGTCGACGTCGGGTTTTTCCATCAACTGCAGGAACTGGCGCGCGTAGGCCGACAGCGATTCGACGTAGCGGCGCTGGCCCTCGGCGTACAGCGTGTCGAAAGCCAGCGAAGACTTGCCCGATCCCGACAGGCCGGTGACGACGACCAGCCGGTCGCGGGGCAGGTCGAGGTTGAGGTTCTTGAGGTTGTGCGTGCGGGCGCCGCGAATGCGAATCGTGTCCATCGGTTAGCGGGCCGGAGCGGCGAGGGCAATCGAGTAATATAACGTGTTGACCGATCGCCTGCCGTCACGCCCGGCGGACGTCCGGCGGCGGCATCCGGCACCGCGCCGTTCATGGCCGGTCGTCCGTCGACCCTCATCCCGCCTTCGCCGAATCGCATCTTGTCCGAGCCCTCGCCGCCCGCCGACCGTGCCGCCGTCCCGCCCGCCAAGGACCGGATGACGCGTGCCGAGTTGCGCGCCAGCGGTTCGCTGGCGATGGTGTTCGCGCTGCGGATGCTCGGCCTGTTCCTGATCCTGCCGGTGTTCGCGGTCCACGCGAGGGGGCTGCCGGGCGGCGACCAGCCGCTGCTGGTCGGGCTGGCGCTGGGCGTGTACGGCCTGACGCAGGCGTTCCTGCAGATTCCCTACGGCATCGCGTCGGATCGATTCGGCCGCAAGCCGGTCATCGTCGCCGGCATGCTGGTGTTCGCGGCCGGCAGCTTCCTGGCGGCGGTGGCTCCCGACGTGATGACGGTGCTGATCGGGCGCGCGTTGCAAGGGGCCGGCGCGGTCTCGGCCGCCGTCACCGCGATGATCGCCGATCACACGCGCGATTCGCAGCGCACGAAGGCGATGGCCATGGTCGGCATCTCGATCGGCATGAGCTTCGCCGTCTCGATGGTGGCGGCGCCGCTGCTGTATTCGCTGATCGGCATGGCGGGCATCTTCTCGCTGACGGGCCTGCTGGCGCTGGCGGCGGTCGTCACCGTGACGCGGCTGCCCGCGCCGCCGGCCGACGCGGCGCAGGGCGCGGTCGACGCCGTCGAGCGACGCCGTTTCCGCGACGTGCTCGCGCACGTCGACCTGCTGCGGCTGAACTTCGGCGTGTTCGTGCTGCACGCGGTGCAGATGGCCGTGTTCGTCGTCGTGCCCAACTGGCTGGTCGAGGATGCCGGGCTGCCGCTCGATGCGCACTGGAAGCTGTACCTGCCGGTGATGGCCGTGTCGGTGATGCTGATGATGCCGGCGCTGAACTGGGGCGAGCGGCGCGGGCGGGTGTCGACGGTGCTGGCGGGCGCCATCGGGCTGATGCTGGTCGTAGTCATCGGGTTGTTCTGGCATCCGCGGGGCGTAATTCCGATGGCGATCTTGCTCGCCGCGTTCTTCGCGGGGTTCAATGTGCTCGAAGCCAGCCAGCCCTCGCTGGTCTCCAAGCTGGCGCCGCCGGGCACGCGCGGCGCCGCGCTCGGCGTCTACAACACCACGCAGTCGCTGGGCCTGTTCGTCGGCGGCGGCCTGGGCGGTTGGGCGCTCGCGAGCTGGGGCGGGCAGGCGGTGTTCGCGGGCAGCGGCGTCCTGTTGCTGGCCTGGCTGATCATGACCTTGCGCAAGCGCGTCGACACGCCGGGCAGCGTGCTCGGTTCGTCGTCGGCCAGTCACGGCTGATCGTCACCGGACGCATCCGCTTCTCATCCGTCAAACAGGTATCCTTCAAGTCAGCGTTTGGAGTTCATTCATGGCATCGGTCAACAAGGTCATTCTGGTCGGCAATCTGGGACGAGATCCCGAGACCCGTTACTCGCCGGACGGCAGCGCGATCACCAACGTGACCATCGCCACCAGCCGCATGTGGAAGGACAAGGGCACCGGCGACCGCAAGGAAGAAACCGAATGGCACCGTGTCGTGTTCTTCGGCCGCCAGGCCGAGATCGCGGCCGAATACCTGAGGAAAGGGCGGCCGGTCTACGTCGAGGGTCGGCTGCGCACTCGCAAGTGGACCGATAAGGAGGGCCAGGACCGCTACACGACCGAGATCGTCGCCGAGGAGATGCAACTGCTCGGTTCGCGCGACGGTGGCGGCGGCGGTGGTGGGGCTGCTGCTGGATACGGCGACGAGGGCGGTGGCGGCGGCTACGCGCGCGAGTCGCGCGAACCGTCCGGCGGCGGCCGCGGCGCGCCGGCGCCGCGCAAGCCCGCCGCGAATTTCGACGACATGGACGATGACATCCCGTTCTGACCGACGAGGAACTCGCCGTTTCGCACGCCTGCTCGGCGGTCTGGGCGTCGCGCTCGCCCTGCTGGCCTTCGCGCCGGCTCGCGCGGCCGTCCTGGAATGCGAGGTGCAGGGACAGGCGGTCGATCCCGCGAACGGGGCGACCACCGCGGGCAAGACCGGCACGATGCGGTGCATCGACCGCGATACGGGCCTGGTGGCTCGCGAAGAGGCGCTGCGTGACGGCAAGTTCGTCGGCATGCGCCGGTTTTTCGTGCAGGGCAAGCTGCAGCGCGAGGGCGAAGTCAACGAAAAAGGCAATGCACAGGGGCGCCAGCGCGAGTTCGCGCTCGACGGCACGCTGCTGCGCGACGCCGTCTACGACAACGGGTCGGCCGTCGGGCTGGTCAGGGCCTACCATCTGAACGGCCAACTGTATCGCGCCAGCTTTTTCGAAGCCGGCAGCGGCGGCGAAGGCGGCCAGGGCGCCACTCGGGAGACGGTCGCCGCCGAGTTCACGTCGCGCGGCCAGCTCACCGAGCTGCGCTGCGGCAGCCGGCCGCGGCTGGCGCCGGCCGTCGACGACCAAAAGCTGTGCGGCTTCGCCGGTCCGGTCGACGTCGAGCTGTTCGACGAGCAGGGCGCCGTCAAGGCCAAGATGAAGTACGAGCAGGGCCGGCTGCTGCGCGCGACCTACATGGGCGACGACGGCCAGCCGGCTCGCGCGATCGAGAACAGTCCCGGCCAGCGCATCGAACGCCAGTTCTGGCGCGACGGGTCGTTGCGGCGCGAGGTGCAGTTCGAGGCGATGGGGGCCCGGTTCGAGCGCGTGCGCGAGCAGGAGTTCGCCGAGCAGGGCAAGCTGCAGCGCGACCGCCATTGGCGCGAAGGCCGCCAGCAGACCGACCGCGAGTACTACCTGAACGGCCAGATGCGCCGCGAGTCCGAGCAGATCGACGCCAACACGATCCGCGTGCGCGAGTATCGCGACAACGGCACGCTGTCGAGCGAGGGCATGTTCCTAGTCGAGGCCGGATCCTGGCGCCATCCAATCGGCTCGCACAAGACCTTCGGGTCCGACGGCAAGCCATTGTCCGAGGTCGTCTACGACGAACGCGGGCGCAGCGTGCGCGAGCGCGAATGGGATGGCGAGGGCAAGCTGGTGCGCGACGACGAGGTCTTCGCCGACGGGTCGCGCAAGGTCTTGGCCAGGTGAGCGCGGCGGCGGGGCGGGCGGCCGATCCGCGCCTTCGCCCCCCCGCGGCATCGGGCTGCGCGCTCGCCCGGCGACGAAGGCCCCTTGAAAATCCGCAATACCGCCTATAATTACTGGTTCGGCGCGGTATCCGCGCAACGCCCGGCCGCGGCCGGCGGCATCCGATCGTCCGTTCCATCCTCGTCCGCTTCGACCATGCCGATCTACGCTTATCGCTGCGAAGCCTGCGGCTTCAAGAAAGACGTCCTGCAAAAACTGTCCGACGCGCCGCTGCGCGAGTGCCCGTCGTGCGGCCAGCAGACCTTCTCCAAGGCGCTGACGGCGCCGGCCTTCCAACTCAAGGGCTCGGGCTGGTACGTCACCGATTTCCGCGACAACGCATCGGGCAAGAAAAACGGCGAATCCGCCGCCGCCTCTGGCAACGACGCCAAGCCGGCGGCCGAGCCGGCCAAGGAGGCCAGCGCCAGCCCGTCGGCGGGCACCGGTGACGGCGCTTCGTCGCCGGCCGGCGGATCGACCGGCGGTTCCGGCGCGACCAGTGCCTGAGCGGCCCGCCGGGCCGTTGCCGCCGCCGTCTGTTCGGCCGCCCCTGGCCGGGCGCGCCCCGATCCGCCGGACGTGCTCGCCGGTGGCGGGCGGCTTCGTCCCGCCCGGCGTTCGCGCCCGCCCCGCGCGCGCCAGGCCTTCTCCACTCTGATCGCAGGGAATCGTCGATGCTGCGCAAGTATTTCATCACCGGCCTGCTGATCTGGGTGCCGCTGGCGATCACGCTCTGGGTGTTGAACCTGATCATCGGCACGATGGACCAGAGCCTGAAGCTGCTGCCGCTCCATTGGCAGCCGCGCGCGCTGATCGGCTACAACGTGCCCGGCATGGGTGTGCTGCTGACGGCGCTCGTGGTGTTCGTGACGGGCCTGTTGACGCGCAACCTGATCGGCCAACGCCTGCTCGCGTTCTGGGAGGGTCTGCTCGGCCGTATCCCGATCGTCCGGTCGATCTATTCGAGCGTCAAGCAGGTCAGCGACACGATCCTGAGCCCCAATGGCCAGGCGTTCCGCAAGGCGCTGCTCGTGCAGTACCCTCGCGCCGGATCGTGGACGATCGCCTTCCAGACCGGAGCGCCGGCGGCCGAGATCCGCCGCCTGATCGACGTCGACATGGTGTCGGTCTACGTGCCGACGACACCGAATCCGACGTCGGGCTTCTTCCTGATGCTGCCGCGCACCGACGTCATCGAGCTGGCGATGTCGGTCGACGAGGCGCTCAAGTACGTGGTGTCGATGGGTGTCGTGTCGCCCAGCGACCGGGGTGGGGCGAGTACCATCCCGATCCAATCGAACTGAGGATTCTGCTGACATGCGCACCTGCTATACCGGCCAGGTCTCGACCGAACACCTGGACACCGTCGTCACGCTCTTCGGCTGGGTCCACCGGCGACGCGACCACGGCGGCGTGATCTTCATCGACCTGCGCGACCGCGAGGGCCTGGCGCAGGTCGTCTGCGATCCGGATCGCGAGGACGTCTTCAAGACCGCCGACCGGATCCGCAACGAGTTCTGCGTGCGCGTCGTCGGCAAGGTGCGCCGCCGGCCCGAGGGCACGATCAACGCCAACCTGCGCAGCGGCGAGATCGAGGTGCTGTGCCACGAGCTCGAGATCCTGAACGCGTCGGTGACGCCGCCGTTCCAGCTCGACGACGACAACCTGTCCGAGACGACGCGGCTCACGCACCGCGTGCTGGACCTGCGTCGCCCGCCGATGCAGAAGAACCTGATGCTCCGGTACCGGGTCGCGATGGAGGTGCGCAAGTTCCTCGATGCGCAGGGTTTCATCGATATCGAGACGCCGATGCTGACCAAGTCGACGCCGGAGGGCGCGCGCGACTACCTGGTCCCGTCCCGCGTCAACCCCGGCCAGTTCTTCGCGCTGCCGCAGTCGCCGCAGTTGTTCAAGCAGTTGCTGATGGTGGCGGGCTTCGACCGCTACTACCAGATCACCAAGTGCTTCCGCGACGAGGACCTGC
>JASGFT010000107.1:0-17643 GCA_047605425.1 Burkholderiaceae bacterium | reverse complement strand
GCGCGCGGCATGCCCGCCCATCGCCGCGCGCGCGGCTGGCGCGTCGTCGCGCTGGCGCTGGCCTCGGTGCTGCTGGGCTCGTGCGCGACGCCCGGCGCGATGCCCGGCAAGACGCCGATCGCCTATCGCGCGATCAACCTCGATGGCCGCTGCGCGCAGACCGAGGACGATGGTTTTCGCGAGAACGCGACGCTGAAGGTCGCCGACAACGTCGTGCAATCGCTGCAATGGCAGTTGTCGGTCGGCAAGCGCGGCGGATGCCGCTTCGACGGCGCCGACTTCCGTCAGGTGCAGACCCGGCCTCACATCGAGTTGCGCGCCCGCGACGGCGGCGGCTGCAAGCTGATGATCTGGCGCGACGATCGCCGCATCACGCTCGCGCACGCCGGCTGCGAATCACGCTGCACCGGCAACGTCTACGACCAGGCCTGGCCGGTGATGTTCGATCCGTCCAGCGGCGCCTGCGCGTCGGCGCGCTGACGACGCGCCGCCCGCCGCCGTCCCCGCCCACCCCGTCATCCGTTTCGCCACACCATGTCGACGCCCTCCCCCTCCGAGACCCGCCCCTTCGACGCCGGCGCGCGGCCCGCCCTGGTCCGCGGCGCCGACGGCAAGCCTTGGGAAGTCGTGATCGGTCTCGAAACCCACGCGCAGCTCCGCACCCGATCGAAGATCTTTTCCGGCTCGTCGACGGCGTTCGGCGCGGCGCCCAACACGCAGGCCTCGCCGGTCGACCTGGCGCTGCCCGGCGTGCTGCCGGTGATGAATCGCGCGGCCGTCGAATGCGCGATCCGCCTGGGCCTGGCGGTCGGCGCCATGATCGCGCCGCGCTCGGTGTTCGCGCGCAAGAACTACTTCTATCCGGACCTGCCCAAGGGCTACCAGATCAGCCAGTACGAGATCCCGGTCGTGGCCGGCGGCGGCCTGGCCGTGCTGTGGACCGACGACGACAAGCCCGGCTCGGCGCCGCAGCAGCGCTTCGTCCGGCTGACGCGCGCGCACCTCGAGGAAGACGCCGGCAAGTCGCTGCACGAAGAGGCGATGCGCGCGCTCGGCGGCGTCGCGATGAGCGGGTTGTCGGGCATCGACCTGAACCGCGCGGGCACGCCGCTGCTCGAGATCGTCACCGAGCCGGACATGCGCTCGGCCCGCGAGGCCGTCGCCTATGCGAAGGCGCTGCACGGCCTGGTCACCTGGCTGGACATCTGCGACGGCAACATGCAGGAAGGCTCGTTCCGCTGCGACGCCAACGTCTCGGTGCGGCCGGCCGCCAGCACCGAGTTCGGCACGCGCTGCGAGATCAAGAACCTGAACTCGTTCCGCTTCCTCGAACGGGCGATCGACTTCGAGGTGCGCCGCCAGATCGAACTGATCGAGGACGGCGGCACCGTCGTGCAGGAGACCCGCCTGTACGACCCCGACCGCGACGAGACGCGGTCGATGCGCAGCAAGGAAGACGCGCACGACTATCGCTACTTTCCCGATCCCGACCTGCCGCCGCTGGTCATCGACGACAGTTGGATCGAGACGGTCCGCGCCGCGCTGCCCGAGCTGCCGGCCGGCAAGCGCCAGCGCTTCACCGACGAGCACGGGCTGTCCGCGTACGAGGCGGCGACGCTGACCGCGAGCCGGGCGATGGCCGACTGGTACGACGCGCTGGTCGCCGCGCTGGTCGCGCTGACCGGCGCGGCGCACGCCAAGCCGGCCGCCAACTGGATGCTCGGCGAGCTGTCGGCCGCGCTGAACCGCGACGACGTCGCGATCGAATCGGCGCCGATCCGCCCGACGCAGCTCGCGGCGCTGATCCGCCGCGTCGTCGACGGAACGATCTCGAACAAGGGCGGCAAGGACGTGTTCCAGGCGCTGTGGAGCCAGCCGGCCGACGGCGCGGACGCGGCGGCGGCCGACGCGAACGCCGACGCCGCCCGCGTCGATGCGCTGATCGAATCGCTGGGCCTGCGCCAGATCAGCGACGCCGGCGCGCTGCAGGCGATCGTCGACCAGGTCGTCGCCGCCAATCCCAAGTCGGTCGAGGAGTTCAAGGCCGGCAAGGACAAGGCGTTCAACGCGCTGGTCGGCCAGGTGATGAAGGCCTCGCGCGGCAAGGCCAACCCGCAGCAGGTCAACGAGCTGCTGCGCGCGCGGCTCGACGCGTCGTGAGGGCGGCCCGATGAGCGCGGCACCGCGACCAACGGGCGGCGACACGATGAGCGCCGATCCGCCGCGGGCGGGCGACGGCGCGCTGGTGCTGTTCTCGGGCGGCCAGGACTCGACGACCTGCCTGGCCTGGGCGCTCGAGCGCTACGAGCGCGTCGAGACGATCGGCTTCGACTACGGCCAGCGGCACCGGATCGAGCTCGATTGCCGCGACCCCGTGCGCCGCCAGGTCGCGGCGCTGTCGCCGGCCTGGGCCGAGCGGCTCGGCGACGACCACCTGCTGTCGCTGCCGGTGCTCGGCACGATCAGCGACACCGCGCTGACCCGCGAGACCGAGATCGCGATGACGGACAACGGCCTGCCGAACACCTTCGTGCCGGGCCGCAACCTGCTGTTCCTGACGCTGGCGGCCGCGCTCGCGTACCGGCGCGGACTGGCGACGCTGGTCGGCGGCATGTGCGAGACCGACTACTCCGGCTATCCGGACTGCCGCGACCGGACGATGCGGGCGATGCGCGACGCGCTGTCGCTGGGCATGGACCGCGTGTACGCGATCGAGACGCCGCTGATGTGGCTGGACAAGGCGCAGACCTGGCAGCTCGCGTTCGAGCTCGGCGGCCAGCCGCTGGTCGACGTGATCCGCGAGGCGACGCACACCTGCTACGTCGGCGAACGCGGCGATGCCCACCCCTGGGGCCATGGCTGCGGCCGCTGCCCGGCCTGCGAGCTGCGCGCCAGGGGCTTCGAGCGCTGGCAGCAGGATCGCGCCGCCGCGGCCCGCTGACTGCGCGGCGGCTCAGCGTCCGGCGTCCGGGTCGCGCAGCAACTGCCTGAGCCGTGCGGCATCGGCGTCGAAACGTCGCTCGACTTCCTCGATCTCGCCGCGAACGCGCTGGATCGCCGCGTCGTCGGCGAGGATGCCCTGGGCGATGATGCGGATGTTGCGCTTGGCCTCGGCGATCTGCGATGGGTTCGTCAGCGCGACCAGCTCGGCGTTCGCGCGGCTCATCTCGCGGTGGCTGGCGATCATCCGGCTCCGCGCCAGCGAGATCTCGTGGTTCAGGTCGGCGATCTGCCGCCGCCGCGCCGCTTCCAGCGCCTGCGGGTTCTCGTAGGTCAGCAGCAACGCCCGGTCGCGGGATTTTTCCTGCCGTTCGCGCAGCGCCTGCACGCGGGCCCGCTCGTCGCTGTCGGCCTTGCGCCGCAACTGCTCGGGGGTCAACGGCGCCGGGATGTTGCGGGTCGTGATGCCGTTGGCGTTCATCTCGCGCAACGGCTGGTTCGCGCATTCGACGATCGGCCGGTCGCTGCTGAGCACGCGCCCGCTGTCGTCCCGGCACGAGTACAGCGTCGTCGGCTTCTTCGCCGCGGTCTGCGCGTGCCCGGCCGGCAGCCAGGCCAGCAACGCCAGGACCGCCAGCAACGCGCCGATCCAACGACGGGCGGCGGTGGTCCCGACCCCGGCCCCAATCCCGGCCCCAATCCCGGCCCCGGCCCCGGCCCCGGCGACCGGACGCCACGCTGCGCGCCGACCGCTTCCGAATCCGCGACTCGTAAACGATCGGCGTGAGCGCCCTTGCCGACCGCCGCCCCGTGCTCGAATGGGGCCAAAGCGGTCAGGATCCCGCAATGCCGATGCGACCATCCGGCGAGTGTGTCATGCGCGCGGAACGCCGCCGCAGCGGCCCGCGATGGCTGGCTCGCAAGCCGCGACGGGCGGCAAACCCCCGTCGCGACGCGGCTGATCCGGAGCGAGGCCCTGGCGGAGACTCGGGGGGCGGCGAAGACTCAGGGGGCGGCGACGCCCCCAGCCGGCAGCGACGACAGGTTGACGCCGTAGCGCTCCCGATAGGCGGCGATCTTCTCGCGATAAGGCATCAGCTCGCCGGTCGCGTGCGCGCCCGAGTCCAGGTACGTGAAGATGTCGTCGAGCGCCGCGATCGAGATCACCGGGATCCCGTAGTCGCGCTCGACCTCCTGCACGGCCGACAATGCGCTGACCTGCTCGGCGTCGCCGCCGCGTTCGCAGCGGTCGAGCGCGATCAGCACGGCGGCCGGTGTTGCGCCGGCGTCACGGATCAGGCGCACCGATTCGCGCACCGAGGTGCCGGCCGAGATCACGTCGTCGACGATGACGACCCGGCCCTGCAGCGGCGCGCCGATCACGATGCCGCCCTCGCCGTGGTCCTTGGCTTCCTTGCGGTTGTACGCGAACGCGACGTTGCGCTCCTTGCGCCACAACGCGACCGCCGCCGCGCCGACCAGCGGAATCCCCTTGTAGGCCGGACCGAACAGCATGTCGAACTGGACGTGACCGGCCTTCTCGGCATCGAGCAGCGTGCGCGCATAGAACTCGGCCAGGCGCCCGAGCCTCGCGCCGTCGTGGAACAGCCCGGCATTGAAGAAATACGGGCTGAGCCGGCCGGCCTTGGTCTTGAATTCGCCAAAGCGCAGCACGCCGCTGTCCATCGCGAAGCGGATAAACTCCGTACGCAAATATTCTCTGAGTTCCTGGCTCACGAAAGTCCCCTGCGAAGGCATCGACCGGCGTCATGATACGGATCATCACCCTGAACCTGAACGGCATTCGCTCGGCCACCCGCAAGGGCTGGCTCGATTGGGTGGGCAAGCAATCGGCCGACATCGTCTGCGTGCAGGAGGTCAAGGCGCAGGACAAGGATCTGGACGACAGCATGCGCTCGCTGCCGAGCGACCGGGGGCCGCTGACCGGTTATTTTCATCTGGCCGAGAAAAAGGGTTATAGCGGCGTGGGCCTGTACACGCGGATCGCGCCGCTGTCGGTGCGCTACGGATTCGGCGACGAGGAGTTCGACAAGGAAGGCCGCTACGTCGAGGCCGACTTCGGCTCGTTCGCGGTCATCTCGCTGTACCTGCCGTCGGGCTCCAGCTCCGCGGAGCGACTGGCCGCCAAGTTCCGCTTCATGGAGCGCTTCCGCCCGCACCTGGCGGCGCTGGCCGTCTGCGGCCGCCAGATCGTGATCTGCGGCGACATCAACATCGCCCACAAGGAAATCGACCTGAAGAACTGGAAGTCCAACCAGAAGAACTCGGGCTTCCTGCCCGAGGAGCGCGCCTGGCTCAGCGCGGTGTTCGACGAGCTGGATTTCGTCGACGTGTTCCGCCAGCTCGATCCGCGGCCCGAGCAGTACACGTGGTGGAGCAATCGCGGACAGGCCTGGGCCAAGAACGTGGGCTGGCGCCTGGACTACCAGATCGCCACGCCGGGCATCGCCGCCACCGCCCGCCGGGTCGAGATCTTCATCGCCGAACGCTTCTCGGATCACGCGCCGGTCACGATCGACTATGCGTTCGAGCGCTGACGTAGCGTCGCGCCCCGCGCGCGAGCCGCTGGCGCGGCAGTACCTGCAGGTCTTCGCCAATCCGCGCATCGCGGCGATGCTGCTGCTCGGCTTCGCCAGCGGGCTGCCGCTGGCGCTGTCGACCGGCACGCTGCAGGCCTGGCTGACCGTCGAGGGCCTGGACATCAAGACGATCGGCTTCTTCGCGCTGGCCGGCCTGCCCTATACGTTCAAGTTCGTCTGGGCGCCGCTGCTCGACCGCTTCGAGCCGCGGCTCGGCGGCAACCGGGGCTCGCGCCGCAAGGGCTGGCTGCTGCTGACGCAGCTCGGCCTGGCCGCGGCCTGCTGGGCGATGGCCACGCTCGATCCGCGCGATTCGATCGGCCTGGTCGGCCTGTGCGCGGTCGTCATCGCCTTCCTGTCGGCATCGCAGGACGTCGCGTTCGACGCCTATCGCAACGACCTGCTGCCGGCCGACGAGCGCGGCGCGGGCGCGGCGGTCTCGGTGCTCGGCTACCGGCTGGCGATGCTGGTCTCGGGCGGGCTGGCGCTGATCATCGCCGACCAGTGGATCGGCTGGCCCGCCACCTACCGCGTGATGACCGGCGTGTTCGTGCTGCTGGCGATCGCCACGCTGTTCGTGCCCGCGGTCGATTCCCGCTGGTGCCCGACCAGCGACGCGCGCCGCGAGCTGATCGGCTTCGTGGCGATGGTCGCCGCCGGCGCGCTGGCCTGGTTCGCGCTGCGCGCGCTGCCCTGGCCGCTGCTGGTCGGCGAAGCGGCCGGCAACCGCTTCGCGGCGCTGGCCATCGATACGCTGACGATGCTGGCCGCCGGGCTGGCCGCGCTGTTCGCCGCGCGCGCCGTCGGCTTTCCGTCGTTCGTCGAGCCGTGGAACGCGTTCTTCTCGCAGCGCCACGCCGCCTGGCTGCTCGCGCTGATCGTGCTGTACAAGCTCGGCGACGCGTTCGCCGGCGCGTTGTCGACGACCTTCCTGATCCGCGGCGCCGGCTTCTCGCCGGCCGAGGTCGGCACCGTCAACAAGGTGTTCGGCCTGATCGCGACGATCGTCGGCGCGCTGGTCGGCGGTATCTGGCTGGCCCGCCGCCCGCTGTTCGAATCGCTGCTGGCGTTCGGCGTGCTGCAGGCGGTGTCGAACCTCGGCTATTGGGCGCTGTCGGTGCTGCCCAAGCACTTCGGCCTGATGGCGGCGGCGATCGGGCTCGAGAACCTGTGCGGCGGCATGGGCACCGCGGCCTTCGTCGCGTTCCTGATGACCTTGACCGACAGGCGCTTCTCGGCCGCGCAATACGCGCTGCTGTCGGCGCTGTCGGCGGTCGGCCGCGTCTACGTGGGCCCGGCCTCGGGCGTGCTGGTCGAGGCCTTCGGCTGGCCAACGTTCTTCGTGCTGACCGTCGTGGCGGCGCTGCCCGGACTGCTGCTGCTGCTGCTGCTCAGGCGCACGATCGACCGGATCAGCCAGCCCGCCGTCGTGTCGACGAACGAGGCCGGCTGAGCGCTCGCGTCAGAACGCGATCCAGGGGCCGGCGACGCCGCCGACCACGTTGGTCGCGGCGCCGTCCTCGCCCTCGAACGCCGTGTACACGCTGCGCCCGAAGAAGAACGGCGCGCCGAAGTCGAAGCTGCTGGCCAGCGACGAGGTCACGCCGAATCCGTCGAACACGTCGTTGAGCCAGTTGGCCTGGTGGACGGTATAGGCGTTGACCAGCGAGAAGCTGACCGTATTGGTGACGCCGTTGCCGCCGGTGACCGTCGTGCTGATGCTCTGCGGCGACAACGGGCAGTAGAAGCGATCGTAATCGCTGGCCGTGCATTCCGGAATCGACGAGTCGTTGAAGAAATAGAAGTTCGATCCCGTATCGAAGAAGCTGTTGACCAGCGTCGCGCCTTTGTAGGTCGCGCTCAGGTAGCCGGTCGTCGGCGACAGCGTCAGGATCGGCGTCGTCGCGGCCAGCGCGTTGTTGTCGCGTGTGTTGATGCCCAGGATCAGCGCGCCGGTGGCCTTGGACGCGCCGCCGGCCGGCACGCTCGGCAGCGTGACGATGACGCCGTTGTTGTCGCCGGCCAGCAGGGCGGCCGGGTTGTTCACCTGGTCGGCGAGCGCGACCGTCGTCTTGACGCAGCCGTCGGCCGGGCAGCGGAAGTAGTAGCTGGACGACACCGCGGCCGCGCACTGCGTCCCGCAATCCTGCAGGAAGGTGCTGATGCCCAGGATGCCGTTGGCGCCGAAGTCGGCGACGGTGTTCTGGTACGGGCCCGGACAGTCGCTGTCGGGCAGCTCGGCCGAGGTCTGGTCGCCGATCAGGTGCACCGGCACCGACGACAACCGTTCGCCGCCGAACTCGACGTCCAGCTTGGCCAGCCGTCCCCAGACCGTGCCGTCGACGTAGGCGAAGCACTCGGCCAGCGGCGCGCCGGCCGCGGTGTCGTGCGCAGCCGGCGTCGCCGCTCCGGTCAGCACCGACGAGATCAGCCGCAGGCCGGTCGAGCCGGTGTCGAGCAGGATGTGGTCGATCGTCTGGCACTGCGTCGTGCTGCCGGGCGTGCAGATCGTCAACGACACGAACGGTACGTTGACCGCGTTGCCCGACGGGCCGCCGTCGATGACGACCGGCACGACGTTGACCGCCGCCGACGTGTTCGTCGACACCTCGGGTCCCTGGCCGCTGCCGTCATCGTCGTCGTTCCAGGATTCGCCGCCGCACGCGGCCAGCACGGCGGTCAGGCCGAGCAGCGCCAAGGCGCGCGCGCAGCGGAGTCGCCAGCGCGAAGCGGTCGTGATCGCATTCGTCATTGCAGAGTCTCCAGATCGACGTTGGCCGGCAGCAGCGACGGCACGTACGCGCGCCCCTTGAAGCTGCGCATCCGTCCGCCCGATTCGACGACCAGCGCGTCGGCCTGCATCCGCACCGGTCCGCGCAGCCCCTGCTCGCGCCGCTGCTTCAGATGGTCCGCATATTGCGAATAGTAGTCGCCGAACAGCGCCGGCAGGTTCGGCATCTGCGGCCCGTCCCAGGTCACGCAGAACACGACGCCGTCGCCGTCCACGTATTCGCGGACGCCGGTGCCCGCCGGCGTGCGGCTTTCTTGGATCCGGTACGCGTCGGCGCCGGCGCCGGCCGAACGGACCGTGACCGTCGGCGCGGCCGTCGCGCCGGAGTCGGCGGCCGGCGCGGATGCCGCCGCGCTGGGCGCCCCGCCGAGCACGGCCAGGGCCGGCGCGCAAGCGAGCGCGCAACCCAGGCCGGCGGCCAACGAGAAAGTCGACAGCTTCATGGGCGATGTGCCTCCGTGGTTGAGTCCGATTCGATTGGTGCTGGGTCGCCCGGCGCGCGCGTCCCTGGCACGCGATTGTCGCCGAACGGCGTTTCCGGCCGGTGTCCGCGCTGGCCGGGTACCGACCGTTCGTCGGCCGGCCGCCTCCGCCGGCATCGGCGACCGGCCGTCGCGCGATTCTCCGTTGCGACGGCTCATGCCGCCGCCAGACTGCCCGATTCGCGCGCCGCCAGCGCCAGGCCGGCCGCGATCGAGAAGAACTCGTCGCCGCCGGACAGGCGCTGCGCGCCGAAGCGGCTCGCGAACAGCTCCCTGACCGCCGGGATCAGCGACGAACCGCCGGTCAAAAAGACCCGGTCGACGCGGCCGGGCGGCACGTCGGCGTCGGCGAGCATCGCATCGACGCAGCCCGCCAGCGTCCGCAGCTCGGGCGCGATCCAACGCTCGAAGTCCGCGCGCGCCAACGCCGCCTCGATGTCGATCGGCCCGGCCCGCAGGCGCAGCGTCGCCGACTCGGCCCGCGACAACCGCGCCTTGGCCTCGGTCACCGCCGCGTGCAGCTCGAAGCCCAGCTCGTTGTCCAGCAGGTACATGAAGCGCTCGATCGCCCGCGGGTCGGCGGCGGTCACGCGGATGTCCTGCAGCTCCTTCAGCGTCTGGCGCGTACGCATCATCGACAGCCGGTGCCAGGCCGACAGCGATTCATAGTAGTGGCCCGGCACCGCCAGCGCCTGGCCCGACATCCCGCGGTACGTGCTGCCCATTCCCAGCAGCGGGCTGACCACGTGCTCGACGATCCGCTGGTCGAACGCATCGCCGGCGATGCCGACGCCGGCCTGCGCGATCACGTCGATCGCCGGCGTCGCGCGGCCGTCGGCACCGCCGCCGGCCGCCCCGCTCACCCGCAGCAGCGTGAAGTCGCTGGTGCCGCCGCCGAAGTCGGCGACCAGGCAGACCTGCGTGCCGCGCACCGAGCGCGCGTAGTGGTGGGCGGCCGCCTGCGGCTCCGGGACGAAGCTCACCGACGCGAAGCCGACGCGCGCGTAGGCCTGCTCGAGCCGCCGCAGCGCCAGCGCCTCGTCCGCCTGCTGGCCGACGAAGCGCACCGGCCGGCCGCACCAGGCCACGGTCCCGAGCGGACCGACCGACAGCTCGGCGCCGCGCCGCAGGCCGCGCAGCAGCAGCGTGATCAGGTCGACGATCGTATAACGCTGGCCGAACATCACCGTGCTCTCGAAGCCCGGGCTCGCGACGAAGGACTTGACCGACTGGATCAGCCGCGAGTCCGCGCCGTGCGTGCGGAACGCCTCGATCGCGTCGGGGCCGGCGGCCGCGCGGATCGTCCCGGCGGGCCGTCGTCGTCGGGCCACAGGCACAGCAGCGAACGGAAGCTCGCATCGTCGCGCGCCGCGCCGTAGCGGGCGACGCGGGCCGGCTCGGCGCGATCCGGATCGGCGACGGCGACGACGCTGTTGGTCGTGCCGAAGTCGATGCCGACGAAACGGGCCGGCGATCGTCGATCGGACGATGCCGCGGGAGGAATCGAGGAGGAAAGTCCGGACATCGGAAGATAATGGCATATGCGCCCAATCACGGAGACTCCATGATCGACAAGATCGTCGCCACCACCGCCGAAGCCCTGGCCGGCATCCAGGACGGCGCCACCCTCCTCATCAGCGGCTTCGGCGGCGCCGGCATCCCGGACGAACTGACGCAGGCGCTGATCGAGCAGGGCGCGCGCGAGCTGACCGTCGTCAACAACAACGCCGGCAACGGCGACACCGGCCTGGCCGCGCTGCTCAAGGCCGGGCGCGTGCGCAAGATCCTGTGCTCGTTTCCGCGCCAGGCCGATTCATGGGTGTTCGACGAGCTGTACCACGCCGGCAGGATCGAACTCGAACTCGTCCCGCAGGGCAACCTGGCCGAGCGGATCCGCGCGGCCGGCGCCGGCATCGGCGCGTTCTTCACGCCGACCGGCTACGGCACCGACCTGGCCCGGGGCAAGGAGACACGCGAGATCGATGGCCGCCAGTACGTGCTCGAATACCCGATCCACGGCGACTACGCGCTGATCAAGGCGCAGGCCGGCGACCGCTGGGGCAACCTGACGTACCGCAAGGCGGCGCGCAATTTCGGACCGGTGATGGCGATGGCCGCGCGCTGCACGATCGCGCAGGTCGAGCACACGGTCGAACTCGGCGAGCTCGACCCCGAGACGATCGTCACGCCCGGCATCTTCGTGCACCGCGTCGTCGCCGTCGGCCGGGGACATCGGCCTTAGTGCATCCTTAGTATCTCCTTAGCCGATCCTGCCGCCCCGTTCCCAGCCCTATTCGCGGAAACGACCATGACATCGACCCCCTCCCGCTCCGACAAGCCCGCCGGCATCCCGGGCAAGCTCAGCCGCGACCAGATGGCCGCTCGCGTCGCGCGCGACATCCCCGAAGGCGCGTACGTGAACCTGGGCATCGGCCTGCCGACGCTGGTCGGCAACCACCTGCCCAAGGACAAGGACATCTTCCTGCACAGCGAGAACGGCATCCTGGGCATGGGCCCGGCGCCCGCGCCCGGCCACGAGGACCCCGACCTGATCAACGCTGGCAAGCAGCCCGTCACGCTGCTGCCGGGCGGCGCCTTCTTCCACCACGCCGACAGCTTCGCGATGATGCGCGGCGGGCACCTCGACATCTGCGTGCTGGGCGCGTTCCAGGTGTCGGTGACCGGCGACCTCGCCAACTGGCACACCGGCGCGCCGGACGCGATCCCCGCGGTGGGCGGCGCGATGGACCTGGCCATCGGCGCGAAGCGCACCTTCGTGATGATGGAACACCTGACCAAGGCCGGCGAGAGCAAGCTGGTCGAGCGCTGCACCTACCCGCTGACCGGCCTGGGCTGCGTACGCCGCATCTATACGGACCTGGCCGTCATCGACGTGACGCCCGACGGCCTCGAAGCCGTCGAATGGATCGATGCGCTGTCGTTCGACGCGCTGTGCCGGTTGACGGCGGCTCCGCTGCGGCGCGCCGCCGGCGCCCGCGCGTGACCGATCCGCAGCCTGATCGCCGCGGCGGCGCGCTGTGCCTGCTGCTGACCTCGGTCGGCTGGGGCCTGAACTGGCCGGTGATGAAGGGCCTGATCCGCGAACTGCCGCCGCTGTTCGCGCGCGGCACCGCGGGCCTGGCGGCCGCGATCGGCTTCGCGCTGGTCGCGATCGCGCTCGGCCAGCGGCTGCGCGTCGAGCCGCGCCGGCTGCCCCGGCTGGCGTGGGCCGCGTTCCTCAACGTGTTCGCGTGGATGGGTCTGTCGACGCTGGCGCTGCGCTGGCTGACGGTCGGCCAGAGCGTGCTGCTCGTCTATACGATGCCGGTCTGGGCGATGCTGTTCGCGTGGCCGGTGTCCGGGCAGCGTCCCGACGGACGCGCGATCGCGGGACTGGCGCTGTCGATGCTGGGCTTGTGGGTGATGTTCGGCGGCGGCGGCCTGGTGCTCGACGCCGACCGGCTGCTCGGCGGCGCACTGG
Organism: Burkholderiaceae bacterium; assembly: GCA_047605425.1. GTDB lineage: Bacteria > Pseudomonadota > Gammaproteobacteria > Burkholderiales > Burkholderiaceae_E > JAKPAM01. The sequence continues at coordinate 5,349 of JASGFT010000107.1, read as the reverse complement.
CGCTGGCCGCCGCCGCGCTGTTCGCCTGGGGCACGGTCACGCTCGAACCGGTCGACGGCCTGCAGCCGTTCGCGCTGCTGGCCTGGCAGGTCGGACTGGGCTGCGCGCCGATGGTCGTCCTCGGCCTGTTGTTCGAGCCGCTGGCGTTGGGCGGCGTCTCGACGCACGGCTGGCTGTCGATGCTGTACGTCAGCGTCGTGCCGATGGGCCTGTGCTACCTGACGTGGTTCGCCGCGCTGCGGCGGCTGCCGGCCACGATCGCGTCGATCGGCATGCTGCTGACGCCGATGGTCGGCGTCGTGTCGGCCGCGCTGATGCTGGGCGAACCGTTCGGCCTGCGTGAAGTGCTGTCGCTGGCGCTGACGCTCGGCGGCGTCGCGTTCGTCATCGGCCCGCGCGCCGGCCGGCGCGCCCCGCAGGCCGACGCCTGAACGCGCGCGCGAGAAGAACCGCCCACCTGGCGCAGGGTTAGAATGCCCGGTCCGTCCGCCGCGGCGCATCCGGCCGCGCGCACGCCGTCCACTCCCTTCGCGTCACCGATCGATCATGCAAGTCCTCATCATCGGCGCCGGCATCGGCGGCCTGTCGCTCGCGCTGTCGCTGCACGCGGCCAACATCCGCTGCCGCGTCTACGAAGCGGCGCCGACGATCGAGCCGCTGGGCGTCGGCATCAACCTGCTGCCGCATTCGGTCAAGGAGCTCGAAGACCTGGGCCTGCTGCCGGCGCTGCTGGCCGAAGGCATCCGCACCGCCGAGCTGATGTACGTCAGCAAACGCGGCGAGATCGTCTGGCGGGAGCCGCGCGGCCTGGCCGCCGGCTATCGCTGGCCGCAGATCTCGATCCACCGCGGCCACCTGCAGCGGCTGCTGCTCGAAGCCGTCGTCGAGCGGATCGGCGCCGACAACGTCGTCACCAACCGCCGCGCCGTGCGCGCGCGCACGATCCGCGGCGAACGCAGCGGCGAGACGCGCGCCCGCGTCGACTTCGTGCGCACCGACGACGGCGGCCCCGCGCCGTCGATCGACGCCGACCTGGCCGTCGCCGCCGACGGCATCCATTCGACGCTGCGCGCGCAGCGCTATCCGGACGAAGGCCTGCCGGTCTGGAGCGGCATGATCCTGTGGCGCGGCACGACGATCGCGCCGCCGACGCGCGACGGCGCGACGATGACGATCATGGGCACCGCCGAGCAGAAGTTCGTCACTTACCCGATCCACCAGTACGCCGACGGCCGCCAGTTGATCAACTGGATCGCCGAGATCCTGTTCGACGAGAACACGCTGAAGACGCCGCAGGACTGGAACCGCCAGGGCTCGCGCAAGGATTTCCTGCCGCGCTTCGAAGGCTGGCGGACCGGCGACCTGGACATCGCCGAGTTGGTCCGCAACGCGCGCGAGATCTACGAATACCCGATGAGCGACCGCAACGCCGTCGACGCCTGGACCTTCGGCCGCGTCGCGCTGCTCGGCGACGCCGCGCACGCGATGTATCCGATCGGCTCGAACGGCGGCTCGCAGGCGATCCTCGACGCGCGCCGGCTCGCTCATGAACTGAGCATGCGCGAATCGATCGACGAGGCGCTGGCCGCTTATGAAGCGATCCGCCGACCGGCGATGACGGCGCTGCTGGCCGCCAACCGCGCCGAAGGCCCCGACGCGGTGCTGCACGTGCTCGAGCAGCGCGCGCCCGACGGTTACGACGACCTCGAGGCGGTGCTGCCGCTGGCCGAGCGCCAGTCGATCGCCGCTCAGTACAAGCTGACGGCAGGCTTCGACGTCGACACGCTCAACGGCAGCGAGCCGCTGCGGCCGCGGGTTCGGGCGGACTGATCCGCGAACCGGCGGATCCGCGAACCAACTGAGAAGCGAACCTGCGGATCAGCGCACCGGCCGATCAGCGGACCGGCGGATCGGCCGGTGCGTCCGCCATCCGCACCGCGTGCCGCGGCGTGGTATCGACGTGCAGCGAGAACACGTCCGGCCGCGAATAGTGGCCGACCGGGTCGAAATCCATCTGCCCCCGCGCGATCATGCCCAGGTCGAGCTCGGCGACGAGGATGCCGTCCTCGTCGTACAGCGGCCCGGCGAGCACGCGGCCCAGCGGATCGATGATCACGCCGCCGCCGCGCATCAGCACGGTGTCCGGCGGCTCGGGCAGGCGGTTGTGCATGTCGGCCGGAAAGTCCTTTCGGCGCAGGTGCTGGCAGGCCGACAGCACGAAGCAGCGCCCCTCCATCGCCACGTGCCGCATCGTCGCGATCCAGGTGTCGCGATCGTCGGCCGTCGGCGCGCAGTAGATCGCCACGCGCTGCTGATACATCGCCATCCGCAGCGCCGGCATGTAGTTCTCCCAGCAGATCACGGCGCCCAGCCTGCCGTACGGCGTGTCCACCGCCTGCAGCGTCGAGCCGTCGCCGAAGCCCCAGACCAGCCGTTCGAGCGCGGTGGGCATCAGCTTGCGGTGCTTGCCGAGCACGCGGCCGTCCGGCCCCAGGTAGACGGCCGTGCAGTACAGCGTGCCGCCGTCGCGCTCGATGATGCCGACGCACACGTGCAGGCCCCACTGGCCGGCGGCCTGCGCCAGCGCGCCGACCTCCGGGCCGTCGACGGTCACGGCCGCGTCGAGGTAGCGCTGGAAGTCCGCGCGGCCTTCGGGCGTGCGCCCGCCCAGGTAGATGTGGAAATCGGCGCCCTTCGGGTAGCCGCCGATGAACGCCTCCGGAAAGACCAGCACCTTGACGCCGCGCGCGGCCGCGTCGGCCATCAGCTCCACCGCGCGCGCCACGGTGGCCTGGGTGTCGAACAGCACGGTCGACGTCTGGACGACGGCGGCGGTCACGGTCGGGCTTGCGGTCATCGAGGTCTCCTCATGAACCGCCGCTGCGCGTCGTCGATCGCCGCGGCGGCGCCGAAGATCGTACCAGCGACGACCGTCGGCCGCGCGCGCATGCCGCCGCGATACCGTGAATTTCAGACCCTTGCGATTTCCAGCCGAAGCATCAAGGTCAACGGATGGATCGGAGAAGCCTGGAATCCATAGTACTCATAGAACTTCCTGGCCCGTTCATGCAGCGCATGGACGAGCAACGCACGCACGCCCGCGTTTTCGGAAACGGCCACGGCGCGCCGAACCGCGTCTTGCAGCAACGCCGCGCCGAGCCTGGCGCCCTGAGCGCGATGATCGACGGCCAGGCGGGCCAGCACCAGGACGGGAATCGGATCCGGCATGTTGCGACGTACGTTCCCGACGGCCTCGGCGTGGGCAATGGCACCGGCCGCCAACGCGTAGTAACCCGCTACGCGATCGTCACGATCCGTCACCACGAAGGTACGAGTGGCGCCGTTCAGTTGATTGGCGAGAGCCCGTCGCTTCAGCCATTCGTCCAAGCTGGCCTCCCCGCATGCGAAATCGCCGAGCGAATGCCCGGCGTTCAGCGGCAGCGGAGCACTGAATCGCGAGCTCACTCGGATTCCGGGGCCCACGGCGCCTTGACCGCCATCAGCCGTTCCAGCCCGGCGTTCGGTGCCGTGGGCGCATCGAGAAGCGCCGTGAACCGCGCGAACCTGTCGGCATCCAGACGGAAAAACACTTGATCGAGCACAACGGCGCGCGCCCGCTCGCAAGCCGCTTCCAGCATGAAATCGGAGCGGTTCTTGCCCAACAGGCTGGCCGCGTGATCGATCAGATCGCGTTGTTCGGGCAGGGCGCGCAGATTGATCGCCGCGTCACGCATGGGAATGGCCCTCCATACACACAACAGATATACGAATTTTGTGCGACCGTATATCCGTTGTCAACACGCACTCATCGACTCGATGAGGTTCGAACGATGACCGGAACCGCGTCCGTCAGAGCCACCGCTAATCCAAACCTGGTCGAACCATTTGGTATCGCCCGGGCGCGCCACATTGGAGCCCTGGTAACGATCATCTCATCAAAATGACTATCTTCTGCAACGTTATTTACATATTCCTTCCATTCCTCAACAGCGCTAACCGCATCTAGAACATCCACACACTTGGCAACAGATTCGCACAGCCGAAACCTCAAGCTACCAGACATTGTTTGTTCAACACCGGCGCGCAAAAGCGGATGCCTTGCAGAGAGTATTTCCCAAGCCTCATGCCAGCAGTCAATATTCCATACGCCATGAACATCAAATGCAACGGTCATGTTGCAAACACTCGTATGCGGGCGAATTGCATGCAGTCGAACGTATCTCTCCTGCGCATCTGATAGTGGAAGCATTTTCAGTTCCCCATGCGTTTTCTTATTTCAGTAGATAAAATCTTCCTCCATGTCAATGAACTCACCGTCTGTCTCCGTTTGCAACTGTTTCAGAAATTCAACCATGAATTTATGCCGCCTTTCCGCCATTCTCTTAGCTGGTTCGGTATTCATACGCTCTCTGAGCAGCAACAATTTTTCATAGAAATGTTCGACGGTGGTTCCTCGACTTTTATCTTTGTACCCCTCGAATGATGTATGTAAAATTGGGGACAAGGTTCTGCCTATAAGCGTTTGTCCATGGGCTCCGCCAAAGGCAAATGCACGTGCTATACCGATTGCACCTATCGCATCCAATCGATCGGCATCCTGTACAATTTCCGCTTCCGAAGAAAGAGAAGGGCCTATCACGTTCGCACCTCGAAATCCGATCGTTTCTATAACATGTGCCACACGCATAGCGACCGCTTGTCCAAGCCCTAACTCTCTCACCCAAGATTCCGCCTCGGCTGGGCCGCGCTCCAAGTCACCACCGTTGAGCTTATAGTCAGAAATGTCGTGAAGTAACGCAGCCATTTCGACTACTACGATATCTACTTCCGCCGAAGGCTGCTCATGGGCTATGGCTCGCGCCAATTTCCAAACACGCTCCGAATGAAGATGGTCGTGGCCGCTACTGTCTCTCCCTTGCCTTTCTTTAACTAGAAGAAGCGTGCGCTCCAATGCCTTATCATACCCGGCTGGATAAAATACCATTTTTACAATCCAAAAAATGATTTAACCAAAGACTTGCCACCGAATCTCGCGTAGGCTTGTCGTTTTTCAGAAGCACGCCCTCCTCGCTATTTATGCGCATTAGCGTGACAACGCTTGCAACAATTTCTGCCTGCACCAACGCTATTAATGGGCCAACAATGGATCCATCTAGAAAATTGCCGCTTTTTATCAACCAAATAGTATTATTTCCAACAACATGAACGGAAATTTGGTGCTCTATCGAAGAGATTTGCTTGCCACACCCGAGCTCTGCCACGGCGAATTCGTGATCTTTTGAGCTAGAACTAGCTAGTGCCTGGCCGAGAACCGAAATAGTTCATACAAATCAATGATTTGAGGTAGAA
>JASGFT010000106.1:0-17655 GCA_047605425.1 Burkholderiaceae bacterium | reverse complement strand
CGCTGGACCTGCAGGTGATCGGCCAGCGCCACAAGGACCTGAAGAACGGGCTGACGGCGCCGCCGCGCCCGACCTTGCGCAACATCCTGAACCTGGCGACCAAGCCGCGCTGGTGCCTGGCGATGGCCAAGACCGAACGGCGCACGTTCCGCAACCTCGTCGGCCACGTCAAGGGCGTCTCGGACATGAGCTCGCTGGCCGCGTGGACGAACGAGCAGTTCGATCCCAGGCTGTCGTGGACCGACGTCGAATGGGTCAAGAAACAGTGGGGCGGCAAGCTGATCCTCAAGGGCATCATGGTCGAGGAGGATGCCCGCCTGGCCGTCGAGGCCGGCGCCGATGCGATCGTCGTCAGCAACCACGGCGGGCGCCAGCTCGACGGCGCGCCGTCGAGCATCAGCGCGCTGCCGCCGATCGTCGCCGCGGTCGGCGACAAGCTCGAGGTCTGGATGGACGGCGGCATCCGCAGCGGCCAGGACGTGCTCAAGGCCTGGGCGCTGGGCGCGCGCGGCACGATGATCGGCCGCGCGATGGCCTACGGCCTGGGCGCGATGGGCGAGGCCGGCGTCACCAAGGCGCTGCAGATCATCCACAAGGAGCTGGACGTGACGATGGCGTTCTGCGGCCATACGAACATCCAGGACGTCGATCGATCGATCCTGCTGCCGGGCACCTATCCGGGTGAAGACACGGGGCGCTGAGCGACGCGCAGCCTGGTGCGTCTGGCTGCCAGCGTGATCACGAGTTCGTCGTCTCGGGTCTCTTCAGGCATTCATTTTCTTGCGCAGCTCGTCCACGAACCGCTTGGCCCACGGCGATGCCTGAACGACTTTGGCGGGATCGATCTGCGTCAGCACCTTGAAGGAGTGTTCGCCCTTGCCGTACGTAGACTTGGTCTTGCAGTTGCTGGTCGCCTGCGCCAGAGCATTGTAGACCTGCGGTTTCGCTATGCCTTCGATGGCGTTGCTGGCCGCGGGCAGGGCGTTGTCCTTGAAACCCTGGCCGAAAAACGCCTTGAGTGCCTCTCGGTCGGCCAAGAGCCAGCTTTCCATGACTTGCACCATGAGATGGCAGTCGGTGTCGGCCGAATGCGTTGGCTTGTCCCAGCCGTTTCCTTGCGCGGTTTTCAGGTGCGCCCAAGGCTGCCATGCGTCCGGCTGACCTTTCTGGTGCCATGCAGCGACGACAGTTTCACTGTCCACCAGCAAAAATGCGTCTTCTCCGTTTTGGATGGCGGTGCAAAAGGAGTCATAGGCATCCTGACGGGAGCCACAGGCAACGATACGGGGACGCCTCTCGATTCCTGCTCGGGAAATGAATGTCTTGAAGCCTTCACGACAGGCCGCTCTCAATGCTGCTGTTTCGCCCCCGCCCTCGACGTACAGCTTCACCATCTCGTCCCCCCGATCTCCCCGCGCGTCCAGAGTTGGCCCAGCCGGTATTTTTCGAGCCATGGTTCGAGTTTTGCCGCATCAAGGCGCGTAAGCGTCGTTCCCGCGGCCGTTCTTTCCGCCACGACGATGGCTTCCGGCTGATCCGTCAGGGCATCGACCAGAACGTCCGAATGTGTCGTGACGATCAGTTGAGTTCGCCCTGCCGCATCCTTGAGCAGACTCGCCAAGGTCGGCAACACATCGGGGTGAAGACCTAGCTCCGGTTCTTCGATGCAAATCAGCGGCGGTGGATTGGGATGGCACAGAATTGCCAGCAGGCACAGGTAGCGCAAGGTGCCATCCGAGAGCCGCGTAGCGGGAACGATGTAGCGGCCTTCCTGAAAAAACACTTGTACGGTGCCGCCTTCGATCTGTACGTCAAAGTCGTCGATGCCGTCATACAGAGCGCGCAAGGCGTCGAGAAGCTTTCTTTTGATACCGGGGTCGCGGCGCAGCCGGTTGAGCACCAATCCCAGATTGCTGGCGTCAGGCTCCAGCAGATCATTTGGTAAGTCGGCTTTCTGTGGCATGCGCGGCGAGGTATAGCGACCAAAGCTCCATTCCCGATAGAGTCGAATTTTTCCGAATACATTGCCCAGATACGTCAGTTCCGGGTACTGATCAGGATCCTTGCGCTGCGACAGGATGGATGCGGTCGGGTCGATGTCTTCGCGTTGCAGGCGTCGTTCGTCGCCTTTGACGTTCAATACGCCATGACCATTCCGGAAGCGATAATAGAAATAGGGTTTGTTGTGGCCTGCATCGGGTCGCTCATTCTCGACGCGTTCGTCCAGGACCTCGAACCGTTGGCCGATCTCGGAAAAACTGATGGCGTAGCGAAGATCAACCGCCATCTTGGGGTCGGGGTTGTCGAATGTGGCGTCGATGGTCGCGTGCGGCGTCTCGAGCGCCCCTTTCCACAACCAGTCGCGCACCCCGCCGCCATCGCGGATGGTGGCGAGCAGGTTGGATTTCTCTGACGTGCTGGGTGCGGAACGGATCAGATCGATGGCTTCCATCAGATTGGATTTGCCTGACCCGTTTGGGCCTATCACCACATTGAGTGGGCGCAACGCCAATGCTTGCGCGGACTCGCTGAAGCTCAGGAAGTTCGTCAATTTCAATGACTTGAGCAGCACGTTATTTTCCTTCACTCGATGACGAACCGCAGCCTGTAGGGGGTTTGTTGTTGCCGCGCTCGTCGATGAGCGCGCCGAATCGCTTGCGCTGCTCTTCGGGGTGGTAGGCGGACCGCCCGACAGTGCGTCCTCAAAGGTGAGATTCTGCTGCATTGGCGCGAATTGGCAAGAATCGATAATCCGGAGTCCAAAGAAGCCGAACGCCGGGCTTCCCGGTTGTCGTACGATGTCGGCACAACGCAACGAGATATCCGGCAAGGCCATGAACGTCAGCACCCCCGCCCGCGAGGCAGGCCCCACGATCCAGCGTGTCGACTTCGGTCGCGTATCGGTCTATTTCGGCGACAAGAACGGCAAGTATCCGGACGGCAACCAGGTGATGGTGCGCGGCACCGACACGCTGACCGCGTTCGACACGCCGCTGGTCGCCAACCATATCGGTCCCGAGTTCGACGCGGCCCGGCTCGTCGTCATGGGCCACGTGCACGAGGACCACATGGCGGGCCTGCACCGGCTGCCGCACGCGGCCGTGCACGTGCATCGCGAGGACCTGCCCGCCGCGCAGAGCTGGCAGGGCATGGCCGATGCGTTCGGCACGCCGCAGCACGAGCGCGACGAGACTTTCGTGCGCCTGCAGCGCGAGTTCTTCTACGCGCCGCGCCCGGACGCGGTCGCTTATGACGACGGCGCCGAATGGGACCTGGGCGGCAGCCGCGTGCGCGCTTACCACATGCCCGGCCATACGCTCGGCCATACGGTGCTGGTCGTCGAACCCGAGGGCGTCGCCTTCATCGGCGACATCGACCTGAGCAGCTTCGGCCCCTACTACGGCGACGTCACGTCGAACCTGGCCGATTTCCGGCGCACGCTGGCCAAGCTGCCGCAGATCCCCGCGCGCATCTGGGTCACCTCGCATCATCGCGGCGTCTATACCGACCGCGAGCGCTTCCTGAACGACCTGGCCGCGTTCGCCGCCAAGATCGACGCGCGCGAGCAGCGGCTGCTCGACCTGCTGGCCGAATCGCCGAAGACGGTCGCGCAGCTCGTCGACTGCCGGCTGCTGTATCCGCCGGGGCACGAGAGTCCGTGGGTCATCGGCGCCGAGACGCGGTCGATCACGCAACACCTGGCGGAATTGATCGAACGGCAGCGGGTGGTGGTCGACGACGAGGGCGTCTATCGCCTGGCCTAGCGTGAACAGACCCTAATCCAGGTGGCGATCGAAGAACGCCACGATTTTCCGGTCGATCGCGGGCAGCACGCCGCGATCGAAGCCCGGCGGGTCGCCGAGCAGACGCTCGGCTAGCCCGGACATCCCGTTGGGCAGCGGCGATAGATAAGCGCCGTGCCCGCCTGTCGGCAGGTCGGCCAGGTGCTCGCAGCGCGGCAGGCAGGCCGCCAGCACGCGGTCGGCATGGAAGCGGGGTACGAGCCACGCATCGCGCGCGGCCGTCAACAGACCGAGCGGGACGCGTGGCCGGGTCAGCGTCGCGATGTCGAAATCGGCGGCGACCGGTACGGCCGCGACGATCGCCGCGATCCGGCGGTCTTCGTATGCCTGGGGCGTGTCGTCATCGAATTTCGCGTCGATGATCGTGCGCGCGATCCATTGCTTGATGCCGTCGGACGGACCGCCGGTCAGGCTCGTCGTCAGGCCGACGCAGGTCTGGAAGTCGTCGGCCAGGTGCGCGTCGCAGTGCCGCCGGAATGCCATCGGAGACCAGACGCCGCCGGCGACGCTCAGCGCCGCGTGCCCGCCCGCCGACATCCCGTAGACGCCGACGCGATCGGTCGCGACCCGCGCGCCGAGGCGCTGATCGGCGGCCACGGAATCGATCGCCGCCGAGATCTCGGCCGGCCGCTGCTTCCAGCTATCGGGGCCGCGCAAGCGCTGCCCGCGATGGTTGTCGCCGACGTGCGCCGGCACCACGACGACGTAGCCGGCCGCGACCAGCGCTTCGATCAGGTCGCGGTGGACGGCGGGTCCGCCGCCGGAGCCGTGCGAGACGACGACGAGGCGCCGGCTGGCGGCGGGGTCTGCCGGCGCGTCGGCGCCGACGAACGCGAGGATCGGTTCGCCGCTGCCGCGCGGGTCCGGCAGCTCGAGCATGTGGACCGAGGATCGCGGCGATGCGAAGGCATCCGGGTTGGCGGCAGGCGGATTCTCCGCGGGCACGGCCGGGTCGGGGCCTTCGCCGGCCGTGCCCGGCACCGGCGCCGCCATCAGCACCGTGGCTATCGTCAGCATGGCCAGCAACAGCCGCCGGCATCGTGGGTTCCTGTTCATCGTTTCCTCGCCAAGGCACGGCGCAGCCCGCCGTCTCGTCAAGATCGGCGAGCGGTTCGACGGTGTCTCGCCGATTTCAGGAATCGGCCAGTGCCTGCCGGCGATAGGCGCTCGGCGTCAGCCCCGTGTCGGCCTTGAACGCCCGGTTGAACGGGCCGATCGACGCGAAGCCGGCGTCGAGCGCCACCGTCAGGATCGGCAACTCGCGCCGCGCCGGGTCCGCCAGCGCGGCGCGTGCGTCGGCGAGCCGATGGCCGTTGACGAAGGTCGTGAAGTTGCGGTGGCCGAGCTGGCGGTTGATGACCCGCCGCAGCCGGTACTCGGGCACGTCCAGCCGGGCGGCCAGGCTGGCGATGGACAGGGTCTCGTCCGCATGGGCGCGTTCGATCGTCATCGCCTGTCGCAATCGATGGGCCAGGTCCACGTCGGCCGCATCGATCGACGCGGGTTCGGTTGTCGGGAGTTTCGTCGTCGGGGGCGCGATCGCCCCCTCGCCGTTGCCGGATGCCGCGTCGATGGGGCGCGCCGGGGCCGCGCCATTCGATGGCGGCGGCGAGTGCGGAAGCGGTCGATCCGGCGGCGCGTAGACATCGTCGACGAGGAAAGCGGGGGCCGGGCTGGCCGCGAATCGCCCGCCGCGCAGCAGCAGCGGCGCATCATCGGCGCGCAGCGCTTGCCAGGTGATGACGACGACGATCAGCAGCAGCGTCGCGACGTCCCACCATGCGACGAACGTGCCGACGCAGTCGGCCGGCGCGGTCCCTCGCGCGGCGACCATCGTCGTCGCGTTCAATGCGCCGCAGGCGATGACGAATCCGCGCAGCCGGCGGCGGCTTTCGACGACGTCGACGCGCCAGTGGTGGACCGTCGCCGCGATCGCCAGCACCGCGAACAGCAGCGGCGCCAGATTCCTGGCGATCGTCAACGCGTCGCTCGTTTCACGGGGAAGCGCGTCGGTCGTCCGGGCCAGCAGCGAGCCGGCCGAGATCGCGAACACCGCCGCCCAGATCGCCAGATGCCGCCGCCTCGGCTTGAAGTCGTCGTCGAAGACGGCTCGCGCGAACAGCCAGAACAGCACCGAGTTGGCCACGGCGATGCCCACGGGCGCCGCCAGCCATCGAAGCGGCAAGCGTCGATCGAGCAGCGGCGTGCCGATGACGATCTGAACGATCAGGCCCAGCGCCAACGCCACGGCGAGCGGAATCGCCGCGCCTCCCGATCGGCGCCGTTGCCGCCATGTGGCGATCGCCAGCAGGCCCAACAGCACGATCGCCCCGCCGCGGGTGGCGGCGTCGAGCAGCGCCAGCGCGTCGACGGTCATCGAACGGAGCCTTCCTTTGAGAATGCGGTGACCCCGACCCGGCCGCCGGCAGGGCGCTCACCGCTGGTCGTCAATGCCGACGACGCAGGGCATCGATCGTCAACGCGCGACCCTCGCCCCATCGATCCCATGCCGCCGCAGCGCCTCCTCGACGAAGCGCCCGGCCTTGGCCGACGCGATGAACGCGTCGAGCGCCGCCGCGGCCCGCACGCCGCGCGCGGCCGGCAGCCCCATCGCCTGCTCGATGACCATGAATCGGCCCGGCAGCAGCCGCAGGCCGCCGACGCGCTCGGCCTCGGCCTCCAAGGGCTGGCGAACGCCGGCCGCCACGTCCAGGCCGTCGGCCAGGAAGCGCGGCACGACGTCGGCCGAGGTCGGCGCGCGGACGATCTCGGCGCGCGTCAGGTGCCGGCTCAGGAACAGGTCGTAGGCGCTGCCGGCGCCGACCGCGACGCGATGGCCGGGCGCGTCGACCTCGGCGTTGTCGCGTAGCGGAGAGTCCTCGCGTACCAGGTACGCGCCTTCGATCAGCACGTACGGCGCGGTGAACCGCACGCCTTGCGCGCGGCCCGGGTCGACCGCGAAGAAGCCGACGTCGGCGTCGCCGGCCGCGACCGCGGCGACCGACTTGGCGGCGCCGTCGACGACGCTCAAGGCCAGCGGCACGCGCAGCCGATCCGCCAGCGCGCGGGCCAGGTCGACCGACACGCCGTGCGGCAGCGCTTCGCCGGCCGTCTGCCGCGCCAGCAGCGGGTTACCCAGGTTGATCATCGCGCGCAGCGTGCCGGTGGGCGCGAGCGCCGCGCGGTCTTCATCGGTGAATGTCGGTTCGGTGGTGGCGGTCATCGCAGGCGGGTATCAGGCGTTTCCGTTTCGATCCGGCGCCCCGAGCGCCGCGTACGGCGCGCGCACGAGGCCGGTCCGGGTGATCAGGCCGACCAGCCGACGGTCGTCGTCGATGATCGGCCCGCCATTATTCCAGCAACCGGATCGCGGCAACGGGTGGGCCGGTCTGCCGGTCGGGCGCCTGCGTTAGCATGCGGCCAGGGCATCGCGCCCGGCACCCAGTTGGAGGAGATCGTGAACTCTCGTTTCGTCGTCTCGCGTCGTGCAACCGTCCGCACGCTGATGTCCGCGCCGTTGTTGGCCGCCGCCGTCCCGGCCGCGCGTGCGCAATCGGCCGCTTCGGGCCTTCCCGCCGGTTGGCCGTCCAAGCCGATCCGCATCGTCGTCGGCTTTCCGGCGGGCAGCGCGACCGACGCGGTGGCGCGCGTGATGGCCGAGCAGTTGCGGCAGAAGCTGGGCCAACCGGCCATCGTCGAGAACCGGCCGGGCGCCAACGGCATGCTGGGCGCCAGCGAAGTGGCGCGCGCGCCCGGCGACGGCTACACGATGCTGATGACGAACTCCAGCGCGATCACCGTCAATCATCAGGTCTACAAGAAGATCGCGTACCTGCCCGAGCGCGACTTCGTGCCGCTGACGATGGTGGTGTCGGCGCCGTTCATCATCGTCGTCAATCCCGCCAAGGAGCGTACCGCCAACGTGCGGACGATGGCCGACCTGATCGCGCTGGCCAAGGCCCATCCCGGCGAGGTCACCTACGGGTCGGGCGGCGTCGGCAATCTCGCGCAACTGGGTTTCGAGCTGATCAACAACCGGGCCGGCATCCGTACCGCGCACGTGCCGTACAAGGGCGGCGCGGCCGCGCAGACCGGCCTGCTCGGCGGCGAGATCGACGTGATGCTCGATACGCCGCCGACGATCGCGCACGTCAAGAGCGGCAGGCTGCGGGCGCTGGCCGTGACGATTCCGCGGCGGCTGCCCGAACTGCCGGACGTGCCGACGATGATCGAGTCGGGGTTCGCGGGTTTCGACGTGCCGTTCTGGCTCGGCGCGTTGATGCCGGCGCAGACGCCGCCGGCGATCGTGCAGGTGCTGTACGACGCGATGAAGCCGGTGCGCGACGATGGCAACGCGATGCGCCAGCTCGGCCTGCAGGGGACGGTCGAGTTGATGCCGCCGGCCGAGTTCGCCGCGCGCATCAAGAGCGAGACGGCGATGTGGGGCGAGGTGATCCGTCGCGAGAAGATCGAGATCGAATGACGCGGCGCGCGAGCGCGGTGGCGATCGCCGATCGACCGCCGCCGCGACCGCCGGACCGTCGCGATGTGCCGGCGACCAGACACTTCAACCCATTATCCTTGGCGAGGGGACTCGAACGGCGTTAATGTTGTAGCCATTCACAGTGCCACAGGAGGGTTCATGGCATCGTTGAAGTTGGCCGATGGCGTGCGATTACCTGTCGACGCTTTCGTCTCCCGGCTGCTCGCGCGATTGCGCGTCAGTGTCCAGTCCGTTCCCCTGAATCTGCCTTCGGACATCAGCGCGCTGATGGCCCGTCCCGACCCCACCCCGACCGAACGTGAACGCATCGCGACCGCCGTCGACGAGCTGCTGACGCGTTTTCGCGGCATCCATCGTTCGCGCCAGCGCGATCTGTACGCGCCGGGCAACAACAGCGAGGCGATCGTGCCGGGCGTGACGACCTCCGTGTCCGATGAGCTGCACATCGTGCTCGACGGCGAAGGCGTGTTCCTGTTTCCGGGCGAGTCCGACGCGCGCTCGGGGCTGGTCGTCGAGGTCAGTTCCGGCGACTGCCTGCGCATCGGCCGGCAGGTCAGGCATCTGATCAGCTCGGTGGGCGGACAGCCGCTGCGCACGCTGCGCTACATCGTCGACGACGCCGCCGCGCGCTGATCGCGCCTCGCGCGCGACGGCAGCGTTCGCCGCCGGGCATCGCCGTCACAGCGGCGGCCAGTCGAGCAATTCGGCCAGCCGCCTGACGATCCAGTCCGCTTCGGCGGCGGAGACCGGCGCGTCGCCGCCGCCGAGTCCGGCCCGGATCCTCTCGAGCACGTCCCGTTCGGTGATGCCGAGCTCCCAGCGCGTGGTCGCCGCCTGCTCGGTCAGCAGATTCGCCAAGTCCTCGCAGAATCCATAGCGCTCGGCGATCTCGTCGCGCGACGCGGTCGGCTTGATCCGTCCGGCGGGCACGTAGAGCGCGATGAACGAGGGCGCGATGATGAACTGGTTCTCTTCGGTCACTCGCGCAGCTTACCCGATCGGCGCGCTGCGCTCGGTGCGCGCGCCGACGATCATCTCGGTGGCCCATCGGGTCAGGATCGCCGCGTAGGCCTGCTGGCTCTGCTTGGTGCTCAGGCCGTGGTCGGCACCGTCGATGATCCGATGCGTCAGCGAATGCGAACGCAGGAACGCGGCCCGGTAGCTCATGATCGTTGCGTGCGGAACGATCTCGTCGTGCTCCGATTCGACCAGCAGCACGTCGCCGGTGAACCGCTCGCAGGCGCCGAGCGCGCGGTTGTGCTCCGGCGAGATCATCGTGCGGCGGTAGGTCGCCAGATCCTTCGGATCGAGCTCGAACTTCGGCGTCGACCAATGCGTGTCGCGGTACAGCGCAGGCGACTGCAGCGCCAGCCAGCGCACCGGCCGCATCGTCGTCAGCAGCGCCGCGAGATATGCGCCGTAGCTGCAGGCGACCACGGCGATCGCGTCGCGGTCGATGGCCGGATGACGAGTCAGCCGGTCGTACGCGGCGACCAGATCGAGCAGGTTGTCCTCGCGCGTGACGCGCTGGCGTTCCTCCATCGTCGCGCCGTGCCCGCGCAGGTCGAACGTCAGGCACACGCAGCCGAGGCCGGCGATCATCCGGGCGCGCGACAGATCGTAGCTCTGCGCGCCCCCCCAGCCATGCACGAACAGCACGCCCGGAATGTTCGAGCCGGGCGTCATGATGATGCCGGCCACCGTCTCGCCGCCGACCGGAATCCGTATCTCGTCGCTATGTGTCGCCATGAGCCTCGATGGTGACGTTGACGTACTTCGTCAGTTCTCCCAACTCGGGGTCGTTGCCTGCGTACAGGACTGTCGCGTCCTCGCGTCGAGGCGCTTCGCCGTATACCTCGTACGAGCAGGTCCGCACCGCCTGCAGCGCCGGATCGGCATGCAGCGCCAGCATCGCGCCGATCTCGGCCGCGCTGGCGCCGCCGACTCGCCATGATTGCTCGAGCACGCCCGAGCACCAGCGGCCCGCGGCATCGCGTCCCTGCGCGGCGTCGTAGTTGCGTCGCGACGCGTACAGGCCCGGGAAGCATTCGAGCGCCGCGTCGACGTCCTGCAGCCGCTCGAGCACCTGCTGGCCCCGGCCGGCCGTCGCGTGGACGGGCTTGAGCCGCGCCGGCCCGCGTTCGAGCAGGCGGCGCGCGCCTTCACGAAGATCGTCGATCGAGAAGGCCGTCCAGCCCGGCAGCACCGCGTCGCGCGTCCGTTGCGCGAACGCGTCCGACCAGCCCGGGGGACGCCGCGCGTCGGCCGCCGTCAACGGATGCGTGATCGCTTTCGTGCAGATGAACGCGCGGTCGACGACGCCGCCGAACAGATCGTCGTCGTCGCGGATGCCCAGCGCCCGCGCCCGCTCGAGGCCGACGATCGTCGTGCTCGGCAGGAAGTAAGGCGGTCGCTGATCATCGGCGGTCCGCTCCGGATCGTGATCGCCGCCGTAGTGGCCGCCGAGCAGCACGGCCAGCGAGCGGGCCAGATGACGATGGACCTCGCGTTCGTGCGCCGGCTCGTTCTCGCGCAGCGGCAGCGTGACGACGGTTCGGGGCGAACAGCGGTTAGCGCGCATCGGTGGTCTCGGTTGGCGCTGGCCAGCCCAGCCGATCCATCATCGCCGCCGCGCGAGCGCCCGTTCATCGGTCGATGCCTGCCGTCGCCCGTCGGCGCGCAGTCCACGACCCGGCGTTGTCCTACAGCGGAGAGGGTCGACGGCGCATGGGCCCGCCGTCGCTCCGCGGGCATCCTGTCGACACCCGCTCACGTGCTCAGGAGAACGCATGAAAACTCGCAAATCGTTGTCCATCGCCCTGCTTAGCGCGGCGCTAATGGCGTCGGCCGGCTGTGCCGTCCAGCGCGGCCAGCAGACGATGGGCGCTTATGTCGACGATGCGGCGATCACGACGGCCATCAAGACCAAGTATGTCGAAAGCAAGGCGGTCGATGCGAACGCGATCAGCGTCGAGACGCTCAACGGCACGGTGATGCTGTCGGGCTTCGCCAAGTCCGCCAGCGAGAAATCGTCGGCCGAGACCATTGCCCGCAACACGAAAGGCGTCAAGGGCGTGCGCAACGAGATCGCGGTCAAGCCCTGAGCCTCGCCGACGGGGCCCGGCCCTTCACCATCGGGCCTCGTCATTCAAGGATTTCTGTCTCTTCGTGCAAGCGATTGGCCCTGGATCGGGAGATCCGGGGCTTTTTTTCTTTCGTCGCCTCGCGTCGGCGGAGATCGCCGCCTCGAGGACCGACCATCGCTTCGCGCCGCGCGCTCCAGGCCCTGGCCAGCAACGCGTACGGCATCAGTCGTACCGGCTCCGCGTCGATCAGCTTCGATCGGACGGCCCCGCCGCCGGTCGTCGTCGATCCGATCGGTGGCGACGGCGCGCTGTCACCGCACGAAGCGTCGTCGCCGCTGCTCGTCACCGGCCAGGCCGAGGCCGGCAGCACGGTGTTCATCACCTGGGGCGCGTTGTCGACCAGCACGCAGGCCGGCGCCGATGGCCGTTGGCAGTTGTCGGTCGAGCGCCTGCCGGACGGCGCGACGAGTCAGGGCCTGCGGGCTTGGGCGGTCGATGCGGCCGGCAATGCCGGTGAAGCCGTCGCGACGCCGGCCGTCGCCGTCGATCGGCCGCCGGTGTCCGGCTTCACGTTCGAGTCGCCGTGGCAGTACGGCTACCTGTCGGGCGTCGCCGGACAGAACGTCGTGATGGTGCGCGTCACCGACAGCCTGGGCACGCATGACCTGCCGATCGACGCCAGCGGCGCGTATTCGTCGCGCGCCTACGGCACCAACTACCTGGCCGCCGACGCGCCCACGCTGTTGCGTGCCGAGTTCTTCGATGCGTCGGGCGCCGCGGTCGGCAGCGTCGATGACCTGCGGCTCGGCGCGAACCGGCCGACGGCGATCGATACGCCGTCGGCCGCGTTGCAGGTCGGTTATTTCCTGCCGCTTCCGTTTCCCGGCGCGACGAACATCCTGGCCGGCGACGACAGCGACCAGGTGCTGGTCGGCGACAACGGCGTCAGCGTGCGCAACGGCCGCTTCGAGTTCTGGGACACGCGTGCCGGCGCGCCGGACGCCAGCGACGCGACGATGCTGGCGCTCGTCGCCGACCCTCACGCCGCCGCCGGCGAGCATCACCTGTGGAATACCAGCGCCAACGCGCTGGCCGGCGGCCCGGCGGCGATGGCGCAGACCGTCATCGTCGGCATCGCCGAACTGAACCTGTCGATGACGGTCTCGGGCCTGGCGTCCAGCGGCACCTCGCTCGAGATCCGGTTCGACGGCGACGTGCTCGGACACTATGACGGTCAGACCAAGACCTGGTCGACGGTCGAGGGCAGCGCGCCGCAGGGGTTCTCGACGCCGAGCGGCGACGGCGCGCAGACCTGGACCTGGTCGATCGGCATCGACCACGACGAAACCGCCGCGCTGCAGATCATCAGCGCACCGGGGCCGGCCGGAGCGGCCGCCGATCCGGGCCTGGACATCCACCGCGTCGGCCTGTCGGTGGCCGGCGGGGGGAACGACCTGCTGGTCGGCGGCGCGGGACGCGACGTCCTGTTCGGCCAGGTCGGCGACGACGCGCTGGTCGGCGGCCGTCTGGACCAGGCCACCGGCGCGATCACGCACGATCACGCGACCGACGTGTTCGTCTATTCGATGCAGACTCAGAACGGCAACGACGTGATCCACGACTTCGAGCTGGGCGTCGACCGGATCGCGCTGATCGACGTGCTCGATACGGCCGGCGTGCATCGCGGCCCGGGCGCGCCCGGCGCCGCGACGACCGACTGCGCCGACACCAATCTCGGTCGCGAGGACGTCACGGCGGCGACCAGCCCGAATCAGTATCTGAGCGTGTCGACCGACACCTCGGGCAACATCGTCATCGGTCTGCACGGCGGCGACGGCGCGGGCGCCTCGCTCGGCACGATCACGTTGTCCGGCGTGACGGTCGGGCCGGGTGCCGGCCAGCTCGCGTCGGCCGACCTGGGCGCGTTGTTCGACGCCGACGCGCTGGTGATGACCTCGGACGGTTTCTCGGCGGAGCGGCTGCTCGGCGTGCAGGCCGGATCGCCGTTGCTGATCTGACGCGAGCATGGACCCGGACGAGCATCCGCGAGGGGAGCGAAATCCGTCTTCCCGCCGATGACAGCCGATCCCGGGACGGGATCGAACGCGGCGATCGCGACCGGACGTCCGGCCCCGGGCGCTGGATCGCGCTGGTCGCGATCGTCACGGTTCCATCGTTCCTGTACATGCTGGCCGCGCACGCGGGTTTCCGGCTCGCGGGCCGGGCGTTTCCCGAGCCGCTCGCGCTGACCGGGAGCACGGCGCGGCAGTTGTTCGGCCTGCTCGTCTTCGGCCCGGTCGTCGAGACGACGGCGTTCGCGCTCGCTGTCGTCGCGCTGGTCCGAACGTTCGGAATTTCCGGGACGCGGGCCGTCATCGCGGCCGCCGTCCTGAGCGGCGCGGTGCACGGATGGGGAGCGGGCTCCGCCGTGATCGCCGTTCCCGCGGCCTGGGGGTTCTACTGGTTCGGCCGTCTGTTCCTCGAACGGCGGTCGAAGGGCTTCGGCCGCGGGCTCGGTGCCGCGGCGTGGCTGCACGCGCTGTGCAACCTGCCGGCCGCGCTGCTGGTCCTGCTGCCCTAGTCCCTCGGCTCCCCAGCAACGTGGCATTCGTTCGGTTCGGGCGGCGATGATCGGGTGGGGGGTAAACGGGGCCGCCGTCGCCAATGATCTGCGTCAACGTTCGGCGTTGGGCGCATGTCAGACTGTGCCGATGGCAGACTCCCCCCAAACCGACCTGATCGCGCTGGATGACCCGCAGGAGTGGTCCAGCTTCGGTCGGGCGCTGCGCGGGGCCGGCCGGTCATCGCCGCGCGACGACGACCCGGCCGATACGGGGGGTGACGAAGCCATCGGACGATGGGAGTCGGACGTCCATGTCGAGAACATCGTCTGCGCGGCCTGCGGCCTGAACATCGAGGCGGCGCTGCTGGCGGTGCCCGGCGTCAGCCAGGTCCAGGTCAACACCGTGAACGGGCGCGCGCGCGTCATCTGGGACGCCGCCATCACGCGGCCGTCGGCCTGGTTCGCCGCGGCGCGCCGCGCCGGCTATCCGATGACGCCGGCCAACGGCCACGTCGACCGGCTGCGGCACCAGCGGCGGGAACGGCGGGCGCTGTGGCGCTGGCTGGTCGCGACGCTGTGCATGATGCAGGTGATGATGTACGCGTACCCGTCGTACGTCGAGGACGCGGCCGGCATGCCGGCGGACATCGTCACGCTGCTGCGCTGGGCGTCATGGATGCTGACGCTGCCGGTGCTGATCTTCTCGTGCGGCCCGTTCTTCCGGCAGAGCCTGCGCGACCTGCGCGCCGGGCGCATCGGCATGGACCTGACGGTCTGCGCCGGGCTGCTGATCGCGTTCGCCGCGAGCACGATCGCCACGTTCCAGCCCGACGGCTGGCTCGGGCGCGAGGTGTACTTCGATTCGGCGACGATGTTCGTGTTCTTCCTGCTCAGCGCGCGCTGGCTCGAGGCGCGGATGCGCCGCCGCTCGGCCGACGCGATCGAGGCGCTGCTGGGCCGCCTGCCCGATACGGTCGAGGTGCGGCAGCCCGACGGCCGCTGGCTGCGGATGGCGGTGCGCCGTCTCAGGACCGGCGACCGCGTGCGCGTCTATCCGGGCGAGACCTTCCCCGGCGACGGCCGCATCGAGGCCGGGGTGACGCAGGCCGATGAATCGCTGTTGTCCGGCGAATCGACGCCGGTGCTGCGCGGCGTCGGCCAGACGGTGCTGGCCGGCAGCCACAACCT
This sequence comes from Burkholderiaceae bacterium, assembly GCA_047605425.1. Lineage (GTDB taxonomy): Bacteria > Pseudomonadota > Gammaproteobacteria > Burkholderiales > Burkholderiaceae_E > JAKPAM01. The sequence goes on along the minus strand of JASGFT010000106.1, from coordinate 2,511 downwards.
GAGCGCGGTCGTCGAGGTGAGCCTCACGTCGACCGGCGAACGGACGCGCTACGGCCAGATCGCCGAGCTGATCCGTGCGGCGGCCGTCGACCGGCCGCGGGTCGCGCGACTGGCCGACCGCATCGCGATGCCATTCCTGGTCGGCGTGCTGCTGATCGCCAGCCTGTGCGCGGCGTGGTGGTGGATGGTCGATCCGGGCATGGCCGTGCGCACGGCGGTGGCGGTGCTGGTCGTCACCTGCCCGTGCGCGTTGTCGCTGGCCACGCCGGCGGCGATGCTGGCCGCTTCCGGCGCGCTGGCGCGGCGCGGCGTCATGGTGTGCGACCTGGACGCGGTCGAGCGCGCGGCGGCGATCGACACCGTCGTGTTCGACAAGACCGGCACGCTGACCAGCGACGCGCTGCGGCTGGTCCACACGGGTTGCGCCGACGGGCTGACGCCCGAGCGCGCGCTGGCGCTGGCGGCGCTGGTCGCGCGCCAGTCGCTGCATCCGGCCTCGCGCGCGTTGCAGCGCGCGCAGGCTGCCGCCGGTTCCGCGCCGGTGCGATGGGACGGCCCGGCCGACGTCGTCGCGCTGGCGATAGGCGATCCGTTCGTCGAATCGCTGCGCGTGCTCGACGCCGAGGAGGTCGCCGGCCAGGGCATCGTCGCGCGCGTGTTCGTCGACGGCGCCGACGGCATGGCGCCGGCCGTCACGCTGCTGCGGCTCGGCTCGGCGTCGTTCTGCCGCGTCGACGTGTCGCGCGAGCGGGACGATGCCCCGGCCGGCGATTCGCGGCATGCGTCGGCGGCTCGGCTCGGCCGCACGCTGCACCTGAGCGGCCCCGAGGGCTGGCTCGCCAGCTTCGATCTGGACGAGGACCTGCGGGCCGATGCGCCGGCCGCCGTGCGCGTGCTGCAGGCCGCCGGGATCGACGTGCATCTGCTGTCCGGCGATCGGCCGGCCGCGGTGCGGGCGCTGGCCGGCCGCGTGAGCATCGACCCGGCGTGGGCCCGCGGCGGTTGCACGCCCGAGAACAAGCTCGCCTACGTGCGCGACCTGCAGCAGGCCGGCCGCCGCGTCGCGATGGTCGGCGACGGCATCAACGACGCGCCGGTGCTGCGCCAGGCGCAGGTGTCGTTCGCGATGGGGCGTTCGGTGCCGCTGGCGCGCGCCAGCGCGGATTTCGTCGTCATCGGCGACGATCTGACGGCGATCGTCGCGACGGTCGGCCACGCACGCCGCTGCCTTCGCGTCATCCGCGAGAACTTCGGCTGGGCGCTGGCCTACAACGCCGTGTCGATCCCGCTGGCCGTCATCGGCGCGATGCCGCCCTGGGTCGCGGGTCTGGGCATGGCCGCCAGCTCGCTGATCGTCGTCGCCAACGCGACGCGGCTGGCCCGCCCGATCACGCGCGCCGGGACGTCGGGCGGCGACACCGCCGGCGCCGGCGGCAGGTATCCTCCGGTGCCGCGACGCGCGCCGGCCACGCAGCCGGCGCGGCCCGCTACCGGCGTTTGATCATGGACATCCTGTACCTGCTCGTTCCGCTGTCCGTCGTGCTCGTCCTGTTGATCCTCGGCGCCCTGTGGTTCGCCGTCGACCGCGGTCAATTTGACAACTTGGAGCAGGAAGGCGAGCGGATACTTCGGGACGATTGATCGGCATCAAAGGCCTCCGGGGGCCGCGCTCCGATACTTCCGCGGTATCTACCTGGAGAGTTCAAGGATGTTACGCGCCAACGCGATGACGCCGTCCGGCGGGCCGGTCTATTGCGACAAGCCTGTGCGCCAGTTCGCACTGGCCGCCGTGTTGTGGGGGGTCGTGGGCATGCTGGTCGGCGTCTTCATCGCCGCCCAGCTCGCCTGGCCCGAACTCGGCTACGGCATACCGTGGCTGAGCTATGGCCGCCTGCGGCCGCTGCACACCAATGCGGTGATCTTCGCGTTCGGCGGCTGCGCGTTGTTCGCGACCAGCTATCACGTCGTGCAGCGCACCTGCCAGGCGCCGCTGTTCGCGCCGTGGCTGGCGAGCTTCACGTTCTGGGGCTGGCAGCTCGTCATCGTGCTGGCCGCGATCTCGCTGCCGCTCGGCTACACGTCCGGCAAGGAATACGCCGAGCTCGAGTGGCCGATCGACATCCTGATCGCGCTCGTCTGGGTCGCGTACGCGATCGTGTTCTTCGGCACGGTCGGCATGCGCAAGGTGCGCCACATCTACGTGGCCAACTGGTTCTTCGGCGGCTTCATCCTGGCCGTCGCGCTGCTGCACATCGTCAACAGCGCGGCGATGCCGGCGACGCTGTGGAAGAGCTACTCCGCCTACGCGGGCGTGCAGGACGCGATGGTGCAGTGGTGGTACGGCCACAACGCGGTCGGCTTCTTCCTGACCGCGGGCTTCCTCGGGATGATGTACTACTACATCCCCAAGCAGGCCGAGCGCCCGGTCTACAGCTACCGCCTGTCGATCGTCCACTTCTGGGCGCTGATCTTCACCTACATGTGGGCGGGCCCGCACCACCTGCACTACAC
>JASGFT010000105.1:0-17659 GCA_047605425.1 Burkholderiaceae bacterium | reverse complement strand
GCAGCTTGATCTCGCCGTGCAGCGGCTTGTCGGACACGCACAGCAGCGTGCCGTACGGCACGCGGAACCGGAAGCCGTTGGCCGCGATCGTCGCGCTCTCCATGTCCAGCGCGATCGCCCGGCTCTGGCTGAACCGGCGCACCGGCCCATTCGGCGGCAGCAGCTCCCAGTTGCGGTTGTTGACCGAGGCGACGGTGCCGGTGCGCAGGATCCGCTTCAGGTCGAAACCCTGGAGCTGCGTGACCTCGGCCACCGCCGCTTCGAGCGCGACCTGCACCTCGGCCAGCGCCGGGATCGGCACCCATAGCGGCAGGTCTTCGTCGAGCACGTGGTCCTCGCGCACGTAACCGTGCGCGAGCACGTAGTCGCCCAGGCGCTGCGTGTTGCGCAGGCCCGCGCAATGGCCGAGCATCAGCCAGGCGTGCGGCCGCAGCACCGCGATGTGGTCGGTGATCGTCTTGGCGTTGGCCGGCCCGACGCCGATGTTGGCCATCGTGATGCCGCTGCGGTCCGCGCGGACCAGATGGTAGGCGGGCATCTGCGGCATCCGCGCCAGCACCGTCGAGACGGCGTCGTCGTCGTCCGACGACGTGCCGGCCCGCCGCGTGACGCGGTTGCCCGGCTCGACGAACGCGATGTAGCCGTCGTCCTCGCCGCCGGCCGCTATCGGCCGGGTCATCAGCTCGCGTCCGAGCCTGACGAACTCGTCGATGTAGAACTGGTAGTTCGTGAACAGCACGAAGTTCTGGAAGAACGTCGGCGACGTGCCCGTGTAGTGGCGCAGCCGGTGCAGCGAATAATCGATCCTCGGCCCGGTGAACAGCGACAGCGGCCAGGCCTGGCCCGGCCCCGGCTCGTGCGTGCCGTTGGCGATGCCGTCGTCCATCGCCTCCAGATCGGGCAGGTCGAACAGGTCGCGCATCGACACCAGCCGCGCCGGATCGAGATCGGCGTCGAAGCTCTCGTGCTCGGCGAACGAGAAATGCACGGGGATCGGCTGCTCGCTGACGCCGATCTGCAGCGACACGCCGTGATTGCGCAGCAGCAGGCGGAACTGCTCGCGGTAATAGTCGCCGTACAGCTCGGTGCGGGTCAGCGTCGTCTCATAAGTGCCGGGCCCTTCGACGAATCCGTAGGACAGCCGCGAATCGGGCCGCACGACCGAATCGACGTGCAGGCGCACGTACGGGTAGCAGGCCCGCGCGCGCCGGCCGAACGCATCGCCGCGCATGAACCGGTGCGCGGCCTCGCGCAGCCAGGCGATCTGGCTCGCGTAGATCGCGTGCGCGTAATCGATCGCCCGTGACGGGTCGGTGAAGGACCTGGGCTCGAAGCGGGGCGGATGATCGTCGGAACCGGCGGCGCTGGCGGGATTCGCGGAGGAGGTCGGGCTCGAATCCGGACGCATGGAAGTCCTGTTGTAAAGTGGACGCGGGTTGCGCCGATTCTACGACGAAGCCCCGCGCCCACCGCCGGCGTTGCGATCGCGCATCGCCCCGCCCGGGCCGGCGCGCCCCGGAGATCCGCATGCAACACACGTCCCCGCCTCGCTGGCCCCGCATCGCCGTCCATGGCGCCGGCGCGGTCGGCTGCTACTACGGCGCCCTGCTGGCCGAGGCCGGCGCGCCGGTCACGCTGATCGCGCGCCCCGAACGCGCCCGCGCGATCGCCGACAACGGCCTGCTGTTCGACAGCGCCGGCCGGCAGCGGCGCATCCCGATCGCCGCCACCGCCGATCCCGAAGCGGTGCGCGACGCCCGGCTCGTGCTGTTCTGCGTGAAATCGCAGGACACCGAAGCGAGCGCCGCACTGCTGGCGCCGCTGCTGACCGACGAGGCGGTCGTCGTCAGCCTGCAGAACGGCGTCGGCAACGCGCAGACCCTGCGCGACGCCGGCATCGACGCGATGGCATCGGTCGTCTACGTCGCGGCCTCGATGCCCGCGCCCGACCATCTGCTGCACGCGGGCCGCGGCGACCTCGTGCTCGGCGAGATCGGCGCGCCGCTGCCCGGCGTCGCCCGCAGGCCGGACCGCGTCGCCTGGGTCGCCGCGCTATGCGAGCGGGCCGGCATCGGCTGCGCGACGCCGCCGGACGTGCGCGTCGAGCTATGGACGAAGCTGATCATCAACTGCTGCTACAACGCGATCTCGGCGCTGGGCCGCGCGCGCTACGGCCAGATGCTGGCCTTGCCGCCGGTGCGCGAGCTGATGCGCGGCGTCGTCGCCGAGTGCGAGACGATCGCGCGCGCCGACGGCATCGCGCTGCCCGACACCGAGGCGCTGTACATGATGGCCGACAAGGTCGGCGAAGCGATGACGCAAGCGACGTCGTCGACGTCGCAGGATCTCGAGCGCGGCCGCAGCACCGAGATCGATGCGCTGAACGGCTACATCAGCCGGCGCGGCGCCGCGCTCGGCATCGCCACGCCGCTGAACAACGCGTTGTTCGCGCTGGTCAAGCTGCTGGAGCTGCGCTTGCCGGCGCGATAGCGCGCCGTCAGAACGGCGCCTCCTCCATCGCCGGCGCCCCTTTCCCGTCGTCCGGCCGTGCCGCCGCCGGCTGTAGGATGCCGGCCGACGACTCGGGCGCGCGCCCCGCAGCCGCCGCCGACCCGCCAGCGGGCGCCTCGCCGCCCAGCGCCTCGACGACGTCCGGGATCATCCGGCTCAGCTCGCCGGTGGCGATCGCCACGTCGGCATCGAAGCCCTCCTCGCGCGCGGCGCCCGCGTCGTCGAACACGCCTTCGAGGAACGATACCTTGCGAAGCTGCATCTGCTCGTTGAGCACGAACGAGACGCGATCGTTCCAGGTCATCGCCAGCCGCGTCGGCTGCTTGCCCTGCTCGACGTGGCCGCGGATCTCGTCGATGTCGAGCGCGTGGCGCGAATAGCGGACGACGGCCTTGGTGTCGTCGGTGGCCTTCAGCTCGCATTCGCGGTCGATCGAGAACCCGGACGGCGCCTGCTGGCTGACCAGCCACGAGGCCATGCACGCGGCCGGCGATTCGCGCGTGGCCAGCGGCACGATCGCCAGGCCGGGCAGCAGCTTCAGCAGGCTGGTGACGACGTCGTCGATCGTCGACTGGCTGGTGGCGTCGAGCATCAGCAGGCCGGCGCGACGGTCGATCCAGACGGTGACCGTCGCCAGCTTGCTGAACGCCATCGGCAGCAGCTCCAGCGTGATCGCTTCCTTCAGCTCGCGCGATTCCTTCTTGCCGGGGCGGCGGCCCGATTCGGCTTCGATCCGCGCGCGGCGCTCGTCGAGCTTGCGGTTGACGACGCTGCCGGGCACGACCTTGGTCTCGATCCGGCAACGCAGGATCCAGTGCCCGTCGATGCCCTCGGCCAGCGCGGCGCCCGGCTCGCCGCGCGGCTCGATCCAGCCGAAGGACTTGGCCTGCGTGGCGCCGCAGGGCTCGAAGCGGGCGGCTTCCAGCCGATCCGAAACGGTTTGCAGCGAATCGTCCCAGCCTGGGCCGATCCGATAGACGAGCAGATTCTTGAACACGAGCGGATTCCTGGACGAGCGGAGGATCTGGGCGCCGGCTCGCATGGCCGGAGCGGGCCGCAAGTTTACAAGATGGGGACCGGGCGGCCTCGTCCAGCCGCCGTGCCGCTCGCCCCCTACGGCGACTTCGCGCCGACGATCACCTGCTCGACCCCGAGCCGCCGCAGCGTGTCGACGTCGAACATGCCGTTCGGCGTCAACCCGTTGTCGCGCTGGAAGTCCATCAGTCCCTGGCGGGTGGCCGGGCCGAGCCGGCCGTCCGGATCACCGACCGGGTAGCCGTAGTCGTTCAGCAACTGCTGGGCGACGCGAACCGTCGCCGGCGGCAGCGAGTACAGCACGACGCCGAGCACCCGGGCATCGCCGGTCACCGCGGCGACGCGACGCGACGCGTCGAAACGGACCGAGAACTCGCCGGTGCGGTCGATCCAGTACTTCCAGACCGGCGCGGTCAGCGACGGCGTGTAGCGGGCCACCGGATAGCCGAGGGCGATCGCGGTCTCGGCCTCGGTCATGCCGGGCATCACCCGCGACTGGCGGATCGCGTCCTGGACGAAGAAGCCGGCGGCCGCGATCCGGGTTCGCGGATCGATCCGCACGATGTAGCGGTCGCTGAACCGCCGATCGTCGAGGTCGCGGCTGTAGTCGTTGCCGAGCCAGACGACGCGCGAGCCCATCTGCAGTCCGACCGAATAACGTCCCCATTCGGTGCCGCGCACCGGCGTGCCGGCGCGGATCAACTCGCTGCCGTCTTGCCGGTAGTTGATGTCGCTGATCCAGTCGCGGTCGACGCGAAGATTGCAGCACAGGAAGCCGGACGGCAGCGGCGCCTGCGCTCGCGCCGCGTCCGGAGCGAGGCCGGCGGCGAGGACGGCCGTCATCAGCGCGGCAAGGACGGCCGGGGCGGCGACGGCCGGACGGATCGGGGGCGGCGGGGCGGACATGGCCGAAGTATCGCCAATCCGGGGTCGCGGATCCACCGGCCGCGTCCCGTTTCCCGAATGCGGCGCTTGCCGCCGCCCGCGCTCAATCGTTCTTCAACTGCGGGATCTCGCTGCCGGTCCCCGGCGCCAGCAGCCCGGTCTGCACGTAGGTGGTCAGCTTCGCGCGGGTATCGGTGATGTCCAGGTTGCGCATCGTCAACTGGCCGATGCGGTCGGCCGGCGAGAACACCGACTCGCCCTTTTCCATCGTCAGGCGCTCGGGCTGGTAGGTCAGGTTCGGGCTTTCGGTGTTCAGGAGCGAGTAGTCGTTGCCGCGGCGCAGCTCGAGCGTGACCTCGCCGGTGACGGCGCGGGCGACCCAGCGCTGCGCGGTCTCGCGCAGCATGATCGCCTGCGGATCGAACCAGCGGCCTTGATACAGCAGCCGGCCGAGCTTCAGGCCGTTGATCCGGTACTGCTCGATCGTGTCCTCGTTGTGGATGCCGGTGACCAGGCGCTCGTAGGCGATGAACAGCAGCGCCATGCCCGGCGCCTCGTAGATGCCGCGGCTCTTCGCTTCGATGATCCGGTTCTCGATCTGGTCGCTCATGCCCAGGCCATGGCGGCCGCCGATCTCGTTGGCCCGCAGCATCAGTTGCACCGGATCGTCGAAGGTCTGGCCGTTCAGCGCGACCGGCACGCCCTCGTCGAAGCGCACGCGGACTTCCTCGGCCTGGACCTTGCAGTCCTCGCGCCAGAACGGCACGCCCATGATCGGGTTGACGATGCGGATGCCGCTGTCCAGGCGCTCGAGGTCCTTGGCCTCGTGGGTCGCCCCCAGCAGGTTCGAGTCGGTCGAATAGGCTTTCTCGGCCGACATCTTGTACGCGAAGCCGGCGGCCTGCATGAACGCCGACATCTCGGCGCGGCCGCCGAGCTCGTCGATGAACGCCTGGTCCAGCCACGGCTTGTAGATCTTCAGCGACGGATTGGTCAGCAGGCCGTAGCGGTAGAAACGCTCGATGTCGTTGCCCTTGAACGTGCTGCCGTCGCCCCAGATGCCGACGCCGTCGTCCTTCATCGCGGCGACCAGCATCGTGCCGGTGACGGCGCGGCCGATCGGCGTCGTGTTGAAGTAGGTGACGCCGGCCGTGCTGATGTGGAACGCGCCGGCCTGGATCGCGGCGATACCCTCGGCCACGAGCTGCGGCCGGCACTCGATCAGCCGGGCGTTCTCGGCGCCGTACTCGAGCGCCTTACGCGGGATCTCGTCGTAGTCGGCCTCGTCGGGTTGGCCCAGGTTGGCCGTATACGCGTACGGGATCGCGCCCTTCTTGCGCATCCAGTGCAGGGCCGCGCTGGTGTCGAGGCCGCCGGAGAAGGCGATGCCGACCTTCTGGCCGACGGGCAGGGACTGGAGAATGGTGGAACCCATGGCGGGCAGGACCTCGAATGATTCGCGTGAACGGATGGGCCGGGCGTCGGGCCGCCGCGGGTCGCGCGCCCGCGCGGGAGTGGGGACTGCATTGTAGCGGCGATCGGCATAGGGCCTGCTCGCGCCAAGGGAGCGATCGCCGATCGCGGGGACAGGTACTAGAATGGCAGGCCGAAGGACCCCAACGTCCCCGATCTTGCGATCCGCCCCCTTCTTCCCGCCGCGCGCCCGTGCCTGGCGCGACCGCGCGATACGCCTCGTGCCGGCGCTCGCAGGGATCGCGCTGCTGGCCGCCTGCGGCGCGCAGCGCGGCCTGCTGGCCACCGTCGGTCCCGATTATGCGGAACCGCCGTCGCCGGCCGCCGAGCGCTGGCGGGCGCCGATGCCGCACGACGCCGATCTCGCGCAATTGTCGCGCTGGTGGCAGCGCTTCGACGATCCGCTGCTGGTACGCCTGATCGACGCCGCGCAGGCGCAAAGCCCGACGATCGCGCAGGCGGCGGCACGGATCGAACGCGCGCGCGCCGACGCGGTCACGGCCGATGCGACCGGCCTGCCCGCGCTGGACCTGCAGGCCGCCGCCAGCCGCTCGACCTTCACGTTCGCGGGCCCGACGCTGCGGCGCGACCAGGCGACGCTGGGCCTGAACACGACCTGGGAGCTGGACCTTTTCGGTGGCCGGGCGCGCCAGCGCGAGGCGGCGGCGGCCACGCTGCAATCGTCGCAGGCGGCCTGGCACGACGCGCGCGTCTCGGTGGCCGCCGAGACGGCCAACGCCTACCTCGATCACCGCGCCTGCGAGCAGCAGTTGACGATCGTTCGCGACGATGCGGCCTCGCGCGGCGAGTCGCTGCGGCTGACGCGCATCGCCGGCGACGCGGGCTTCCAGTCGCCGGCCAACGTCGCGTTGTCGCGCGCGGTGGCGGCCGAGGGCAACGCGACGCTCGAGCAGCGGCGCGCGCAATGCGAGGTCTCGGTCAAGATGCTGGTCGCGCTGACCGGCGTCGACGAACCGACGCTGCGCGAATGGCTGGGCGCCGATTCGGCGCACACCGGCCGGCTGCCGGCGCCGGCGCGCTTCGCGATCGACGCGCTGCCCGCGCGCGTGCTGCGCCAGCGCCCCGACGTGGCGGCCGCAGAACGCGACCTGGCCGCCGCCAGCGCCAACGTCGGCGTGGCCGAGGCGCAGCGCTATCCTGCGCTGAGCCTGACCGGCAACATCACGCCGACGCGGATGCGCTTCGACGACGGGCCGTTCATGAACATCACGACCTGGTCGATCGGCCCGAACCTGTCGCTGCCGCTGTTCGACGGCGGCCGGCGCAAGGCCGACGTCGCCGCGCGGCAGGCCGCTCATGACGCGCAGGCCGCCGTCTTCCGCGCCAAGGTACGCACGGCGGCTCGCGAGGTCGAGGAGGCGCTGGTGCGCGTGACCAGCACCGCCCGCCGGCTGCCCGACGCCGAGCAGGCGGCGCGCGGCTATCGCGAGAGCTTCGAGGCGGCGCGGGTGCGCCAGCGCGCCGGCCTGGGCAGCCTGATCGAGGCCGAAGAAGCCCGGCGCACCGCGCTGGGCGCCGAGCTGGCCGTCGCCGCGCTGCGCCAGGAGCAGGTCGGTGCGTGGATCGCGCTGTATCGCGCCGCCGGCGGCGGTTGGAACGAACCGATGGAACGCGGCGAAGCCGCGCCGGCCACGATGGACCGATCGACGAACCGATGACGACCTCCTCCCTGCCCGCCTCGCGACGATCGCGCGGCCTGCCGATACTGGTAGTGGTCGGCGCGCTGCTGGTCGGCGCCGTGCTGGCCTGGCGCACGGCGCCGCACGCCGTCGCGCAGGACCGCGGCGCCGGCACTACCGGCACTACCGGCGCTGCCAGCACTGCCGGTGCCGCCAGTGCCGCTGGCGCGAGCGACGCCCGCGCGAACGGCGCCTCGCCGACGACGCGTCCGTCGCTCAGCGTCACCGCCGTGCAAGCGCGCCGCGCGTCATTGCCGATGCGACTGGCCGCCAACGGATCGGTCGCCGCCTGGCAGGAAGCCATCGTCGGCGCCGAGATCGGCGGCCTGCGGCTGGCCCGGATCGACGTCGACGTCGGTAGCGTCGTGCGCAAGGGACAGGTGCTCGCCGAGTTCGCGCGCGAAGCGATCGACGCCGACATCGCCCAGGGCCGCGCGGCGCTGGCCGAGGCCGAAGCGACGCAGGCCGACGCTCAGGCCAACGCGGAGCGCGCGCGGCAGATCGCCGACACCGGCGCGCTCAGCAGCCAGCAGGTCGCGCAGTACCAGACCGCGGCCGCGACCGCGCAGGCCCGCGTCGCGTCGGCGCGCGCCGCGCTCGATGCGCAGCGCCTGCGCCTGAAGTACACGCGGGTCGTGGCCGGCGACGACGGCGTGATCTCGTCGCGCACCGCCACGCTGGGCGCGGTGGCCGGCGTCGGCCAGGAGCTGTTCAGGCTGATCCGGCGCGGCCGCCTCGAATGGCGCGGCGAGCTGGTCGCCGACGAGCTGCCCAGGTTGAAGGTCGGCCAGGCCGCGATCGTCACCGCGCACGGCCTGCCGCCGGTGAGCGGCCGGATCCGGATGATCGCGCCGACCGTCGACCCGGCCAGCCGCAACGCGCTCGTCTACGTCGACCTGCCGGTCACCGCCGCCGACGGCGGACCCAACGCGCTGCGCGCGGGCATGTTCGCGCGCGGCGCGTTCGAGCTGGGCGAGTCGACCGCGCTGACGCTGCCGCAGAGCGCGATCACGCTGCGCGACGGCTTCAGCTATGCGTTCCGGCTCGGGCCGGTCGACAACGGCGTCGCGCGCGTGACCGAGGTACGCGTGCAGCCGGGCCGCCGCGTCGACGGGCAGGTCGAGGTGCTGTCGGGACTGGGCGCCGACGACCGCGTGGTCGCGGCCGGCGCGTCGTTCCTGGCCGACGGCGACCTCGTGCGCGTCGTGCAGCCCTGACGACCCGGGGCCTCGGCGATGAACATCTCGGCCTGGTGCATTCGCAACCCGACGCCCGCGATCGTGCTGTTCGTGCTGCTCACGTTCGGCGGGCTGCTGGGCTTCCGGGCGATGAAAGTGCAGAACTTCCCGGACCTGGACCTGCCGACGATCAACGTCACGGTCTCGCTGCCCGGCGCCTCGCCGGCGCAGCTCGAGACCGACGTCGTGCGCAAGATCGAGAACGCGGTCGCCACCGTCCAGGGGCTCAAGCACATCACCAGCAAGATCCAGGACGGCACGGCCACGTCGACGATCGAGTTCCGCCTCGAGAAGCCCGTGCAGGAAGCCCTCGACGACGTGCGCTCGGCCGTCTCGCGCGTGCGCGCCGACATGCCGGCCGACCTGCGCGACCCGATCGTCACCAAGCTCGACCTGGCCGCCTCTCCAGTGCTGGCGTTCACGATCGCGTCGGACGCGATGGACGACGAGGCGCTGTCGTGGTTCGTCGACGACGCGCTGACCAAGCGGCTGCTGACGGTCAAGGGCGTCGGCCAGGTCATGCGCGTCGGCGGGGTCGCGCGCGAGATCACCGTCGCGCTGGACCCGGACCGGCTGCTGGCGCTGGGCCTGTCGGCGGCCGAGGTCTCGCGCCAGCTTCGCCAGATCCAGCAGGAATCGGCCGGCGGCCGCACCGACCTGGGCCACGCCGAGCAGTCGATCCGCACGCTGGGCACCGTGCGCACGGCCGGCGAGCTGGCGGCGATCGAACTGACGACGGCCGACGGCCGCCGCCTGCGGCTCGACCGGATCGCCCGGGTCAGCGATTCGGTGGCCGAACGGCGCGCGCTGGCGCTGCTCGACGGCAAGCCGGTGGTCGGCTTCGAGATCACGCGCAGCCGCGGCGCCGGCGAGCTCGAGGTCGGCGACGGCGTGCGGCGCGTGCTTGACGATCTGCTCGCGCAGCGGCCCGACCTGCGCGTGACCGAGGCGTTCAACTTCGTCGAGCCGGTGCGCGAGGAATACGACGGCTCGATGGCGCTGCTGTACGAAGGCGCGCTGCTGGCCGTGATCGTCGTCTGGCTGTTCCTGCGCGACTGGCGCGCGACCTTCGTGTCGGCCGTCGCGCTGCCGCTGTCGGTGATCCCCGCCTTCCTCGGCATGTACGCGCTGGACTTCTCGATCAACGTCGTCACGCTGCTGGCGCTGTCGCTGGTCGTCGGCATCCTCGTCGACGACGCGATCGTCGAGGTCGAGAACATCGTCCGCCACCTGCGGATGGGCAAGACCCCGTACCGGGCGGCGATGGAGGCCGCCGACGAGATCGGTCTGGCCGTCGTCGCGACGACGTTCACGCTGATCGCCGTGTTCCTGCCGACCGCGTTCATGAGCGGCATCGCCGGCCGCTTCTTCAAGCAGTTCGGCCTGACCGCCGTGTTCGCGGTGTTCGCGTCGCTGGTCGTCGCGCGGATGCTGACGCCAATGATGTGCGCGTACCTGCTGAAGGCCGCCGATGGGCACGTGCCGCGCGACGGCCGCGTGATGCGCGCGTACCTGCGCACGGCCGGCTGGTGCCTTCGGCACCGGATCGTCACGACCGTCGCCGCGCTGGCCTTCTTCGCCGGGTCGATCGCGCTGGTGCCGCTGCTGCCGACCGGCTTCATCCCGGCCGACGACCTGTCGCAGACCCAGGTGTTCGTCGAGCTGCCGCCCGGCTCGACGCTGGAGCAGACCCGCGACGCGGCCGAACACGCCCGCCGGCTGGTCGCCGGGGTCGAGCACGTCAGCAGCGTCTACACGACGATCGGCGGCGGCACCGCGGGCGCCGATCCGTTCGCGCTCGGCGGCGTCGGCGAGGTGCGCAAGGCGACGCTGACGATCCTGCTGACGCCGCGCACCGAACGCCCCGAGCGCAAGCAGGTGATCGAATCACGGATCCGCGACGCGCTGGCGCAGGTGCCGGGCGTGCGGACCAAGGTCGGCCTGGGCGGCTCCGGCGAGAAGTACATCCTGGTGCTGAGCGGCGACGACCCCCAGGCGCTGAGCACGGCCGCGCGCGCCGTCGAACGCGACCTGCGCACGATCCCCGGCCTGGGCAACATCGCGTCGAGCGCCGCGCTGATCCGCCCCGAGATCGCCGTGCGGCCGGATTTCGCGCGCGCCGCCGATCTGGGCGTGACCACGGCCGCGATCGGCGAGACGCTGCGGATCGCGACGATCGGCGATTACGACGTCGCGCTGCCCAAGCTGAACCTGTCGCAGCGCCAGGTGCCGATCCTGGTGCGGCTCGACGAGCGCGCGCGCCAGGACCTGTCGCTGATCGAACGGCTGCCGGTACCGAGCAGCCGCCCCGGCGTCGGCGCGGTGATGCTCGGCCAGGTCGCCTCGCTCGAGTATTCGAGCGGGCCCGCGGTCATCGATCGCTATGACCGGGCGCGCAACATCAACTTCGAGATCGAACTGCAGGGCGCGCCGCTGGGCGACGTCACGGCCGCCGTGCAGAAGCTGCCGAGCATCACCGGCCTGCCCGCGTCGGTGCGGCAGGTCGAGATCGGCGACGCCGAGGTCATGGGCGAGCTGTTCGCCAGCTTCGGCATGGCGATGCTGACCGGCGTGCTGTGCATCTTCCTGGTGCTGGTGCTGCTGTTCAGGGACGTGTTCCAGCCGATCACGATCCTGGCCGCGCTGCCGCTGTCGCTGGGCGGCGCGTTCGTCGGCCTGCTGATCGCCGGCAAGAGCTTCTCGATGCCGTCGCTGATCGGCCTGATCATGCTGATGGGCATCGCCACGAAGAACTCGATCCTGCTGGTCGAATACGCGATCGTCGCGCGCCGCGACCACGGCCTGAGCCGCTTCGACGCGCTGATCGACGCCTGCCACAAGCGCGCGCGACCGATCGTCATGACGACGATCGCGATGGGCGCCGGCATGCTGCCGATCGCGATCGGCCGCGGCATCGCCGACCCGTCGTTCCGCAGCCCGATGGCGATCGCGGTGATCGGCGGGTTGATCACGTCGACGTTCCTTAGTCTGCTAGTGATACCGGTGGTGTTCACGTGGCTGGACGATACCGAGCATGGGTTGGAGCGGATCTGGCGTCGGGTGACGCGGCGCGGGGGCAAGGCCGACTAGCGGATATGGCAGCCTACTCGTCGGCATCGAGCCGATCATCATCGGTCGAAATGACGGGCTCGCCCAGTCTCATCAGAAGCGCCTTGGCACGAGCGGGCGTTGTCCGTGCCCCGCGTGCCGTGAAATAGCGTTCTGCCTCGGTCTGCGCGCCAACCCGCGCGGCGACCGCTGTGGCCACGAACAAGTTCATGCTGACCCCGGAAGCCGCAGCCTGACGCATTGCAGCCTCTTTCATGTCTTCCGGAAGCCGAACCTGGATTTTCGTGTTGCTCATGTTCGCAATCTCCTGACCAGAGGGCCTGGGCGCAGGGCTGGAATACCGAACCTCTCGCTTGCCCGCCGCGAGTCCTTCAAATTGAAGGTCACCAGTTCCGTGGCGTGCCCATTGATAGCTGTTTCGAGCACCAACTCATCGTTGGCATCGGCACCGGTAGGTCGCCATGTGTAGTCGAAAACGACCGGCACGCAGATCCCCGCCAATGCATCGAGGATTTCAAGGATCTCGGTGACATTGGCCCCGGCCCGGACCAGATGCTCGGGACGCCGTAGAACCGATTCGTACTGCATCATCAGTGGCGTCGAGAGGAGCAAAGCGAATCTACGATCGAGCGCATCAAGCACGAGTTGCCGGGAAGCTCCCACCGAAGACAGGAAGGCCGCAACCAGGACGTCCGTATCGATCACCACTCGGCGCATATAGAGCCATCATATACAGAGTCACTAGCTCAAGCAACGAAAGGACGGATCTCGCCGTTTCGAACCCACGAGCCGCGACCACGGCCTGAGCCGCTTCGACGCGCTGATCGACTGCGGCATCGGCCCGCCCCAGCAGCATTGCGATTCGCCGGGGCACCAATTAATATAGTCAAATTCACTACAAATGGTGCTTGCATGGAGAAGGCCATCTCGGCGGCCGACGCCAATCGCAGTTTTTCGCGGATCCTGCGGGGCGTCAGGGAAGGCCAGCACTATGTCGTCACCAGCCATGGCCGCCCGGTGGCGCGCATCGTTCCCGCCGATGCCAATGTCGGTTCGACGCGCACCGCACGTTCATCATTGCTCGCGCGCCTCGAAGCCCAGCCCGTCGTGGATGCCGGCCAATGGCAACGCGACGATCTGTACGAGCGTGATCGGTGAGAGCGGCATTAGACACCAAGCTGCTGGCCTACGCGGAGGGCGTCAATGACGCGCACAAGCGCGCCTCGGTCTTGGCGCTGATCCGCGAACTGCCGCCGGACGCGATCGTCATCCCGGTCCAGGCGCTGGGCGAGTTGTTCAACGTGCTGGTGCGCAAGGCGCGCAGAACGCGTCGGGAGGCGCGCGACGCGGTGCTCGCCTGGCGCGACGCCTTTGCGATCGCCGAGACCTCCACGGAAATCATGCTGGCCGCGACCGACCTCGCCGCCGATCATCAAATGAGCATCTGGGACGCCGTGATGCTCTGTGCCGCGTCGCAATCGGGCTGCCGGGTACTGTTGTCGGAAGAGTTGCAGCACGGTTTCACCTGGACGGGCGTCACGATCATCGATCCATTCGCTTACCCCGATCATCCGCTGATGGTCGCGCTGATGGACGGGAACGATCGAAACTGACGTACGACCAAGGACAAGCCCGAATGACGCCGGAAGCCAAAGCGCGACAGTTGATCGACAAGAAGCTCGAAGAGGCAGGCTGGATGGTCCAGGACCTGAAGGACCTCGACCTCGGCGCCGCCCCCGGCGTGGCGGTACGCGAATACCCCACGGACACGGGGCCTGCCGACTACGTGCTGTTCGTCAACCGCATGGCCTGCGGCGTGATCGAGGCAAAGCGGGACAGCGCCGGCGAGAACCTCACGGCGATCGAGGCGCAGACTGAGCGCTACGCCACTGCCAAGCTCAAGTGGCGCAAGAACGATGCGCCATTGCGCTTTCTGTTCGAAGCCACCGGCCAGATCGTCCGATTCACGGACAGCGCCGACTCCGCCCCGCGTTCCCGCGAGATCTTTCACTTCTTCAAACCGGAGCAACTGACCGAATGGCGGGCTCAGCCCGACACCTTGCGCCAGCGTCTGGTAAGCGGCCTGCCGCCGCTGACTACCGCCTCAATCGCGACATTCACATCCTCATCTTCGATAACCGTGTCGAGGTGCTGAGTCCCGGTCTTTTTCCCGGTCGCATTACGGCGGCCACGGTGCATCGCGCGGGATCGCTGGCCCGCAACGCGCTCATTGCCAGAAACTTACGCGAGTTCCCGGAGTCCCCCAATGTGGATGCAGGCGAGGGGGTGAAGATGATGTTCAACCTGATGCGTGCCGAGAATCTGTATCCACCCCAATATCGCGCGTTGCCCGAGCAGGCTCAGGAAGCGGTGTCGGTGCTGCTCCTGAACGAAGCTCGTCCGCCCATTTGGGAGCAGGTCAGCGACTGGATGGATCGCCACGGACCGATCGCCAATGTGGATCTGTGCCGGCTGGCGGGGCTGGACACGCTGAAGGCTTCCAGGCAGCTCAAGCGCTGGGTCGAGCAAGGCTTGCTTGTGGCCGATCTGAGCAGGGGCAAGCGCAATATGGTCTATCACAAGCCGGTGGCCGATGCGGACAGCGACGAGCCGGATTTGTTATCCCAGGCGCATGAAAACAAACTCGGAGATAGGTAAAAATCCTTCAATATCAATTGCTTGACAGAGTATTTGTTTTCAGACCAGGTGAACGTTCAAGTGCCGTCCGTCGTTGTGGTCGTTGCCCGGGCCGGTCAACCCTAGGACTCGTTACCGCCGAACGGGAGTAGCAACATGTTCAATATTCTGGACACGGTGGTTCTTACCCGAGATATACCGGGAGCCTTCGGAGCGGTGAAATCGGAGCCATCGTGGGAATTCATGACTCGGGCGCGCTGGAGATCGAGCTCGTAGCGACCTCAGAGAAACTCGGGCGCTCGTGACCCTCGAAGACCATTCGTCGTTGTGGTTGTTATTAGGAGGCGTGGATAACAACCCGGGGGTTCGTTTAAAAATATTAAAAATCAACAAGTTACAAAAAATTTGTTTTCGCCGAACCGCTCAGCACCTCCATGGACGCTCCCGCTCTCGTCCAGAAGATCTGGAACTTCTGCCACACCCTGCGCGACGACGGCGTGAGCTACGGCGACTGCCTGGAGCAACTCACCTACCTGCTGTTCCTGAAGATGGCGCACGAGTACGCGCAGGAGCCGTACAACCGCAGCACTCGAATCCCTCGTGGTCATGACTGGGCCAACCTGCGCAGCCGGACCGGCGAACCGCTGGAGGCGCACTACCTGGCCACGCTGCACAGGCTCGGCCAGGAGCCCGGCATGCTCGGCGCGATCTTCTTCAAGGCGCAGAACAAGATCCAGGACCCGGCCAAGCTATCGCGGCTGGTGCAGATGATCGACGAGCAGAGCTGGGTCGGCATGGATGCCGACACCAAGGGCGATCTCTATGAAGGCCTGCTGCAGAAGAACGCGGAAGACACGAAGAGCGGCGCTGGCCAGTACTTCACGCCGCGCCCCATCATCCGCGCGATGGTGGAGTGCCTGCGGCCGCAGCCCGGCAGGATCATTGCCGACCCGGCCTGCGGCACCGGTGGCTTCTTCCTCGGCGCCTACAACTGGCTGACCCGGCCGGATGCCAAACTGGACAAGACCCAGAAGGCCTTCCTGCGCGACCGGACCTTCCACGGCAACGAGATCGTGGCGAACACGCGCCGGCTGTGCCTGATGAACCTCTTCCTGCACAACATCGGCGAACTGGAAGGAGAACCCTCGGTCGAGCGTTCCGATGCGCTGATCGCCGAACCGCGGATCAAGGCCGACTACGTGCTCGCCAATCCGCCGTTCGGCAAGAAAAGCAGCATGACCATCACCACCGAGGACGGCGAGGAAGACCGCGACGCGCTGACCTACGAGCGTCAGGACTTCTGGGAAACCACCTCGAACAAGCAGTTGAACTTCCTGCAGCACATCGTCAGCATGCTGAAGATGGACGGCAAAGCGGCCGTGGTGCTGCCCGACAACGTGCTGTTCGAAGGCGGCGCCGGCGAGAAGATCCGGCGCAAGCTGCTCGAGACCTGCGACCTGCACACGATCCTGCGCCTGCCCACCGGCATCTTCCGGTGCTACCGCTACGAGGACCTGATCGCCCGCGACAAGGCCAGCCTGGACATCTTCTGGCTCAAGGACGAAAGCCTGGACAATCTGGACGACCTACCGCCGCCGGAGGTATTGCAGCAGGAGATCATCGAGCATCTGGAGGCGGCGCTGGCGTCCTTCCGGGATGTCAGTGTCGGGTTGCGTGGAGTCGGATCCAATTCAGGGCGATAGCGATCGGACTGGGGCGCGTTTGGCGCCCATACGCGGCGGGTTGATGCAGCCGGCGGAGAACCGGTTTCCGGCCCCTCCCCGAATCAAGCCAGCCGCAACCGCCCCGCGTGCAGGAAGCAGGTCCGATCGAACAACGCCAGGTCCAGCGGATTCGGCAACCGGACGTCGTTCCGATCGGGAAGCGGCTTGGCGCTCGAATCGTATCGGCGATCGATCTGCGACAGGCAGACGATGATTAGGCCGCGGGCCTTCGCGAAAGCCCTGAGCGCCGCGACCTGCGTCGACAGATCCGGCTTGTCGCGTCGCTGATCGAGGATCTGCAGATAATCGATGACGACGATCGTCCCGGCCGGTTCGTCCGCCAGCCGATCGATGACATAAGGCGCGCCGACGTCATCCGAGTCGTCGAAACGGATGCGATCCGTGCCGTCCGGCCACGCCGTTTCACCGACGGCCCGCAGATGGGCGATGAAATCGCCGGCGGTCTCTTCGAGCGAAAAGAACCGGCCACGCCCGCCGCGCCTGGCGGCTTCGACGATCAGTTCGACGCCCAGCAGCGTCTTGCCCTGTCCGCGACGCGCGCCCAGCAGCACGAGGTCGCCCGGATGCAGGCGCTCGAAGATCCTGGCCGCCGGCCTCGCGGCTGCCCAGCGCGAAGCGAGCAGGCTCCAGCTCGCATGGCCCTCGCGCCAGGCCATGCGATCGAGCGCCGCGTGCAACGGAATGCGCTGATCGCGCGCCATCGCCTTCGCCTGGCGCTTCAGATGATGGATGGGTGCGGAAAGAACGGCAACGGACGATTTCATCGCGAACGACCTCCTGTCACGAGCACTGTTCGCGGTCCCTCCTTGCGCTTGCGGCCCGGACAGTCGGTTCGCCGATGGAGACGACCCGGTCAGAGCGATGACTTTCCCGATGGAGGGGGGAGGCGTGGGCCGCGCCTGCGGCGAATGATAGCGCCGGCGCGGGCCGTCGCATAGCCGAGACGCTCTTTACACTGTGATAACTTTCAATACAAATGATATGAATTATCATTTGCTTTTACAAACATTCAACTCAGGGAAAAATGCCTCATATCGCCTCCTGCAGAACCGTCACCACACCCGCGGTGTTCCGCTCCAGCCTGCTGGCCCGCGCCATCCGCTGCGCGCTGGCAGGCGCCTTAGGCATGGCGCTCGGACCCGGTGCCGCGCTGGCCGAGGACGAGGCCGCCGATACCACGACGCGTCCGGCCGGCGGGGCTTCGGCGAGCGGCTCGCAGGCAGGGGCCACACTGCCCGCCGTGACCGTCACCACCAGTCAGGGCGCCACCGGCACCGCCGCCGAAGGCTACCGCGAAGACCGCGTCTCCAACGTCGGCCCGTGGCAGGGCCGCGACCTGCAGGACACGCCCTACTCCATCACGGTG
>JASGFT010000104.1:0-17709 GCA_047605425.1 Burkholderiaceae bacterium | reverse complement strand
CGTAGAAAAACTTGACTCAACTCATGCAAATTCTTTCCAGTCAAGGAATCTAGACGAGAATGGCTCGCTGGCGTCGATCTCCGGCAAGCGCGTCGATCAAGCGACACCTGCGATCAAGGGTCTCGTGAGCGTGGCCTCGGGTGTCATTGGCGTCAGACAACTGGCGGCCGCCGGTGGGGGCATGCGCGTCACCGGCGGCAGGGTTGGCGATCCGAAGAGGTTTTCGGACATCCTGAAACCTCGCGAGCCAGTCAAGCAGCCTGCCGAAGTGATTGCGATGTTGCGATGCCTGAAGATGACCACGCAAGTCGACGCCCTGGAGTGTGTGCTCGATGCAACAGCATCCTGTTCGGGAAAGGAGACGAGCGCCATCAAGTCGCGTGATATGCCCTATAGATCGACGAAGGCCGATGGTTCGGTCGAGGAAAAGGGCTCGGCGCTGAAAGCGCTGTATTACCGAGATCAATCTGAAAAAACTTGCCTCGAGGCGGCTCGCGTCGCATTGCGGCAAGCATCGGACGCGTTGTCCTCGAAGTTGTCGGCTGAGATCGGCTTGTATGCACTTGCCGGGCCGAGCGCGCTGGTGGTCACCAAGGTGATCGCCAAGATCGCAGATTGCGTCAAGCAAGCCGATTCGGATTGCGCGCTACGCGTCGTGGTGGCGTTGCGCGCGTTGCCGGATGATCGCCGCGATAAGTTGCTCGCTCGTGAGATCGGAGAAGCGTTGCCACAGACCAAGTCCGAGGACTACGAAATCCTGAACGCGATTGTTGATCGGTATGAGCTGGAAATTTCCGACATCGCTAAGCCAGATAACAAGGTGATCTTCTCGGTCAATGCGCCGGACGACAAGGGTGCTGGCGCCAAACCCCTGGCCCCCACCAATGCGACGACCAACGGTGTTGAGGCGCTAGCCATGGCGAGCAAACTCAACAAAGCCCTGTTCTCCGCCGTGAATCTCGACTACGCACACTGGAAAGCACGGCGCTTGATCGGCCTCGACGCGGAGCTAGATCAGAAGCTGTTCGACAAGCTGACCCAGCCAACTCCCGGCCTCGACGCAGAGATAGATCGGATCCAGCACGACATCGCGATCACGCTGAACATGGAAGCCGAGTACCTGCGCGAGAAGGAACTGCTAAAGCAGCTGAAGGCAACGATATCAGCCCCCCGCAATCCGCGCCTTTCGCCGGCCGATGAGTCGTCGAAGATCCGCACCGAGATCGCCAACCTGCGGGGCTCGTTGGCCATGGCCAGCGCGCAGGCCGCGGAAACGGTGAAGGACAAGGACCCGGCCGCGATCAACATGCCGTTGACGACCGCGCTGGTCGACCAGCGGTGCCTGACCGCGTCGATGCAGAAAGACTGGTTGCTGGCTGAAGGGGTGTCCGCTCCCGATTTCGTCGTGACACTCCGGCGTCCGGGGGCGACGGATATCTTCCAGCTGGACTCGCCGGGGAAATGCGAATGAGCGCGATGAGACACGCGGACGATCAGACTCGGCGAGCTGCGGTAAGCATCGCGTGGCCAGCCCGGCCAGCACTGCTAGCCCTGCTCGTGCTGCTGACAGCAGTCGCGCTGCCCGGGTGTTCGGCGATGATCAGTACGAGCGAGTTGGAGCCGAACGCCGATACGATCGACGGCGTGCCGTTTCGTGTGCGGGAGCGTTTCGTCGTCGAGGTCTATCAGAAGACCGACAAAGGTTACACCAGTGTCGGCTCGGACATCCGTTCGTTGCCCAACCCCAACCGGGTCTATCTACTTCGCCATAAGGGTCAGGCGTTCGCTGACTCCGACAGCAAGCTTACCTTGCGCGACGACGGTACGTTGACGACGGTGGACTTGAACGCGACGCCGAAGGCTGGCGACGTGGCCAGTACCATCGGCGATTCGGTGCAGTCCCTGGCCAAGCAGGTCGGCGATCTACGAACCGCACGCGCCACAGCCGCGACGGCGAAGGAGACTGCCACCCAGGCCGGCGAGCAATCGGACCTCGACTACCTGGACGCGTATAACGCCGCGTTGGTGTCCGACCAGCAATTGTCGGAACTCGGCGCGGACGAAAATGCCTCGGTGGTACTGGCCAAGCGCAACGAGGTGCACGCCGCGAAGTTGAAAGCAAATGTGATGGCACGGCGCGCGGGGCTGCCAAGACCGTTCCCGGACATTTCGTTTTGATCCTGCGCAGGGCGATCGCGCCGATCAGCGTGTAACCTGCCCGACCGGAGACCGCGCAGCGGCTGTCGCCACCGTTCCGGTCTCGGCCATCACAAGTAAGTACGCCTCCGTCAAAGCCGGATTCTTGTCCATAGGGTTTCTTCCTTTCGTGTGTTTGGCGGCTCATGTCTGGAAGTCTCCTCGATAGACACCTACGGCTTCATCAAACTCCTACTGCTCCAGTCAGAGTCGGGGTCTCTCGAGCGAACTAGTACAACATCCCGGAAATAGGTTTCCTATTATGGTTCCAGATAGGGAGCCAGGAGGGTGGTGACGAGTTCAGCAGCCTGCTTCAGATCGGCCGGCGCAGCAGGCAGCGGCTCCCAGCGGCCGGAATGACTGCGGAACGCCGCGGTGTACTTGTTACGGGCGACCTCGGTCAAGCGCGCCACGGTATCGACGATGTCGTCGCGGTGCATCTGGATCAGCAGGTGCTTGCCGTAGGGCCGCACGTGGGCGGCCGTGTGACCGGTGGATTCGGCCAGGTGGCGTTGCAGCTCAGCGGCGTTTGCCTGGACCAGGGGTGTAGGCATGGCGGGCGGGTTTCCTGGGTTCACCAGTTTGCAGCTCGAAGCCGGCGAACGTCCACCGGAACGGCCTGGGCGAAGCGTTGCGCTGTGCGAGGAAGGCCTCGGTGCGCTGGCGCAAGTGCTGCGTTGAGCAATGGCTGGCGTGGCGCAGGACGCGGCGCGCGGTCCGCATGCTTGCGCTCGATCGCCTGGATGCCGGTCTTCTCGTCGATGCTCAGCACCACCGAACCCTTGGGCGCGGCGCGGTACAGCTCGCACACGGCGTTGACCTTCTCGCGAAACTGCGGGTCCGGGCTGTGCAGCCACTGCCGCACGCGGTGCGGGCGGACATCACCGGCTTGCAAGATGCGCTGCAGGTGGCTGCGGCTGACGTGCTCGACCACGCCTTGCTCGAGCGCCCGCTCGCACAACTCGTCCAACGTCGGCGTGGCCCGGCCTTTCTCTTCGGCCGGCTCGCAGGCCAGAGCCAGCAGTTGCAGCCGCTGCGCCTCACCGATACGCCGCGGCCGCCCGGGACGCTGAGCCTCCTGCAGGCCAGCCAGCCCGTGGCGGGCCACACGGCCGCGCCACTTCGACACGCTGGGCAGTGACAGGCCCAGTGACGCCGCGATCGTCACCGTCGTTTGGCCCGCGTCGGCCATCAGCGCGATCCGAGCTCGCACAACGTCTCGCTGCGTCGCGGTGCTCTGGCGCAGCAACGCTTCGAGCGCGTTGCGCTCCGGCTTCGACAAATTGACGACTTGCGCTTGACGGCCTCTGCCCATGAGGCGCCGAGCTTACATCACGGGTCTGCTTTTATAAGAAAGATATTTGCGGGATGTCGTACTAGCGCCAGGGCGGGAGTTTGCCCGAAAGTACGCAATGCGTATATATTTAAAGCATGAACACACCACAACAAGTCTTGCTTCGGGATGCGATGCGCCGCTTGAACATGACGAGAGAAGCGTTCGCCGAGCGAATCGGTGCGCGAAAACGTGCACTGGATGCTTGGTTGCTTCCGGATGACTCGTCCGAGTTCAGGGCGATGCCGGAAGTCGTGCGCCGCTTCGTCGCCGAAATACTTGCGCACACCCGCGATACCAAAAAAGATACGCATAGCGTACATTTATTGAACGAATCGCCTCAGGACGCATGGCCAGGGGCAACCCACTTGTTGTCCGTGTCCCAGTTCAGCCGCGATGCGGTCGAGGAGCTGTTCGCGCTGGCGGACGTGATGCAGCCCATCGCCCGCCGCCGCAAGGTCACCCGGGTTCTCGAGGGCGCCGTTCTCGGGAATCTCTTCTTCGAAGCCAGCACGCGAACCAGGGTGAGCTTTGGCGCCGCGTTCTGTCGGCTGGGCGGCGCGGTGTGCGATACGACCGGCTTTACGTTCTCATCGATGGCGAAGGGAGAATCCATCTATGACACCAGCCGCGTCATCAGTGGATATGTGGATGCACTGGTCATCCGCCATCCGGAGCAAGGGTCGGTAGCCGAGTTCGCACGCGCGACCAATATCCCGGTGATCAATGGCGGCGATGGACCTGGGGAGCATCCCAGCCAGGCACTGCTGGACCTGTACACCATTCAGCGCGAGTTCTCGAGGATCGGCAAGCTGATGGACGGGGCGCATGTCGTTCTGACGGGCGACCTGAAGTACGGCCGAACCGTTCACTCGCTTCTCAAGCTGCTCTCTCTGTACCGCGGGATGAAGATCAGCCTGGTCTCCCCTCGTTCACTGGAGATGCCGCAGGATCTGATCGATGCCGCCTCCAGCGGCGGACACGTCATCGAGCAAAGCAACTCGCTTCGGACCGCAGTGCGCGGTGCGGATGTGCTGTATGCGACGCGCATTCAAAAAGAGCGATTCACCGATGAGTCGGTGGACGGTTATGACAGCAGTTTCGAAGTCAATCGCTCGATTCTCGATGCGACGGGCAAATCGGACACCGTCCTGATGCATCCGCTGCCGCGAGACAGCCGAGCCGGATCGTTCGACTTGAGTACCGAACTGAACACCGATCCGAGACTCGCGATCTTCAGGCAGACCGACAATGGAATCCCTATCCGCATGGCGTTGTTCGCACAAATGCTCGGCGTCGATGGCCTTGTCCACCGGTCGATGAGAGACGCTTCCTGGCGTTCGCCGGCGCACATCGGGCCCGATGACGCGTTGCTGACCGAGGAGGCGTAGGCGGCGACTCGCGGCGCACGATCTGCCCCCCTCTGGCAGGCCTGTCATGGCCGGCGTCGCCAGGTGCGAACGGGGCGACGCCCAGCGGGTCTAAGCGCCGCGATGCAGCGGCTGCTTCGACAGCTCGGCCCATTCGTCGTCCGAGTACAGCCGCGAGCGCGTCAGGAAGCGCTTGCCCTCTGGCCCTTCGACCGAGAACATGCCGCCGCGCCCGTCGACGACGTCGATGATCAGGTGCGTGTGCTCCCAGTAAGCGAACTGGTCGGCGCCGATGTAGAACGGCGTCTCGCCGAGAAAACCCAGCCGCACGTCGCGGTCGCCGACGATGAAATCGCCGCGCGGATAGCACATCGGCGCGCTGCCGTCGCAGCAGCCGCCGGACTGGTGGAACAGCAGCGGACCGTGCTTGGCGATCAGCCGCTCGAGCAACGCCATCGTCGCCGGCGTCGCGCTGACTCGTGACGGGGCGTCGCTCATCGCATCGGCTCTCTATCAGAAGAAGCCGAGCTTGTCGGGGCTGTAGCTGACCAGCATGTTCTTCGTCTGCTGGTAGTGATCGAGCATCATCCGGTGCGTCTCGCGACCAATGCCCGATTGCTTGTAGCCGCCGAAGGCCGCGTGCGCCGGGTACAGGTGGTAGCAGTTGGTCCAGACCCGGCCGGCCTTGATCTCGCGTCCGAAGCGGTAAGCGCGATTGATGTCGCGCGTCCAGACGGCCGAACCCAGTCCGTACAAGGTGTCGTTGGCCAGCGCCAGCGCCTCGTCGGCGTCCTTGAACGTCGCCACCGACACGACCGGCCCGAAGATCTCCTCCTGGAAGATCCGCATCTTGTTGTGGCCCTGGAACACCGTGGGCTTCACGTAGTAGCCGGCGGCCAGATCGCCGTCCAGCGTCGCGCGCTCGCCGCCGGCCAGCACCTTGGCGCCCTCCTGGCGGCCGATGTCCAGGTACGACAGGATCTTCTCGAGCTGTTCGTTCGAGGCCTGCGCGCCGACCATCGTCTCCGGATCGAGCGGATTGCCCTGCTTGATCGCGGCGACGCGCTGCAGCGCCCGTTCCATGAAGCGGTCGTAGATCGACTCGTGAATCAGCGCGCGCGACGGGCAGGTGCAGACCTCGCCCTGGTTCAGCGCGAACATCGTGAAGCCTTCGAGCGCCTTGTCGAAGAACGCGTCGTCGGCGCTGGCGACGTCCTCGAAAAAGATGTTCGGCGACTTGCCGCCGAGCTCGAGCGTGACCGGGATCAGGTTCTGCGATGCGTACTGCATGATCAGGCGCCCGGTCGTCGTCTCGCCGGTGAACGCGATCTTGGCGATCCGGTGGCTGGACGCCAGCGGCTTGCCGGCCTCGAGCCCGAAGCCGTTGACGACGTTGACGACGCCCGGCGGCAGCAGGTCCTGGATCATCTCCATCAGCACCATGATCGACGCCGGCGTCTGCTCGGCCGGTTTGAGCACGACGCAGTTGCCGGCCGCCAGCGCCGGGGCGAGCTTCCAGACCGCCATCAGGATCGGGAAGTTCCACGGGATGATCTGGCCGACGACGCCGAGCGGCTCGTGGAAGTGATAGGCGACCGTCGTGTCGTCGATCTGGCTCAGCGAGCCCTCCTGCGCGCGCACGCAGCCGGCGAAATAACGGAAGTGGTCGATCGCCAGCGGGATGTCGGCGGCCGTGCTCTCGCGGATCGGCTTGCCGTTGTCGATCGTCTCGGCCAGCGCGAGCGTGGCCAGGTTGTCCTCCATCCGGTCGGCGATCTTCAGCAGCAGCGCCGCGCGCTCGGCCGGCGGCGTGCGGCCCCAGGCGTCGCGCGCCGCGTGGGCGGCGTCCAGCGCGAGCTCGATGTCGGCGGCGCCCGAGCGGGCTACCTCGCAGAACGGCCGGCCGATGACCGGGCTGATGTTCTCGAAGTACTGGCCGCCGACCGGGGGCACCCACTTGCCGCCGATCAGGTTGTCGTAACGCGACTTGAACGGGCTGCTGACGCCCAGCGAGCTGATATCTGCGAGGTTCATGCGGGTCTCCGTGTTGGCGGTCGGGCCGCCGTTCGAATCGGTTCGAACGCATCGCCGCGGCCGGCCGACGGGACTCGGCAAGACCGGGCGGGTTCCACGATCATGATACGCGCGATATATCTCGGTGAGTACCGCACGTCCGGCGGCCGGCAGCGGCGGCGGCGACGCGTCCGAACGGAGTTCATGTCGGCTCGGCCGAGATCAGGCGCGAGATGATCGCTCGCGGTGTGCAGCGAGGCGCGAGTCGTGCCGCGCGACGGCCGTGGCGGACATTGTCGAGAATCGTGACATCCTTGCCCGTTTCACTCGGATGAAACCGGCTACGGTACGGAAATCGGGATAACCCGCGATTCGGCGCTTATCGTGGCATTCGTCTTGTGCGCCATTCACCCATGCGGCGATCATTCGGTCTCGAAGAGGTCCCGGCAGGGGCCCGCGCCTCGTCGAGATCCACCGAAGCAGGAGATAGGCCGATGAATGACGTTCGTTTCTCGCGACGCCGCGCGCTGATGCTGGCCGGCGCCGGCGCGGCGCTGCACGCGAGCCTGCCCGGCACCGCGCTCGCACAGGCCGGGTTCCCTTCGCAGCCGATCCGGATGGTGCTGCCATTCCCGGCGGGCGGCGCGTCCGATCTGGCGGCGCGCCAGTTGGGCCAGCGGCTGTCCGCCACGCTCGGCCAGACGGTGGTCATCGACAATCGGCCCGGCGCCGACGGCATGATCGCTTCGCAGGAGGTCGCGCGAGCGGCGCCGGACGGCCACACGATCTACTACGCGACGGCCTCGGCGTTTTCCTATGTGCCGATCGTGCGCCGCAACCCCGGCTATTCGCTGAGCGAATTCGCGCCGCTGACGCGATTCGTGTCGTACACCTTCTTCGTCGGCGTCCACGAGAGCGTTCCCGGCAACACGCTGAAGGAAGTGCTCGACCACGTGCGGGCGAACCCCGGCAAGTACTCGTACGGCAGCGGCCACAGCAGCGGCATCGTCGGCATGGCGCAGTTGATGCTCGACTCGAAGACCGAGATGGTGCACGTGCCGTACAAAGGCGAATCGCAGGCGGCGGTCGACCTGATCGCCGGCCGCATCCAGTTGATGATCGTCAGTCCGGCGATACTGCCGCAGATCATGAAGGACGGTAAGGTCCGGCCGATGTGCGTACTGCTGCCGCAGCGCAGCCCGGTACTGCCCGAGGTGCCGACGATCGAGGAATGCGGACTGCCGCTTATGAAGATGTCGCTATGGGGCGGCTTCTTCGTGCCGGCCAAGACCCCGGCGCCGATCATCGATCGGCTGTCGAAGGAACTGGGCGCGGCGATGAATCATCCGGAGATCAAGGCCAGCCTCGACAAGCTGGGCCTGCCGACGCACGCCTGCACGCCCGAGGAGTTCGCCGCCTTCCTGCGGGAACAGGCGGTGGCGTGGCGCCAGGCGATCGAGATGGCGAAGATCCCGATCGAGAGCTGACGCCGAGCATTCCCCGGCTGTCGTCCCGCATCCACTCCGAGCGCCTCGCCGAACCGCGTTTCAGGAATCGGGTTCCGACTCGAAGGACCCGGCCGTCGGCAGATACCGCACCGCCAGCACCCCTTCGATCGCGCGCATCGCGTCGATCGCGCCATCGGGCACCTCGCTGTCGACGTCGACGATCGTGTACGCCAGATCCCCTCGCGACTTGTTCAGCATGTCGTGGATGTTCAGGCCGGCCTGCGCGATCGCCGTCGACAACTGGCCCAGCATGTTCGGCACGTTGGCGTTGGCGATCGCCAGCCGCCAGCGCGTGCCGCGCGGCATCTGCGCCTGCGGGAAGTTGACGGCGTTGCGCACGTTGCCGTGCTCGAGATAGTCGCGCAACTGGTCGGCGACCATCCGCGCGCAGTTGTCCTCGGCCTCGCGCGTCGACGCGCCCAGGTGCGGCAGCGCGATGACGCCGTCGCGGGCGTGCAGCGCGGCCGATGGAAAATCGCAGACATAACGGCCGAGCTTGCGCGTCTCGAGCGCCGCGAGCACGGCCGCGTCGTCGACGACGCCTTCGCGCGAGAAGTTCAGCAGCACCGCCCCGTCCGGTATCACGGCCAGCCGGCGCGCGTCGACCAGTCCGCGCGTCGCGTCGACGAGCGGCACGTGCAGCGTCACGAAGTTCGACGAGCGCAGCAGCTCGTCGAGCGTGGTCGCGCGCCGCACCTGCGACGACAGGCTCCAGGCGGCGTCGACGGTGATGTCGGGGTCGTAGCCGATGACCTGCATGCCCAGCGCCAGCGCGGCGTCGGCGACCTGGCAGCCGATGCGGCCCAGCCCGACGATGCCGAGCGTCTGGCCGGCCAGCTCCGAGCCGGCGAAGCGCTTCTTGCCGTCCTCGACGATCTTGTCCAGATCCGGCACCGCGGTGTCCAGCCCCTCGACGAAGCGCAGGGCCGCCGGCAGGTGCCGCGCCGCCATCAGCATGCCGGCCAGCACCAGTTCCTTGACCGCGTTGGCGTTCGCCCCCGGCGCGTTGAACACCGGCACGCCGCGCCGGGTCATCGCGTCGACGGGAATGTTGTTGGTGCCCGCCCCGGCGCGGGCGATCGCCTTGACGCTGGGGCCGATCGGATACCGATGCAGATCGGCCGAGCGCAACAGGATCGCGTCGGGCTCGACGGCCAGGCGGCCGCGCCCTTCGGCATCACGATGCAGCGCATAGTCGGGAGCCGGCAGCCGCTCCAGGCCGGACGGCGAGATCTGGTTGAGCACCAGCACCTGCCAGGGTGGGGTCGTCATCGATGTCTCCCGAATCAGCCGTGCCGCTTCTCGAATTCGCGCATGTAGTCGACCAGCCGCTGCACGCCTTCGATCGGCGTCGCGTTGTAGATCGACGCGCGCATGCCGCCGACCGAGCGATGGCCCTTCAACTGCACCATGCGCCGTTCTTCGGCGCCTTTGAGGAACGCGGCATCGAGCGACGCGTCGCGCAGCGTGAACGGCACGTTCATCCGCGAACGGTCGGGCACCGCGACCGGGTTCGCGTAGAAATCGGTCGAATCGATGTAGTCGTACAGCAGCCGGGCCTTGGCGACGTTGCGCTCCTCGATCGCGGCGATGCCGCCCTGGCGCTTGAGCCACTGGAACACCAGCCCGGCCAGGTAGACCGAGAACGTCGGCGGCGTGTTCAGCATCGAGTCGTTGTCGACCTGCACCTTGTAGTCGAGCATCGGCGAGGTGCCGGCCGGCGCGTGGCCGACCAGGTCGTCGCGAACGATGACGATCGTCAGGCCCGCCGGCCCGATGTTCTTCTGCGCGCCGCCGTACAGCAGGCCGAAGCGGCCGACGTCGAGCCGGCTCGACAGGAAGGTCGACGACAGGTCGCCGACCAGCGGCACGTCGCCGGTCTCGGGTACCCAGTGGTATTCGACGCCGCCGATCGTCTCGTTCATGCACACGTGCACGTAGGCGGCGTCGCGGTCGAGCCGCCAGTCGGCCTGGGCGGGGATGTAGCTGAACTTGCGATCCTCGCTGCTGGCGGCGATGTTGACCTTGGCCAGGCCCTTGGCCTCCTTGATCGCCTTCTTCGACCACTCGCCGGTGTTGACGAAATCGATCGACGCCTTGCCGCGCAGCAGGTTCAGCGGAATCATGTAGAACTGCAGCGTCGCGCCGCCCTGCTGGAACAACACCTTGTAGTTCGACGGGATGCCCATCAGCTCGCGCAGGTCGGCCTCGGCCTGGGCCTGGATGCTCATGTACTCGGGGCCGCGGTGGCTCATCTCCATCACCGACATGCCGCTGCCGTGCCAGTCGAGCATTTCGTTGGCGGCCTGCTGGAGGACTTCCTCGGGCAGCGCCGCCGGGCCGGCGCTGAAGTTGACGGTCTGACGCATCGCGAGCTCCTGCTGTGAACGCGCGATTCTAAACCGTATGCCCGGCGCGCGGGTCCGGCCGATCCGGAGCGCGCCGCTTCGGATTTCCCTTCAGTTTCCCGCTCGGCGCGAAGGGGCTTCGGTCGCCAGCGTCAGCAGCAAAGGCTGGTGATCCGACAGCTTCGTCTCGACGTCGGTCCGCAGCGCGACGACCCGCGGCGCGAGATGCTCCGAGACGAAGAAGAAGTCGCAAGCGAACCCGCCGTCGGACCGGCGCCGACCATCGTGGACGCGAAACGTCGGCGCGTGCGGCTGGCCGCGGCCGACGACGGACCAGGCATCGACGAGGCGGCCTTCGCCCAGCGGCTGCTGGATCGCCGCATAGGTCGGCTCTTCGACCGGCAGGTTGAAATCCCCGCACAGCACGGTGCCGACCGGTATCGGTCGCGGCCCGAAGATGCCGGCGCGCAGCGCCTTGGGCGGCGCGCTTCGCGCGGCGGCCCATTGCGCCTCGAGCTCGCGCAGCCGCTGGACCTGGGCCTCGCGCTGGCCGCGCGAGTAATACTCGAGGTGCGTGGTGCAAACGCGCAGCGGGCCGAGGCCGGTGGCGACGACGACCTCGAGCAGTTGCCGCTGCATGTGGCAGGTGCTGGCGTCGGCGGGCCGCGGCAGCGAGTGGACCTGCCGCTCGAGCAGCGGCAGCCGGGTCAGCAGCGCGTTGCCGAATCGCTGGCAGCGATCGCCGTCCCACCATTCGAGCGCCGGCGGCGCGGTCACGCGATAGCCGGGGAACAGCTCGGTCAACTGGGCGACCTGATCCGCACCGGCGTCGATCCCGTCGAAGCCGGCCGACACTTCCTGCAGGCAGATCACGTCGGGATCGCCGAGCGCGAGGATGTGGTCGCGGATGCGCGGCAGGTCGACGCGGCCGTCGACACCGGTGCCGTACTGGATGTTCCAACTCAGGATCTTCAGCATGGCGGGGCTCTTCGTTGAAGGCTGTCCTTCGGAGATTCTGACCCCGATGCCGAGTCGATGCCAGCCCGGTACCTCGACACCCGAGGATCGCGCCCTCGTCGACGGCGCACAATGCACGGACCGATCGCCGCATCCGCATCGTCTCCGAATGTCCATTCGCCGAATCCTGCAACCCGCCGCCCGCGTCGCACTGACGCTGCCGATCATCCTGAGCGCCGTCTGGGGCGCGTTCGCGCTGTGGTTCCAGGTCTCCGGCGGACCCTGGGCCGCGGGCGCGGCGGCGGCGCTGTGGAGCGGACTGGCGATGACGGCCGTGATCGAACCGTGGCACCGGCCGACCGGCGCGCCCGGATCACCTGGATCACCTGGATCACCTGGATCACCTGGATCACCTGGATCACCTGGATCACCTGGATCACCCGGCTCATCCGCCGCACCCGGATCGCCCGGCTCACCCGCCGCACCCGCCACGCCCGGATCACGGCGGTGGCGGATCGCTTATGGGCTGGCCTTCGTCGCGCTGCTGATCGGCTGGCTGATGATCCGCCCGTCCGACGAGCGCGACTGGGCGCCCGACGTCGCCCGCCACCTCGACGGCCGCGTCGACGGATCGAAGGTGACGCTCGGCAACGTCCGCGACTTCGACTGGCGCTCGGACGACGACTTCACCGAGCGCTGGCGGACCCGCACTTATGACCTGGACAGGCTGCGGACCGTCGACGCCGCGCTGTCGTACTGGATGGGCCCGGCGATCGCGCACACGCTGGTGTCGTTCGGCTTCGACGACGGCCGCGGCGGCACCGAGTACCTGACGTTCTCGATCGAGATCCGCAAGGAACGCGGCGAGCAGTTCTCGGCGATCGCCGGGTTCTTCAAGCGCTACGAGCTGGGCCTGGTCGCGGCCGACGAACGCGACATCCTGCGCGTGCGCACGAACGTGCGCGGCGAGGACGTCTACCTGTACCGGATAAGGATGCCGCGCGACGCGATGCGCTCGCTGTTCGTCGCTTATGTCGAGCAGGCCGCCGAACTGCGGCGGCGCCCGCGGTTCTACGACACCTTGTTCGCCAACTGCACGACGATCGTGTACCAGATGGCGTCGCGGATCGTCGGCGGGCTGCCGCTGGACTGGCGGCTGCTGGCGTCGGGCTACCTGCCCGAGTATCTGTCCGAGGTCGGCGCGCTGGTGCCCGGCGTCGATCTGCGAACCTTGCGCGCGCGGGGACGGATCACCGAGCGGGCCAGGGCGGCCGACCGCGCGCCGGACTTCTCGCGCCGGATCCGGGACGGCATGCCGGGCGCCGACGGATCGCAAGCGGCCGACGGATCGTGAACGGCCGGCGGATGGGCAATGGCCGCGCCGATTGCCGATTGCCGATTGCCGATTGCCGATTGCCGATTGCCGATTGCCGATTGCCGATTGCCGGTCGCCGGTCGCCGGTCGCCGGTCGCTCAGATTTCGGCGCGCTGCATGCCGTCGGCGGACGCCGGCGCGACCCGCGCATCGATCGGCGGCGCGACGCGGGGCAGGCGTACGGTGACCGTCGTGCCGTGATGCAGCGCGCCGGGACGGTCGGCCAGCGCGGTGCTCTCGATCCAGATCGAGCCGCCGAGCACCTCGGTGATCGATTGATGGACGATGTGCAGCCCCAGGCCCGTGCTGCCCTGGCCGCGGGTCGTCGTGTAGAACGGTTCGAACACGCGCGACAAATCCGCCTGCGCGATGCCCTTGCCGTTGTCGCGCACGAAGATCACCGCCTCGTCCGGGCCAGCCGATCGCGCGCTGACCGTGACCAGACCGCTGCGGCCCGGCTCGAAGCCATGGGTGATCGCGTTGTTCAGCAGGTTCGATACGACCTGCGCGAGCGGCCCCGGATAGCCATCCATTTCGATGCCGCGCGCCAGGTCCAGGCGAACGGTCACCGGCTGCCCGGGCGCCGCGTGCGACAGCAGCGGGTCGGCCTCGGCGACGATCTGCGCGAGATCGAAGCGCCGCCGCTCCAGCGTCGTGCGGTCGATCGCGACCTGCTGGAAGCGCTGGATGATGCCGCTGGCGCGCCGCAGCTGCTCGTCGGCCTGTTGCAGCGCGTCGCGACCTTGTCCGGCCAGGCGCTCGAACTCGGCGTCGCGCGTGCGCGCGTCCACGTGCCGGGACAGGTCGGCCAGGTGCTGCCGGGCGTTGCCGACGGCGCGGGCGACGCTGTCCAGCGGCGAATGCATCTCGTGCGCGACCCCGGCCACCATCTGCCCCAGCGACGACAGGCGCGCGACCCGCGCCAGTTCGGTCCGCATCGCATCCAGGTTGCGCCCAGCATCGATCAGCGCCCGGTTCAGGCGCTCGAGCTCGCGCGCGCGCTGCGCCGAGGTTTCCAGGCTGCTGGCCAATCGCCAGACGAAGACCGAGCCCCCGGCGATCAGCAGGAAGGCCACGGTGCCGACGGCGATGCGGATCCGCCAGCCCACGTCCTTCAGGCTCTCGCGCGGCGCGTGCACGAGCACGTGCAGGCCGAGTTGCTGATCGACCAGCGTCGAGCGCTCGGGGTCGCCGGTGTGCCACAGCGGCGTCAGCCGGTCGAACGCCCATTCGCCGCGGGCGTCGCGCAGGACGCCGCTGTCCGACGCGCTGACGGCCTGCCACAGCGCCGGATGCGTGCGACTGGCCGCGAACTGCGGCGCATCGCGCTGCCAGGCCCAATCGGCGGCCGGATCGGGGCCTCGCAGCCAGTAGCCCTGGTCGTTGAGCAGATAGATGCTGAATTCGTGGCCGTCGGCCAGCCTCTGCAGGCGATCCATCAGCGAGGTCGCGCAGTAGTCGATGATGACGATGCCGCGGCGGCCCTTGGCGTCGAACACCGGCGCAGCGGCGCGCAGCATCGGCCGGGCCGGCTGTTCGGCGCGGTCGGGCTCGAAGTTCAGGTCGATCGCCGAGAAGTAGACGACTCCCTTGGGCAGACCGGCGGTCTCGCGAAAGAACGGGCTGTCGCGCCGGTCCTGCAGCGCCGCCGCCGGCGTCACGACGACCCGGCCGTCGCGCTGTTCGATCCGCAAGCGCTCGCGGCCCGACGCGTCGATCCAGCGGACCTTGTCGTAGTAGCGATCGCTGCGGACGAAGCTCTCGAACAGCCGCGTCGCGGCCGAGCCGGGCGAAACGTCGTCGAGCCGCACCGCGCCCGGCATCTCGGCCAGGAAGATCACGTCGTGGCGCAGCAGGTCCAGCGTACGCACGAGCACCTGGCGAACCTCCTCGCGAACGGTGTCGCGCGCGCCCAGCGTGGCCCGCTGCATCGCTTTCTCGGTCTCGATGAACAACAGCGGAACACCGACGACCGTCAGCACCAGCCACGGAAGCGTCAGGCCCGGCAGATGGCGGCGCTGATGGCTCAGCGTTCGCAACGTCCGCCGGATCCGTCCCGCCAGGGGATGCTGCACCATGTGTCCAGAGTGTTACAAAAAGCTACACATTTCGCATGATAACCGGACAATCATGCGGCAGCAGTCGCAACTCGTTGTGTTTGGGCGTTCAATATCGAAAATGCGCGGATACAACAGCGTCGATCGCTCGCGCATCGGCGCATCATCCGGATCGTTTCGGCGGCCCGGATCGACCCTTGCGGAACGGACGGCGCGGTCGATGCGTGACCCGCGCGTCCGGCGATTTGTTGTAGCTTCTCGGATCGCCCAGCGCCCGCGACGCCTTTCCAAACCATGACGAACGCCCCTTCCCCGCGCCCTCCGGCCGATACGCCGAGCGGCACTCCGCATCCGAGCGAACTGGACATCCAGGAGTTCGGCAGCTACGACGTGGTCATCGACGCGCGCAGTCCGCGCGAGTTCGCCGATGACCACATCCCCGAGGCACTGAACCTGCCCGTCGTCGACAGCGAGCAGTACGCGGTGGTCGGCACGATGTACAAGCAGGACCGGCACCGCGCGTACCTGCGCGGCGTCGCCGACTCGCTGCGCAACATGGCCGACGCGATCGATACGCAGCTCAATCACCTGGGGCCGGACGCGCGGATCCTCGTCTACTGCTTTCGCGGCGGCAAGCGCAGCCGGCTATGGGCCGATGCGCTGCGCACGATCGGCTTTCGCACCGACGTGCTGCCCGGCGGCTGGAAGCGGTACCGCAAATGGGTCCGTGACGGGCTGGCCCGTCATGCGCCGGCGCTCGGCTATCGCGTGCTCGGCGGCCCGACCGGCTGCGGCAAGACGCGCCTGCTGCAGGCGCTGGCGCGCGCCGGCGAACAGGTGCTGGATCTCGAAGGACTCGCCTCGCATCGGGGCAGCCTGATCGGCGCGGTACCCGGCGTCGCGCAGCCCGGGCAGAAGCTGTTCGATTCGCTGCTGCTGGCGACGCTGCGCCGCTTCGATCCCCGCCGCCCGGTGTGGGTCGAGGCCGAATCCAAGAAGATCGGCTCGCTGCAACTGCCGCTGGAGCTGTACGAGAGCATGCACGCGGCGCCGGTGTTCTACTCGCTGTCGCTGCCGATGCCCGAGCGCGTGCGCGTCTGGGTCGAGGATTTCGGTCACTTCGTCGACGACCCGGCCTCGCTGATCGACCGGCTGCAATATCTGGTGCCGCTGGTCGGACACCAGACCTTCGATGAATGGAAAGCGCTGGCCGACTCGGGGCAGGTGCTCGTGCTGTTCGAGCGGCTGATGCGCGACCACTACGACCCGACTTATCAGCGTACGTCCGCCAGGCACTATGCGCGGGCGCAGGTGCGGCCGATCGAGATCGACGACATCGAAGCGGCGACGCTGGACGCGGTGGCCCGGCGGCTGGCGGCCGAGGCCTGAACGCTGCGGGCCGAGGGCCGCGCAGCTCTCGGCGCAGCTCTCGGCGCAGCTCTTGGCGCAGCTCTTGGCGCAGCTCGGCTCGGCTCGGCTCGGCTCGGCTCGGCTCGGCTCGGCTCGGCTCGGCCCGGCTCGGCTCGGCTCGGCCCGGCTCCCGGCTCTGGTCTCTGGTCTCTGGTCTCTGGTCTCAGCCCCCAGCGCGGCAAGACTCAGCGACGCAGTTCGTCGAAGACCTGCAGGCGGCGCAGGATGCCTTTTTCGATCTCCAGCACGATCATGATCGCCAGCCCGATGCCGATCATCACGGCGATCTCGACGGCGCCGACCGGCCGGCTGTCGAACAGCCGGTGCATGAACGGCAGGTACGTGAACGCGGCCTGCGCGACGACGACGACGGCGATCGCGGCCAGCACGGCCGGCGTGCCGGCGGCGCCGCGCAGGCTGAACGAGGTCATGTGCAGGTAGCGCACGTTGAACAGGTAGAAGATCTCCATCACGACGATGAGATTGACCACCATGGTGCGCGCGCCGTCCTCGCCCAGGCCGCGCTGCATGGCGTATTCGAACACCGCGAACGTGCCAAGCATGAACAGCACCGACACGAACACGATGCGCCACAGCAGGAAGCCCGAGGCCAGCGCTTCGTCGCGCCGGCGCGGCGGACGCCGCATGACGCCCGGTTCGGGCGGCTCGAACGCGAGCACCATGCCCAGCGTCACGGTGGTGACCAGGTTGATCCACAGGATGTGCACGGCAAGCATGGGCAGCGGCAGGGCGAACAGCACGGCGACGATGACGCTCAGCACCTCGCCGCCATTGGAAGGAAGCGTCCAGCCTATGACCTTGCGGATGTTGTCGTAGACCGTGCGGCCCTCGTGGACCGCGGCGACGATGGACGCGAAATTGTCGTCGACCAGGACCATTTGCGAGGCTTCCTTGGCGGCCTCGGTGCCTTTCCTGCCCATGGCGATGCCGACGTCGGCCTGCTTGAGCGAAGGCGCGTCGTTGACGCCGTCGCCGGTCATCGCCACGATGGCGCCGCGCGACTGCAGCGCGCGCACGATGCGCAGCTTGTGTTCGGGGTTGGCGCGCGCGAATACGTCGGTGCGCAGCGCGACCGGAGGCAGGTCGGCATCGGCGATGCCGTCGATGGCGGCGCCGGTGAG
>JASGFT010000103.1:0-17804 GCA_047605425.1 Burkholderiaceae bacterium | reverse complement strand
TCGACCAGACCAAGCGCGTGATCGGCGGCACCAACTTCAACGGTTCCACTGGCGTCGGCAACATCATCACCAGCGCGACCAACAACCTGACCAACGTCGGCACCGGCCTGAACCTGGGCATCATCAACGGCGCGGTGACGATCGGCGGCACGCAGATCCTGAACCTGGGCCTGCTGGCCAGCGCGCTCGAGACCAATGCCGGCGCCAACATCCTGGCGACGCCCAACCTGCTGACGCTGGACAACGAAGAGGCGCGGATCATCATCGGCCAGAACGTGCCGTTCATCACCGGGCAGTACGCGACGACGGCCACGACCACCGGCACCGTCAACCCGTTCCAGACGATCGAGCGCAAGGACGTCGGCACCGTGCTGCGCGTGCGACCGCAGGTGTCCGAGGCCGGCGCCGTCAAGCTGACGATCTTCCAGGAGGTGTCGAGCGTCTCGGACACGTCGCTGTCCGCCGGGCTGATCACGAACCGCCGCGCGATCGAATCGAACGTGCTCGTCGACGACGGGCAGATGATCGTGCTCGGCGGGCTGATCGAGGACCGCGTCGAGGGCGGCGAGCAGAAGGTGCCGGGGCTGGGCAACCTGCCGCTGATCGGGCAACTGTTCCGGTACGACAATCGCAAGCACACGAAGACCAACCTGATGGTCTTCCTGCGCCCGCGCGTGCTGCGCGACACCGAGTCGTCGAGCATCGCGACGACCGATCGCTACGACTACATCCGCCAGCTCCAGGCCGATACGCGGCTGCCCGCGCACTGGGCGCTGCCCGAGTACCAGTCGCCGGTGCTGCCGCCGGCCGGCGGCGTGCCGAGCGGGCCGTCGCGCGGTGTCGCCGAGCCGATGATGGTGCCGATCCCCGACACGCGGACCGACCCGGATGCCTATCCGCCGGGCGATCCGCGTGCGCCGGTGCCGCAGCCGACGATCCCCGCGCCGACCGTGTCGCCGTCGCCGCCGGCCCAGCAGGTTCCGCCCGTCCCGTCGGCGCCCGGCGCGTCCGCGCCCGGTGCGGCGCCGGCCGGTCCGGGGACCTTCCCGGTCGTGCCGCCGACGGCCGCGTCCGGCGCGAGCGGCGCGCAGGCCGACGACATGATCGACGCGCGCGCCAGCAGGTCGGCGGCACAGGCGCAAACGCAGGCGCCGGCGCCGATCACCCGGTCGCTGCCGACGATGATCCAGCCGGCGCCCGGCGAGGGCCTGGTCCCGGTCGATCGCGATCCGCGCGCGCAGCCCGCCGGTCCGACGATCAGCCCGAACTGATCCGCGCGAGCAGCCCGACGATGTCCACGGTATCGCCCGCCCGCTACGTCCCTTACGGCTTCGCGCGCACGCACAAGGTGCTGGTGCGCGCGGCCTCCGAAGAAGCGATCGAGGTCTGGATCGGCAGCGCGACGCCGCTGCACGCGCTGGCCGAGCTGACCCGCTCGCTGCCGTACCGGCTCGTCACCGTGGTCAAGCCCGACGACGAGCTGGCGACGGCGATCTCGCAGGCGTATTCGCAGCAGGAGGGGTCGGCGGCCTCGGTCGCCGACGAGGTCGCCGGCGACCTGGACCTGTCGCGCCTGATGCAGGACATCCCGAAGATCGAGGACCTGCTCGAGACCGAGGACGACGCGCCGATCATCCGGATGATCAACGCGCTGCTGACGCAGGCCAGCCGCGACGGCGCGTCCGACATCCACATCGAGCCGTTCGAGACCTATTCGATCGTGCGCTTTCGCGTCGACGGCACGCTGCGCGACGTCGTCCGGCCGCGGCGCGAGCTGCACGCGGCGCTGATCTCGCGGATCAAGATCCTCGCGCAGCTCGACATCGCCGAGAAGCGCCTGCCGCAGGACGGGCGGATCGCGCTGCGGATCGGCGGCCGGCCGATCGACGTGCGGGTCTCGACGCTGCCGACCGGTCACGGCGAGCGCGCGGTATTGCGCCTGCTCGACAAGGAGGCGGGCCGGCTCGACCTGGGCAAGCTCGGCATGAGCGCGCAGGCGCTGGTGACCTTCGACAGCCTGATCCACCAGCCGCACGGCATCGTGCTGGTGACCGGCCCGACCGGCTCGGGCAAGACCACGACGCTGTATGCGGCGATGGGCCGGATCGATGCGACGACGACCAACGTGCTGACCGTCGAGGATCCGATCGAGTACGACCTGGACGGCATCGGCCAGACGCAGGTCAACGCCAAGATCGACATGACGTTCGCCAAGGCGCTGCGCTCGATCCTGCGCCAGGATCCGGACGTGATCATGATCGGCGAGATCCGCGACCTCGAGACCGCGCAGATCGCCGTGCAGGCTTCGCTGACCGGCCACCTGGTGCTGGCCACGCTGCACACGAACGACGCGGTGTCGGCCGTCACGCGCCTGATCGACATGGGCATCGAGCCCTTCCTGCTCGCGTCGACGCTGCTGGGCGTGGTCGGCCAGCGGCTGGTGCGCAAGCTGTGCCAGCAGTGCAAGCAGCCCGATCCGCTCAGCGGCGGCTATCGTCCGGTCGGCTGCCTGGCGTGCAACAAGACGGGTTTTCACGGGCGCAGCGGCATCTACGAGCTGTTCACCGTCAGCGACGACGTGCGCACGCGGATCCATCGCAGCGCGCCCGAGAGCGAGATCCGCGAGACGGCGCGGCGAGAGGGCATGCAGACGATGCGCGAAGACGGCCAGCGCTGGGTCAAGTCGGGCGTCACCTCGCTCGACGAAGTGATCCGCGTCACGCGGGACTGAAAGAGGGTTTCCAATGCCCGCCTACCGATTCGAAGCCGCGCGCGCGTCGGGCGCCGTCGAGAAGGGCGTCGTCGACGCCGACTCGCCGCGTCACGCGCGCAGCATCCTGCGCGATCGGGGGCTGACGCCGCTGGAGGTCAGCACGCTGCAGGAGGCGTCGGCCGGCGCCAGACGTTCGATCGGCGGGCGCATGCGCGTGCCGGAGCTGGCGCTGTGCACGCGCCAGCTCGCGGCGCTGCTGTCGGCGCGACTGCCTTTGGAGCGCGCGCTCGGCGCGGTCATCGACCAGGCCGAGCGCTCGCTGGTGCGCGAGCGCTTCGCGGCGGTGCGCAGCGACGTGATCTCGGGCCAGACCTTCGCGCAGGCGCTGTCCAAGTATCCGCGCGATTTTCCGGAGGTCTATCGGGCGCTGGTCGGCGCGGGCGAGCAGTCGGGCGACCTGGCGCGGGTGATGAACCGGCTGGCCGACTACGTCGAATCGCGGACCGCGTTGTCTCAGCGGATCATGATGGCGTTCACTTACCCGGCGATCGTGACCGTGGTGGCGATCGGGGTCATCGTCGCGCTGCTGACCTACGTCGTGCCGCAGGTGGTCGGCGTGTTCGCGCAGACCAAGCAGAAGTTGCCGTTCCTGACCGTCGCGCTGATCACCGTGTCGGACTTCCTGCGCGCCTGGGGCTGGTGGCTGCTGGGCGCGATCATCGCGGCGATCGTCGGTTTCCGGCTGGCGCTGCGCTCGCCGACGGTCAAGCTCGCCGTGCACGAGCGGATGCTGACGATGCCGTTGTTCGGGCGGCTGATCCGCGGCATGAACACCGCGCGCTTCGCGTCGACGCTGGCGATCCTGGGCAACAGCGGCGTGCCGCTGATCCGCGCGCTCGAGGCCGGCGCGCAGACGCTGAGCAATGTCGCGCTGCGCGCGAACGTCGCCGACTCGATCGCGCGGGTGCGCGAGGGATCGGCGCTGTCACGGGCGCTGGGGGCCGGCAAGCAGTTCCCGCCGATGATGATCCACATGATCGCCAGCGGCGAGGCGACCGGCGACCTGCCGCAGATGCTCGATCGCACCGCCGAGACGCTGTCGCAGGAAACCGAGCGCCGCGCGATGATGCTGACCAGCCTGCTCGAACCGATGCTGATCCTGGTGATGGGCGTGGTCGTGCTGCTGATCGTGCTCGCCGTGCTGCTGCCGATCATCGAGATCAACCAGCTCGTGCGCTGACGGCGCGAACGCCAGCGGATCGCGCGCCCCATCCGCACCGTTCCCGGAATCCGGTCCTGGCGTCAGGCTCGATCGGGCCCGTCGACTTGAAGTTCGGCGCCCGGTCAGCATCTATCCGGGACATCATCTATCATCGCTGATGCCCGGCGCCGGGGCGGGCGCGAATCGATCGCGCCACGCGGGCCGGGACGGGACACACGGAGGGACCGAGACCATGTGGATGCTGCGGCTGCGCCGGTTCGTGCGCGTGATGAGCAAAGGGGGCTGGATGCTGCTGTGGGCGCTGCGCGATGCGCGCACGCCGCTGCTGGTCAAGGCGGGCACCGTCGCCGTGCTCGCTTACCTGATCAGCCCGATCGATCTGATACCGGACCTGCCGATCATCGGCTGGGTCGACGACGCGACGCTGCTGATGGTCGCGATCCCGTTCCTGCTCGACCGGCTGCCGGCCGCGGTGCGCACGCAGGCGCAGGCGGCGTCCGAGCGTTCGCGGTGGAGCCGCTGGTTCGGCGGCGCGGGGCTGGGCGGGCGCGCTTAGCGCCTCGATGCCTCGGCAACCCCGCCTTCATTCGATTCAGGCGGCGATGCGCGCCGGGCCGCGCATCGCCGCCGTTGGATATTTTTGTAGCAAGAACGGAAAAGACCATGACGACGAGCGCCACTGCAGCGCGATCCGCGGTATCCCCGCGACTGAACGACCCGCTGTCCCTGACGCGAGGCCCGGCATTGAAGAACCGCTTGATGCTGGCGCCGTTGACGAACATGCAGAGCAATGCCGACGGCACGCTGCACGAGGACGAGTACAAATGGCTGGTGCGCCGCGCCGAGGGCGGGTTCGCGTTGACGATGACCTGCGCGGCGCACGTGCAGCGCAATGGCCAGCTCGCCCCCGGTCAGCTCGGCATCTGGAGCGACGATCATCTGGCCGGCCTGACCCGTTTGGCCGACGGCATCCGCGCCGCGGGCAGCCTGTCGTCGGTGCAGTTGCATCATGGCGGGCAGCGGGCGATTCCGAAGCTGACCGGCAGCGAGCCGGTCGCGCCGGTGGCGATGCCCAAGACCGGGGCCCGCGCGATGACGACCGACGAGGTGCGCCGGCTTCGCGATGATTTCATCGAGGCCGCGGTCCGCGCCGAGAAGGCCGGGTTCGACGGCGTCGAGCTGCACGGCGCCCATGGCTACCTGCTATGCCATTTCCTCGATACCGGCAACCTGCGCGACGACGAGTACGGCGGTTCGCTCGAGAATCGCTCGCGCGTGATCAAGGAGATCGTCGATGGCGTCCGTGCCGCGACGAGGCCGGATTTCCAGCTCGGCGTTCGCCTGTCGCCCGAGCGTTTCGGCATGTCGCTGTCGGACATCCGCACCGTCGCGGCCGAGCTGATGGCGTCGGGCAAGATCGATTTCCTCGACATGTCGCTGTGGAGCGTGTTCCAGCAGCCGGTCGAAGGCGAGGCCTTCGGCAAGCGCCTGATCGATTGCTTCACGAGCCTGCCGCGCGGCAATACCCGGCTCGGCGTCGCCGGCAAGATCATGGACGCGACCACCGCGCAAGCCTGCCTCGACGCGGGCGCGGACTTCGTGCTGGTCGGGCGCGGCGCGATCCTGCATCACGACTTTCCGCGCCGCGCGATCGCCGATCCGTCGTTCGCGTCGGTGCCGCTGCCCGTCAGCCGCGAGTACCTGGCTGCGGAGTCGCTCGGGCCGAACTTCATCCACTACATGGCGACCGGCTGGAAGGATTTCGTCGAGCAGCAGGCCGCTTGAGGGATGCGCTGAGCGGGTCGCTACAATCTCGTTCTTTCCACCCATCGAACGAGAGGATCCCGCATGTACGACCTGCTCAAGGGCCTGACC
Source organism: Burkholderiaceae bacterium (assembly GCA_047605425.1). GTDB lineage: Bacteria > Pseudomonadota > Gammaproteobacteria > Burkholderiales > Burkholderiaceae_E > JAKPAM01. Next base: position 11,994 of record JASGFT010000103.1, on the reverse strand, counting down.
GTCGTCGAAGGCTCGTCTTTCGTCGCGGCACCGCTGTGCGGATTGACGTTCGCCCAGCTCGGCGCTGAGGTCATCCGTTTCGACCAGATCGGCGGCGGCCTGGATTTCGGCCGCTGGCCGCTGGCCGCGAACGGCCGCAGCCTGTACTGGGAAGGGCTCAACAAGGGCAAGAAGTCGATCGCGATCGACCTGGGCCGGCCCGAAGGGCGCGAGCTGGCCTGCGCGCTGATCACCGCGCCCGGCGAGAACGCCGGCCTGTTCGTCACCAATTTTCCGGCCGGCGGGTTCCTCGCGCACGACAAGCTCGCCGCGCGCCGGCCCGACCTGATCACGCTGCGCGTGACCGGCTCGTCGGACGCCAGCAGCGCGCTCGACTACACGATCAATAGCGCGGCCGGCTTCCCGCTGATCACCGGCCCGGTCGACGCCAAGGGCCCGGTCAACCACGTGCTGCCGGCCTGGGACATCAGTTGCGGGCTGACCGCCGCCGTCACGCTGCTGGCGGCCGAGCGCGCGCGCCGCATGGGCGGGCACGGGCAGGAGATCCGGCTGGCGCTGTCCGACGTCGCGTTCTCGATGCTCGGCCACCTCGGGCAGATCGGCGAGGTGCTCGTCAACCACCAGGAACGCGAGCGCATCGGCAACGCGCTGTATGGCGCGTTCGGCCGCGATTTCGCGACGCGCGACGGCCGCAGCGTGATGATCTGCGCGATCACGCGCAAGCAGTGGAACGGCCTGCTCGAGGCGTTCGGGCTGACCGCCGCGGTGGACGCGCTCGCGAGCCGGCTAGGCGTCGACTTCGGCGCCGACGAGGGCGCGCGCTTCATCCATCGCGAGGCGCTGTTCGCGATCGTCGAGCCGGCGATCGCGCGGATCGACTACGCGAGCTGCGCGGCCAAGCTCGACGAGCACGGCGTCTGCTGGGGGCCTTATCGCACGGTGACCGAGGCGCTCGCCGAGGACAAGCGGCTGTCGCTCGACAACCCGATGTTCTCGATGGTCGGCCACCCGAGCGGCGCGACCTACCTGACGCCCGGATACCCGGCCGCGCTGTCGGTCACGCCGCGCCAGCCGGCGCGCTCGGCGCCGGATCTGGGCCAGCACACCGAGGAAGTGCTCGCCGATCGGATGAAGCTGTCGACGGCCGAGATCGGCCGGCTGCATGACGCGGGGGTGGTGGCGTCGCCGCGACGGGCTTAGCGCGTTGTTACGTTATCGGTTCGACGATGTCCGCATGCAGCGCCGCCATGCCCTGGTCGAACGTGGCGAGTCGTCCGCCATGGCTGCGTGCCAGCGCGGCCAGATAAGCGTCGGTGACCTGCTTGTGACCGATCACCCCCTTCATGTCCACGTGCAGATAGTCGAGGGTGTCTGGCCAGAAGCAATGGCGCGGATGGTCGATGAAGCCGCGTAGCACCGCCAGCGCATCTTCGGTCCTGGGCACGGCCCGAAAATTGAGCAGCATTCGCACCAGCGTGCCCTGCGTGATCGGGCAGGTCGCGAACGGGCCCGCGTACTCGAGAAACCATCGCCGCGCAGTCTGGTGTTGCACATGCGGCGGGTAGGCCAGGGCAACGAGGATGTTGCCGTCCAGCAATACCGGGGAGTCGGGCGCGGGCATCAGGGTTCGTCGTCGAGTGCCCGTACGTCATCGTCGGTCATCGCACGATTGGCGCCGACGATCACCGGCAAGCCGGTTTCGTCGTCGATACGGTAGACCGCCTTCGGCCCGCCCTCGTGGTGGGCCGGCGCCTCCAACCCGCGCCGCATCAGCTCGGCCACGATCTGGCCGAGGCTGCGCTTGTTGTGACGCGCCAGGCTCGTGGCGATCTGATGCAGGTCGTCGGGGAGTTCGATCGTCGTGCGCATGCTTGCATCGTGATGCGTTTGCATCGTGATGTCAATCTGCGCATGCCCGCACCCAGCGACGCCTTGCCGCCACTCAACGATTCGCCAAGGCCTCGGCGATCTGCACGGCGTTCAACGCCGCGCCAGGCCGACGAGTTGTCGATCACCACCGCGCCGGCGGCGGCCACGATCGGCGCCAATGCGCGTGACGTCGCGCCGCCGGCGGAGAAGAACACGATGTCGAGACCGCGGTAGTCGGCCGTCGCGGCGTCTTCGACGACGATCTCCTCGTCCTTCCAGCGCAGGCGCTTGCCGGCCGAGCGGGCGGACGCGAACAGCCGCAGGCGGCTGATCGGAAAGCCACGCTCGATCAGGCAGACACGCATCAGGTCGCCGACCATGCCGGTCGCGCCGACGATGCCGATACCAAGGCCGTTCCGGCCGCCATGGCCGGAAGAGGGTGAAGGAGAAGGGAGCGGAGAACTGCTGGACTGCATGATGACCTCGGTCAGGGTGGGAACGATGAAAGTCCCGTCGACCGAGCGTCAGACAGAGCAGCGAAGGCAGAGTCGCCGACCCCGTCTGGCACTCCGCCAAACGGGGCACGAGGGCCCGCTAGCGGAGTCGCCTCTCGATAATGGTCTTGATGGTCCGCGCGCACGTGCCGGCCGACGCCATCGTCGATCGATGGTCGGCATGGGGAAACGGGCGTCGAGCGTGCGCGGCGGACATGGTGCGGCCACCTTATCGGCCGGGGACAGCGCTTGTCAAGCGAGCGGAGCCTGCGTGCCGGTACAGCTTTCAGCATGGCCGCGCACCGGCATTCGGCCGTGGAACGGCTTAGACGAATGGCCAGGATGCTCGTGCGCCGACCGTATCCGACGCGTTCGGGGTCGAGTGCTACGGGCCGGTGCTTAAGCCGAATGGGCGATTGATCCGGATGGCCAGGGTGTTCTACTAGTTGGTTTTTTCCGACTTCGTTACCTTCGCGACGATGACTTTCAAGCACCCACCGCAGCGCTCGCGTGCGCCCGGCCTTCATACGGCCGACTCGCATCCGGTCGACTTTCGATCGTCCGACCATCTCCCGAGCACCCCCCGTGCACCGGACCTCAGACGCCGCGGCAGCCTGGCGATGCTGGCTGGCTTCGTGCTCGCTTCCACCGGTTGCGGCAGTGGCGGTGGCGGCGGTGACGACTCCGCGTCCGCCAACCCGCCCGGCAACAGCCAGCCTCCCGGCAATCCGGGCGATACCGGCAACACCGGGAATGGCGGCGGCAATGGCGGTAGTGGTGGTGGTGGCGGCGGCAACGGTGGCCGGATACCGGAGGCCGCCCCCATCACCGGCAGTTTCGGCGGAGGCCAGGGCCGCATCCTCTTCGTCGGGAGCGACAAGACCTTCTCGGAAATCGACTTGACCAGCCGTATCGTCACGAAGCTGGTCGACATCGGCGGGCGCTACAACGCGAAGATCCGGGGCGGCCTGACGCGGGCCGGCAATGGCCGGATCGCCGTGCTGGTGGACACCGGTGAGCTCGACGCGCAGGTCGAGATGCGGATCTATTCGGCTGCCGGCGCGCTCGAGCTCACCCACCCCGGTTACTTCTGGGGCATCCACATGAAGGATGGGGCGGCGATCTCACCCGACGGCCAATACGTCGCCGTCGTCGCGATCGGTCCGTTGGACAATGACTGGCAGAACGACTATATGGTCGTCGTGCTGACGCGGGTCGAAAGCGGTGAGCGGCGCTTGCTGCTCGTCGAAAAGGCCAAGGACCTGGACGTCACGCCCACGCTGTGCTGGTCACCGGACAATACGCTCCATCTGATGACGAACACGGCGCTCTACCGGATCGACGGGCAGACGGGGGGTATCACCAAGCTGCATACGCTGGATCTCGCGCCGCCCTACGCCTCGATGGTCACCGCCGACGGCCGGGAGATCTGGTTCCACCAGGGCCGCGGCAACCAGTACGGCGGCACCATCTGGAGCGTCGACATCGCCAGCGGGCAGGCCAGGCGCCGTTCGCTGCGCAGCGCCGGCTGGGGCCAGCACTGTCCCGTCATCTCGCCTGATGGCCAATGGATGCTGGGGCAGGAAGGCATCACCAAGAGCGACTTCGCCACGACGATCTGGGTCGATATGTACATCACGGCGATCCGCGTGACCGACCCGCCGATCGACGTCCACAATCTGCCCGACGAAGTGCTGGATGCGGCAGGCGCGAAGCTGGGATCGTCGTCGCGGATGGCGTGGTATTGATCGTCGGGTACGGACAGATCGCGAGGCGCTGCGATAGCTGCTGAGCCTTGCCCGATTCGCATGATTGGGGAGACGGAACGAACATGCTCACGGACATCATTGCCGGCGCCGAAGCCTCCGGGATTCGAGTCGGCCTCCATGCCAGGCGGCCGGATGGCGCATGCATCGCGCACCGCGGCGACGAGGTCTTCCCGTCGGCCAGCACGATCAAGCTGGCGATCATGATCGAGCTGTTCCGGCGCATCGACGCCGGCGCGTTGAGCCTCGACCAGCCTCATGTGCTGAGGCCGTCGGACCAGGCGGCCGGCGGTGGCGTGTTGCAGCACATGAGCCGTGGTATCTCGCTCCCGCTGCGCGATCTTTGCTACCTGATGATGAGCCTCAGCGACAACCTGGCTACGAACATCCTGATCCATCGGCTCGGCATGGCCGAGATCAACGCCACGATCCGGTCGCTCGGTCTGGAGCATTCGGTTCTCGCGCGGCCGATGCAGGGGCGACCGGCCATCGATGGCGAACAGGAAAACCTGGCGACGCCCGCCGAGATGGCGTACTTGGTCCAGCGCATCCTGGACGGCTCGGCGGCCAGAGCCGACAGTTGCCGGGCCATGACGCGAATGATGGCCTTGCAGCAGAACGGCCGCCGGATCGGCCGATTCGTGCCGGCCGGTACGACCTGGGGCAGCAAGACCGGAAGTTACCCCACCGTGGTCCATGACGTCGGATACGTGCAACTCGGCGCGGGGCCGCTGATCGTCGCCGCGTTCACGCAGGACGTGCCGGACATCGTCGCCGGCGAGTTGCTGATCAGCGAGATGGTGCGGGCGCTGCTGACCACAGTGGAGAGCGCGGACTGGTGCGGTTGAGGCGGGCCGCCCGTCCTTCGCGTCGACGATCACGGCCATCGTCGCGATGATCCGCTGCCATACGCCAGGTCATCCGGCGCTCGTTTGTGCAACTAGTTGCAAAATAGCGGAAGGGCGATTACATTGACGCAACTGATTGCATCAACGGAATGGCTCGATGCTTCGCTGACGAGGCGGATGCTCGGGCGTCGGAGATCACGATGAGCGCCAACCCCCGCCATGCCGCCGCGCCGTCCCGTTCCGGCGCCCAGCCGGTTTTCGATTCCAGCCACGCGACGCGTCCTTCGCTGGGACCTGAAGAGGCGCAGGCGCGGATCCTCGCCGACCTGCAGGCCGCCGCGCGGGAAAGCGCGCTGCGTGCGGCCGATCCCGGACTGCGGCAGCGCGTGCAGGCCGTCAAGGCTTATCAACGGCACCGCCTGGAAGCCAGCTACGCCGATTTCCTCGCCGATCGACGCCACGCCCGGGCGGTGCGATTCTTCATCGACGAGCTGTACAGCCCGCAGGACTCGGCCCAGCGGCATGCGCAGATCGCCAGCATCGTACCGACGCTGGTCCGTGCGTTTCCGCGCGAATTGGTGGATACGGTGGCCGCGCTGGCGGCCTGGCACGCACTGTCCGAGTCACTCGATAGCGGCATGGGCCGGCGTCTGGATGAGGACACGCTCAGCCCGCAGGGCTACGAGACGGCCTGGCGGGCCGAGGGCCGGGCCGCCGACCGCCGGCGACAGGTCGAGCTGATGCTGGATATCGGCCGCCGGCTCGATCGCCATGCGCGCGATCCGCTGCTGATGGGCAGCCTGCGCCTGATGCGCGGCCCCGCGCTGTTCGCCGGGCTCGGCGGGCTTCAGCAATTCCTGGAATCCGGCTTGGACGCGTTCGCGACGATGCGCGGAGCCGAGCGCCTGCTCGCCGCCATCGAGCAACGCGAGCATGCGCTCGCCATCGCCTTGTCGGACCCTCTACATCCGTAGCCGCGTTCCGTAGCCGGTCAGCTCCAGATACCCGCGCCCGATCGTCCGGCCGTTTTCGCCGACCTCGACGGCGCCTTCCCAGTAGATGGCGCCGGTCGTCGATCGGCTGTCCAGTTCCTGGTCGTCGAACAGCGGCGTCAGCCGCAGCCGTCGATCATCGACGACGACGTCGACCTCGACCGGGTAAGTGACGCCGGTGCGCGTCGATCGCCAGCTTCGCCGCGGCTCGAAGCGGACGTCGTCGGTCCGGGATGACGGCGAGGCGTGCGCCGAGCGCGGGTCGCCACGGGCGTCGGCGGCGCTGATCCATTGCGCGTGCGACCACCAGCGCTGCCCGGCCTTGTCGCGCACGACGAAGGCCATCAGCGCCGATCCGTCGTCCAGGTTCAGGCCGCACCAGTCCCAGCCGCTGGCCTGCGCGGCGAGCACCTCGCTCGACCACTCATGGTCCAGCCACGCCCGTCCTTCGACGGACGCCGCTGCGCCGTCGCCGATCCGCAGCTCGCCGGTCACCGCGAGCTGTGGACGGCTGTAGTAGTAGCTCGCCTGCTCGGGGCGCGGTCCCTTGCGCGAATACCCGTCGTCCCCCTGGACGAACGGCGCCGCCGGCGGCGCGAAGGCGAGCCGCAGCGAGAAGCCGTCGGCGGCGATCGTCGCGTGGTAGCGGTCGTCGGCGTCGCGGCGCAGCCGCCAGTCGTCGAGTGCGACGTCGGCATCGGCGGCGCCGGCGTATACGAGGCCGAATCCCTCGCGCGCCGCGCGCTGGTCGTGCAATAGCGCGCGCCGCTCGGGCAGCGCCAGCGCCACGTGCGCGAGCACGAGCTGCCGCGGCGCGAAGCGGCTGGGGTTCGACGGCGTGTGCCCGGTGCGCGACCGGAAGAACGTGATCTGGACGCCGCATGGCGGCGTGCCGCCGCCGCGCCGCAGCCAGCCGGTCAGGTACCACCATTCGGTGCGGAAATCCGGGTGCGCGCCGTGATCGCGCGGAAACCGCAGCGGCCGGCCCGGTGTGACGGCGGCATAAGGGACCGGAGCGGGGGGCACGGCCGGCGGCGAGGATGCTGCGCCGGGAAATGCGGCTGTGGGCGGTGCGGGTGATAAGGGTGATAAGGGTGATAAGGGCGGTGAGGGCGGTGAGGGCGGAGCGGGCACGGTAGCGGGCGCCGTCGTCGCCGGTGTTTGCGCCTGCGCGCCGCCGATCCGGGGCCGGCTTCCCGCGATACTGACGATCATCGCTTGCAGCAGCCGTCGGCGACGAATGAGCCGCAGCGCGTGGCGAATCGTGGCGCTAGCCATCGTCGCGGTCCTCGTCCTCGTCCTCGTCGTCATCGCTGCGGTTACCGTCGCCGTTGCCGTTGCCGTTGCCGTTGCCGTTGCCGTTGCCGTTGCCGCCGCCGCCGCCGCCGCCGCCGCCGCCGCCGTCGTCGTCTTCGTCACCAGTCGGCCCGCACCGCGCGCACTGGCGACTGGCCGGCCGCGTGGCGCGACACGATCGCCGCGGTCAGCGTGCCGACGACGACCAGGACCAGCGCGCTGATCGCCAGCGTCGCGGTCGGGAAGGCCAGGTCCATCGTCCAGTGGAACGACTGCGGGTTGACGCGATCGATCAGCACCCAGGCGATCGCCAGGCCGACCAGCAGCCCCCAGGCGACGCCGCAGCACAGCAGCAGCGCCGCCTCGATCGCCAGTTGCGCGGCGATGCCGCGCCGTTCGACGCCGAGCTGCCGCAGCAGGCCGAACTCGCGGCCGCGCGACACCGATTCGCCGGCGAAGGTCGCGGCGACGCCGAACAGCCCGACGCCGAGCGCGATCGCTTCGAGCAGATAGGTGACGACGAAGCTGCGATCGAAGATCGACAGCGACAGCGCGCGGATCTCGGCGGCGCTGCGCCATGGCAGCTCGGCCAGTTCGGGCAGCGCCTGGCGGATCGATGCCAGCACCTGTTCGGCATCGGCGCCGTCGGCGAGCCAGACCGCGACGTCGGTCTTGCGATCGTCACCGGTCAGGCGCCGATAGTCGGTGTCGTCGATCGCGATCGCGCCGAACTGGCGCGCGTAGTCGCGCCAGACTCCGCGCACGAGAAAGCGCGTGCCGGCCGGACCCAATGGCAGCTCGACCCGCGTGCCCGGCGTCATCCGGTACAGATCGACCATCGCCTCGCTGACGTAGATCGGGATGTCGGAGTGGATGCCGGCGTGGATGCCGGTGCGGATGCCGGTGCGGGCGTCGGTGCGGGCGTCGGTGCGGGTGTCGGTGCGGGTGTCGGTGCCCGCGTCGGCCGGGGATGGGGACCAGGCGATGACCTCGCCGGTCATCGGCAGCGACGACGCGGGGCGCGCCGCGTCGATCGGCCGCGCCAGCACCGCGACCGGGGCGCGCTCGGCGTCCAGCGTCAGCTCGGTCGCACGCATCCATTGCGCGCGGGCGATGCCGGGCAGCTCGCGCAGCCGCGCGGCCATCGAATCGTCGAACGCGCCCCGAGCGCCGCCGCCGGCCGAGCGCGTGTACAGATCGGCGGGCAGCACCTGGCCGAGCCAGTGCTCGACCGAGCCGCGGAAGCTCGTCACCATGATCGCCATCGCGCTGGCCAGCGCGAAGCTGGCGACGACGCCCGACAGCGTGCCGACGGCGGTGAAGCGGGCGATGCCCAGCCGTTGGCAGGCGAGCCACAGCGGCGTCGCGCGCATCAGCACCGGCAGGCGCAGCGCCGAGGCGGCCAGCCCGGTGACGAGCATCGGCACGGCGGCGATGCCGGCGAACAGCCAGGCGGCGATCGCCGCATAAGCGGGAATCGGCAGGCCGGTGACCGGCGGCAGTTGCAGCAGCAGCGCGCCGAGCAGCAGCCACGCGAGCGGCCATGCCAGCGTCCGGATCGCGCGTTCGCGCGATATCCGCACCGATGCACCGGGGTCCGCTTCGGCGCCGCGCAGCCGCGCGACGACCGGCTGGCGATCGAGCGAGCGCATCGGCCACCAGCTTCCGACGGCGCCGGCGGCGACGCCGGCCAGCCAGTAGCCGAGCAGCGCCGGCGCCGACCAGGTCAGCGTCGGCAGCGTGCCGATGAAATAGCCGCCGCCGAGGTCGCCGCCGAGCCGCGCCAGCAGCACGGCGGCCAGCGCGATGCCGAGCGCGAGCCCCGCCAGCGAGCCGATCGCGCCGAGCAGCAGGCCCTGGCCGTGCACCAGCGCGCCGACCTGGCGGCGGGTCAGGCCGATGACGGTCAGCATCGCCAGGCTCGTGCGCTGCCGCGTCACCGACAGCGCCAGCGTCGCGTAGACGATGAACGCGCCGGTGAACAGCGCGACCAGCGACAGCACGCCCAGGTTGACCCGGTACGCGCGCGAGAGGTTCGACATCCGCTGCTCGCTGGCCTGCGGCCGTTGCAGGCGAGCGTCCCGGCCGAGCAGCGGCGCCAGCTCGCGCGCGAAGCGGCCGGCGTCGACGCCGTCGGCGATCCGCAGGTCGATCCGGTTCAGCCGTCCGAGCCAGCCGAGCCGCCATTGCAGCGCGCCGATGTCCATCACGGCGAGTGGGGGAACCGTGTCGGGCGTCGCGGCTGTCCCGGACGGCTTGGATGCTCCGGGTGCCCCGGATCCCCCTGATGCCCCCGATGCGGCGATTGTCGTACCGGCCCGCGTGCTCGCATCGCCGGTATCGGCCGACGCGCCGCCGTACCGGCCGCCGGCGGCCCCCTCGCCGACGTCGCCGCTGATCCGCAGCGAGACCGGACCGTTCGGGCCGCGCACGCGCAGCGTGTCGCCGACGCGCGCGCCCAGCGACTGCTGCGCGCTGGCCGACACGAAGATCGTGTCATCGCCGAACAGCGGCGAGGCCGAGCCGGCGTCGGCCGTGCTCTCGGCGACCCGCGGCAGCAGCGCCGGCGTCACCCGCGCGGCGCGGTACAGGTCGATGCCGATCAGCCGCAGCGGTCGATCGTCGTCGACGCGGCCGCTGGCGCCCGGTACGACGGCGCGCACGTCGATGACCGGACTGGCGGCGGTGATGCCGAGGCGTCGGCCTTCGTCGCCGGCCAGCCGCGCGTACAGGTCCTCGTCGAAGCTGCCGCCGGTCGGCAGCACCTGCCACTGCGCCTCGCCGTTGACGACGGCCAGCGCGCGCCCGAACTCATCGAGCGCCGACGCGTTGACCAGATGGATCGCGACGGCCAGCGCGACGCCGATCGCGATCGCCACGATCGCGATGCCGGCGCGGCCGCGCTGCTGGCGCCACAGGCCCAGCCATTGCCAGGCCCACAGCGTCCAGCGCGGCATTGCCGGGGCCACCGCGTCGAAAGGCGTCGACGGATCAGTCATCGACCAGCCGCTGGTCGGCGAGCCGCACGCGCCGCTGCGCGATCGCCGCCGCCTGCGTCGAGTGCGTGACCATCAGCAGCGCGGCGCCCGATTCGTCGATGTGCTCGGTCAGCGTGCGCAGCGCGGTCGCGGCGTGCGCGGGGTCGAGGTTGCCGGTCGGTTCGTCGGCCAGCACCAGCGCCGGCCGGTGGATCAATGCGCGCGCCAGCGCGACGCGCTGCTGTTCGCCGCCGGACAGCTCGGCCGGCAGCGCCGCGCGCCGCCGCGCCAGCCCGAGCCGGTCGAGCGCGCGGCCGGCGGCCTGCCACGCGGCGTCGCGGGCGACGCCATTGAGCAGCAGCGGCAGCGCGACGTTGCGCTGCGCATCGAGATAGGGCAGCAGATGGAAGGCCTGGAACACGAAGCCGATCCGGCGCCGCCGCAGGGCGGCGGTCTGGCGTTCGTCCATCGTCTGGACCGCCTGGCCGTCGAACAGGATCCGGCCGGCGTCCGGCTTCTCGAGGCCGGCGATCAGGTTCAGCAGCGTCGACTTGCCGCTGCCCGATTCGCCGAGCAGCGCGATCCGCTCGCCGGCGTCGATCCGCAGGTCGACGTCGCGCAGCACCGGCGCGTCGCGATCGAAATGCTTGCTTACCCCGATCAGTCGCAGCAGCGGGGCGTCGCCGGTCGGCACCGGGCAATGCTCCCGTCCCGGCGCGGCGGGTTCGACCACAGAACCTCAGCCGACCTCGACGCCCGGCTCGCCGGCTTGCAGCGAGCCGATGACGCGGGCCTGCGCGAAGCCGTCGCGGTGGAACGTCGCCAGCACCTGGTCGACGGCGTCGGGCGCGCAACTGACGAGCAGGCCGCCGCTGGTCTGCGGGTCGGTCAGGATCGCCCGCTGCCAGTCGGCGATCGTCGCGTCGAGCCGCACCTGCTCGCCATAAGCGCTCCAGTTGCGGCCCGAGGCGCCGGTGAAGACGCCGTCGCGCGCCAGCTCGGCGACGTGCTCGATCAGCGGCAGGTCGTCGAATCGCAGCCGCGCCCGCAGCCGCGCGCCGCGGCACAGCTCGAGCAGGTGGCCGAGCAGGCCGAAGCCGGTGACGTCGGTCATCGCGTGCACGCCCGCCAGCGGCGCCAGGTTGCGGCCGGCGACGTTCAGCCGCGTCGTGTGCGCGATCATCGCGTCATAAGCGCCGGGTGGCAGCCGGTCCTTCTTGAGCGCGGCCGACAGCACGCCGACGCCCAGCGGCTTGCCGAGCACCAGCACGTCGCCGGGCCGGGCCTGGTCGTTGCGCTTGAGCTGCTTCGGGTGCACGAGGCCCATCGTCACGAGGCCGTAGATCGGTTCGACCGAATCGATCGTATGACCGCCGGTGATCGGGATGCCGGCGGCGGCGCAAACGGCCTCGCCGCCTTCGAGGATGAGCCGGATCGTCTCGACCGGCAGCCGGTCGATCGGCATCGCCACCAGCGCCAGCGCCATGATCGGCGTGCCGCCCATCGCATAGACGTCGGACAGCGCGTTGGTCGCGGCGATGCGGCCGAAGTCATAAGGGTCGTCGACGATCGGCATGAAGAAGTCGGTCGTCGCGACCAGCGCCTGCTCGTCGTTGAGCTGGTAGACGGCCGCGTCGTCGGCGGTCTCGATGCCGACCAGCAGTTGCGGCGGCACCGGGAAGCGGGCGCTGCCGCGCAGGATCTCGGACAGCACGCCCGGCGCGATCTTGCAGCCGCAGCCGCCGCCGTGC
>JASGFT010000102.1:0-17954 GCA_047605425.1 Burkholderiaceae bacterium | reverse complement strand
CCGGCGGCCGCCAGCGCCTCGCCGAAGCGCGCGGCGCTGGCCTCGCTGGTGCCGGTGCCGACGACGGTGGCGCCCTGGCGGGCCAACTCGAGCGCGATCGCGTGGCCGATGCCGCGCGAGGCGCCGGTCACCAGCGCCACTTGATTGTCCAGATTCATCAGGCTTCCTCGAATGGATGAGTCACGCCGCGGGCGTCGCCGCTCAAGCGGCGCGGGCCTCGGCCAGCGCCGCCTGCAGCGACGCCTGATCGTAGACGGCGTGTCCCTTCAGCGACTTGTCGATCCGCGACGTCAGGCCGCTCAGCACCTTGCCCGGGCCGAACTCGATCACGCGCGTCACGCCCATGCCGGCCAGCTTGCGCACGACCTCGACCCAGCGAACCGGGCCGTACGCCTGGCGCACCAGCGCGTCGCGGATCGCCACCGGATCCGTCGGCGCGGCGACGTCGACGTTGTTGACCAGCGGCCACGCGGGGGACTTCAGCTGGACCCCGGCCAGCGCGTCGCGCAGCTTGGCGCCCGCCGGCTCGAGCAGCGACGAATGGAAAGGCGCCGAGACCGGCAGCGGCAGCGCCCGCTTGGGGCCCAGCGCCTTAGCCTGCTCGCAGGCGCGCTCGACCCCGCCCTTGTGGCCGGCGATGACGACCTGCGCCGGCGCGTTGAAGTTGACGGCCTCGACGACCTCGCCCGGCGCGGCGGCCATCGCGTTCGCGCAGGCCTGGCGCACCGCATCGTCGTCCAGGCCGAGGATCGCCGCCATCGCGCCGGTGCCGACCGGCACGGCGTCCTGCATCGCCTGCGCGCGCAGCCGCACCAGCGCGACCGCGGCGGCCGGCGTCATCGCGCCCGCGGCCGTCAGCGCCGTGTATTCGCCCAGGCTGTGGCCGGCGACGGCGACCGGATCGGGGCCGCCCGCCGCGCGCCAGGCCTCGAAGCAGGCGAGGCCGGCGACCAGCATCGCCGGCTGCGTGTTGACGGTCAGCGCCAGTTGCTCGGCCGGACCGCGCGCGATCAGGCCCGCGAGGTCTTCGCCGAGCGCTTCGTTGGCCGTCGCCAGCAGCGAGGCGACGACGGGCACGTCGGCGAACGCATCGAGCATGCCGACCGCTTGGGATCCCTGTCCGGGAAAGACGAATGCGAGACTCATCAGAGCGCCACCTCCCTGGCTGCCTGCCCTTCGCGGCGCCGCGCGCCGGAAGGGTCGTTGTCGTTGTCATGGCCGCGACCGTCGTCCGCCGAGCGGCGCCTTCCGCCAGCGAGCCGGGTCGCGAACGCCGATCGCTCGGCGTCGTCGGCCGTCTACATCCGCGCCAGCACGGCGCCCCACGTGAAACCGCCGCCGACGCCTTCCATCAGCACGTGCTGGCCCGGCTGGATCCGCCCGTCGCGCACGCCGGTGTCGAGCGCCAGCGGGACCGAGGCGGCCGAGGTGTTCGCGTGCCGGTCGACGGTGACGATGACCTTGGACGTCGGGATGCCGAGCCGTTTGGCCGTCGCCTGCATGATCCGGACGTTGGCCTGGTGCGGGATCAGCCAGTCGACGTCGGCGAGCTGCAGGCCGGCCAGCTCGACGACCTCGCGCCCGACCTGGTCGAGCACCGTCACCGCGAGCTTGAACACCGCCTGGCCGTCCATCGTCAGGAACGGATGGCCGGTGATCGCGCCGCCGCTGACGTTGCCGGCGGTGCGCAGGATCGATTCGTGGCGACCGTCGGCGTGCAGCCGCGCCGCGAGCAACCCCGGCTCGTCGGCCCCGCCGAGGACGATCGCGCCGGCGCCGTCGCCGAACAGCACGCAGGTGCCGCGATCGCTCCAGTCGAGGATGCGCGAGAAGACCTCGGCGCCGATGACCAGCGCGCGCTGCGCGAGCCCGGTCTTGATCATCGAGTCGGCCGTCGCCAGCGCGTAGACGAAACCGGCGCAGACCGCCTGCACGTCGAAGGCCGCGCCCTGCTCGACGCCCAGCGCCTTCTGCACCAGGCAGGCGGTGCTCGGGAACACGTAGTCGGGCGTCGACGTGGCGACGATGATCAGGTCGATGTCGGCCGGACCGAGGCCGGCGGCCTGCAAGGCATTGCGGGCCGCCTCGGTCGCGAGCTGGCTGCTGCTGACGTCGGCCGCGGCCAGGTGGCGCTGGCGGATGCCGGTGCGCCCGACGATCCAGTCGTCCGAGGTCTCGAGGCCGCGAGCGCCCAGCTCCGACGCCAGCTCTGCATTGGTCACAATCCGGGGCGGCAGGCCGCTTCCGGTTCCGAGGATGCGCGTGTGGCGGGGCATGCGGTCGTGTCAGCCTTTCTCTGGGGTCTTGATCAAGGGCAACGCGTCGGCGATGCGCTGGACCAATTGATTGCGGGCGGCGTCGCTGGCCCGTCGCATCGCCGCTTCGAACGCTGCCGCCGTCGCGGAACCGTGGCTCTTGATGACCACGCCGCGCAACCCGACCAGACCGCCGCCATTATAGCGACCCGGATCGACGCGATTCTTGAAGCGGCGAAGCACCGGGTAGGCGGCCACGGCCATCAGCCGGGTCATCCAGTTGCGCTCGAACTCCTCGCGGATGAACGCCCCGAGCATCTTGGCCACGCCCTCGGAGGTCTTGAGCATCACGTTGCCGACGAAGCCGTCGCAGACGACGACGTCCGACGCGCCGCCGTAGATGTCGTCGCCCTCGACGTTGCCGTAGAAGTTCAAGCCGCTGGCGCGCAGCAGCTCGGCCGCCCGCTTGACGGTCTCGTTGCCCTTGATCGCTTCCTCGCCGATGTTCAGCAGGCCGATCGACGGCGAGGCCTTGCCGTCGAGCGCGGTCACCAGCGCGGCGCCCATGATCGCGAACTGCAGGAAATGCTGGGGCTCGCAATCGACGTTGGCGCCCAGATCGAGCACGGTCGTCGTGCCGCCCTTCTGGTTCGGGACCTGGAACGCGATCGCCGGCCGCTCGATGCCTTCGAGCATCTTCAGCACGAAGCGCGAGATCGCCATCAGCGCGCCGGTGTTGCCGGCGCTGATCGCCGCGTCGGCCTCGCCGGACTTGACCAGCTCGACCGCGATCCGCATCGACGACTGGCGCTTGCTGCGCAGCGCCTGCGCGGGTCCCTCGTCCATGTCGACGACCTCGGGCGCGTGGCGGATCTCGACGGCCGCGGGATCGTGGCGATGCCTGGCCAGCGCCGCCGCGACCTCGGGCTCTCGCCCGACGAGCAGCAGCCGATGATCGGGATGGGACCGCAGGAACGACAGCGCGGCCGGCACGGTGACGGACAGGCCATGGTCGCCGCCCATGCAGTCGACCGCAAGACGAACGCTCATCGACGGATCGCCAAGTCAGGCATCAATTCAAACTGTCTCGTGCAATTCAACGTCGACGCCCTTTGATGCCCTCGAAGGCCCCGATCGCGACGCCCCGTTACCGGGCCGGTTGTTTCCTGCCTGCGGACCGGATCACTCGTCCGACTTGGTCTTGACGACCTTCTTGCCGCGATAGTAGCCGTTGGGGCTCACGTGGTGGCGCAGGTGGACCTCGCCGGTGGTCGGCTCGATCGCGGTCGCCGGAGCGGCCAGGAAGTCGTGCGAGCGATGCATGCCGCGCTTGGACGGCGATTTCTTGTTCTGTTGGACAGCCATGTCGGGTTCCGTTATCCATCGATGGCGGGCGCCGACCGGGCGGCGCCCAAGCTGTTGATCTTCAGGGGAAAGTGACGACGATCGGCCGGGCACGTGGAGGCGATCGCGCCCACCCGGCAGAAGGTCAATCCGCGATTATAGCAGTCAATTGATTGGGATTTCAATGGCTTACGGGACGATGCCGACCATGGGCCAAGGCGCGAGCCGCGGCCGGCATCGCGGTCAATGCGCGTCGCCGCCGTCCCCACCGCCCCGCGCGCGCTCCTGGCGCTCCTGGCGCTCCTCGCCCTCCCCGTCGTCGTCCCTGGCTTGGCGCAGCGATGCCAGCGCGGCGAACGGGTTCGGACGCTCGAGCGGCGCTTCGTCGTCGAGCTCGACGGGCAGCTCGCAGCCCTCGTGCTCGGCCTGCAGCGGCTGCGCCATGATCGCCTCGTCCTCGACGAGCTCGAGCACGTCGAAGCGGGCGCTGGCGACCAGCACGTCGTAGTCGTCGACGTCGGCGTCGGCCTCGGCGGCCAGCCTCTCGGTGCGCATCAACAGGTAATCGCGCTCGACCTCGTAGGCGATCGGCAGGCGCTGCAGGCAACGGTCGCAGCGCACCGCGCAGTGCACGGCCAGCGCCAGATGCATCCGGCGATCGACGCCCGCTTCGTCGTTCGGCGCCTGCCAGCCGCGCAGGCGCCAGTCGACCCGGCCGGCGTCGTCGAACAGGTCGGCCGCCAGCCGCGGCAGGCGCGCGATCGGGGTCGCCCCTTCGATCGACTGCGCGAGCCGGCAGAATTCGCTGGTGTCGATCAGCGGACGGGTCGCGGCGGTCGCCGCGCCATGGTCTCGGCCAGCGGCCGGATCCGGTCCGCCGGGCTGCGCGCGCGGACCGCGGGAAGAAGAGCGCTTGGACATCTCGCTATTATGATGCGCCCCGCATCGTCTTCGAGCATCGTCTCCCGCTTCAACGTGACCGACGCCCCCGCTTCCCCGCCCATGCCCTCCGCCGCCGCCCCGAGCGCGAGCGACGGCCCGCCCTCGCCCACGCTGGTGCTGGCCTCGACCTCGCGCTACCGCCGCGAGCTGCTCGAGCGGCTCGGCCTGCCGTTCGCCGTGCAGGCGCCGCGGGTCGACGAGCAGGCGCTGCCCGGCGAGACGCCTTGGCAGCTCGCGCACCGGTTGTCCGAAGCGAAGGCCGCAGCCGTCGCCGACGCGCTGGCCGCGACCGCGCCGCACGCGCTGGTCATCGGCTCGGACCAGACCGCGACGCTGGACGGGCAGCGCAGCCTCGGCAAGCCCGGCGATCACGCGCGCGCGGTCGAGCAGTTGACGGCCGCGTCCGGACGCACGCTGACGTTCCACAGCGGCATGACGCTGCGCCGCGCCGACGGCGGCTACCACCGCACGGTCGTCGTCGACACGCGCGTGCGCTTCCGTCCGCTGAGCGCCGCGCAGATCGAGGCCTACCTGCGCCGCGAGCAGCCGTACGACTGCGCCGGATCGGCCAAGGCCGAGGCGCTGGGAATCGCGCTGATCGAATCGCTGCAGTCCGACGATCCGACGGCGATCGTCGGCCTGCCGCTGATCGCGCTGACGACGCTGCTGACCGAGGCCGGCCTCGCGCCGCTCGGCGCATGAGCGACGCCGCCGCCACCGGCACGCTGTACTGCCTGCCGATCCCGCTCGGGCCCGAGCAGTCGCCGGCGCAGTGCCTGCCCGCGCCGACGCTGGCGATCGCCGCGCGGCTGGACTGTTTCGTCGTCGAGAACGCGCGCACGGCCCGGGCCTTCCTCAAGCAGGTGCCGACCGCGCACGTGCTGCAGCAGATCGAGATCCACGAATTGAACGAGCACACGCCAGCCGATCGGCTGCAAGCGCTGCTCGCCCCGCTGCGGCAGGGCCGCGACGTCGGCCTGATGTCCGAGGCCGGCTGCCCGGGCGTCGCCGATCCGGGCGCCGAGCTGGTCGCGCTC
Source organism: Burkholderiaceae bacterium (assembly GCA_047605425.1). Taxonomy (GTDB): domain Bacteria; phylum Pseudomonadota; class Gammaproteobacteria; order Burkholderiales; family Burkholderiaceae_E; genus JAKPAM01. Next base: position 12,376 of record JASGFT010000102.1, on the reverse strand, counting down.
GCGCATCGGCACGGCATCCGCGTGGTGCCGCTGGTCGGGCCCAGCTCGCTGCTGCTGGCCTTGATGGCCAGCGGGCTGGACGGGCAGCATTTCGCGTTCGTCGGCTACGTGCCGGCGCAGGCCGATGAGCGGCTGCGGCGGCTGCAGGCGCTCGAACAGCGCTCCGCCCGCCAGCGGGAGTCGATCCTGATGATCGAGACGCCGTACCGCTCGCAGGCGCTGTTCGACAGCCTGCTGGCCTGCCTGTCGCCCGGCACCCGCCTGACCGTGGCATCGGCGCTCACGCTCGCCGACGAATCGATCCGCACCGCCACGGTCGCCGACTGGCGCGAGGCGCCGGCGACGCTGGGAAAGGTGCCGACGGTCTTCGGCCTGCTCGCCGTCCCGCAGGATCGCGTCGGCAAGGAGGGCACCCGCACCGCGCCGCACCGCCCCGTCGACCGCCGCGGCCCGCTGCCACGCCGCGGGCCGCGCTGAGCTGCGCGGGCCGGGATCCGCCGGCCGCGCGGCCGGCGACCGTGCACTCCCGCCGACCGCGCGCGGCGCTCAGCGCCAGTGCGGCGATTCGAGGAAGTTGCGCAGGCTGCCGGCCAGGCTGTCGGCCGTGCGCGCGCCGAGGCGCCGCGCCAGTTTCTCGGCCACGTTCTCGCGCGTCGAGAAATCGACGACCGATTCGGCCTTGACGACGTCGCGGGCCACCGAACCGACGTTGCCGAAGTCGTCGGCCAGCCCCATGCCGACGCTCTGCGAGCCGGTCCAGAACAGGCCGCTGAACGTGTCCGGCGTCTCCTTCAAACGGTCGCCGCGCCCCTTGCGCACGACCTCGATGAACTGCCGGTGGATCTCGTCGAGCATCTTCTGCGCGTACTGCCGCTGCTCGTCGCTCATCGGCGAGAAGCTGTCGAGAAAGCCCTTGTTGCGGCCGGCGGTCAGCAGGCGGCGTTCGACGCCGAGCTTGTCCAGCGTGTCGACGAAGCCGAAGCCGTCCATCAGCACGCCGATCGAGCCGACCAGGCTCGCCTTGTCGACGAAGATGCGATCGGCGGCCGCGGCCACGTAGTAGCCGCCCGACGCGCAGATCTCCTCGACCACCGCGTACAGCGGCACCTTCGGGTACTTGGCGCGCAGGCGCAGGATCTCGTCGTGGACGATGCCGGCCTGCACCGGGCTGCCGCCGGGGCTGTTGATGCGCAGCACGACGCCGACGGTGTTGCGATCCTTGAACGCGTTCTGCAGCGCGGTATTCAGGTTCTCGGCGCTAGCCTCGCCCTCGGCGCTGATCACGCCGTTCAGCTCGACGAGCGCGGTGTGGCGGCCCGCGCTGATGTCCTCGCCCCCCGTCAGCGAGCTTCGGCCCAGCAGCAGCAGGCCGCCGCCGATGAACAGCGCCAGGTAGACGAGCCGGAAGAAGATGCGCCAACGCCGGGCGCGGCGCTGTTCCTGGACGAGGCCCAGCGCCAGCTTTTCGATGACGCCGCGTTCCCAGCCGGGCGCCTCGCCGCCGTTGCCGCCACCACCGCGGCCACCGGCTTGCGGCGACCGGGGCTCATCGGGGATCTCGCGGATCGACGGGTTCTCGCGAGCGCCCGCGCGGATAGGCTGATAGTCGTCTTCCATCATCGTGTCTCGAGGTTCATCAGGATCCAGACCTGGCCGTCGTGCTCGATCGCATCGAGGGCGCTCAGGCGCTTGCCCCGGCAGGGGCCGGCGACGCAGACACCGGTGGCCGCGTCATAGCACGCACCGTGCGTCGCACAAACCAAGTATAGGCCGGCGTCGTCGAAGAACCGTCCGGGCTCGCCGTCGAGCTCGACCGGCACGTGCGCGCAGCGGTTCAGGAACGCGCTCGGGCGCCCGTCGGCGCGCACGACGAATGCCGGCCAATCGGCGCGCCCGTGCCCGGACCAGGCGAAGCGCAGGCCGGCGCCGCGCTCGACGAGCCGCGCCGACTCGCAGACCGGTTGCCAGGCCCATCCGGGCGGCGATCCGTCGGCCGGCGGCGGCGTCGCCGGCGCGCGATCACCGCTCACCCGGCCAGGCCTTCGTCCGGCACGCGCAGCCGGGGCACGAGCCAGTCGCGCAACTGCGCGACCGAATCGACGATCACCGTGGCGCCGAACGCCTGCAGCTCGGCATGCGGATGGGCGCCGTAGGTGACGGCGATCGACGCCGCGCCGGCGTCGCGGGCCATGCCGAGGTCGTGCGTCGTGTCGCCGATCATCACCGCGCGCTCGGGCGCCACGCCCAGCTCGTCGCAGATGTCGAGCAGCATCCACGGATGCGGCTTGGGCCGCCCCTCGTCGGCGCAGCGAGTCGTGATGAACCGGCGTTGCCAGCCCATCTGCTCGAGCGCCCGGTTCAAGCCCACGCGCGACTTGCCGGTGGCGATCGCGACCCATTGCCGCGATCCGTTCAATTCGGCCAGCAGATCGGCGATGCCGTCGAAGGGCAGGAAGCTCTGGTCGCGCTTCAGGTAGTGGAACCGATAGCGCTCGACGAACGCGGGCAGGCGTTCGGCCGTCAGCTCGGGAACGGCCAGGCGCAGCGCATCGTGCAGCCCCAGGCCGATGACGTGGCTGGCCTGCTCGCGCGTCGGGATGGCCAGGCCCAGATCGGCGGCGGCGCCGCGGATCGCCTCGGTGATCGCGCCTGTCGAGTCGACGAGGGTCCCGTCCCAGTCGAAGACGACCACATCGAACGCGGCCGATCTCGCGTCGCCGGAACGGTCGTTGGCGCGCGCGGACGTCATGGATGTCTCCGTCCGGCGGCCCGCGGCGCGGTCGCGCTCGCGCCCGCATCGGCGCCGCCGGCGTCGAGCAAGGCATCGAACTCGCCGGGCATCGGCGAGACGAACTGCTGTGCCCGGCCGCTCTCCGGTTCCTTGACCATCAGTGAAAAGGAGTGCAGAAACATACGCTTATGTCCAATTTTATCAAGTGATTTATTCAGATCGAACACCCCGTATTTCTCGTCGCCGAGCAACGGAAAACCCGCATGACTCAGGTGGACGCGGATCTGGTGGGTCCGCCCGGTCTCGATCCGGCATTCGACCAGCGTACACACGCCGGCGCCCGGCGGCGACGCGTGGCGCAGGCCGGTCACGGTGGTGGCGGCCGACAGCCCGTCGGCGCGCACCATCACGCGGCGCTCGCCGTCCGGGGTCAGGAACTTGTGCAGCGGGTCGGTCAGCCGCTTGCTGCGCAGCGGCCAGCGGCCCAGCACGATCGCCAGGTAGCGCTTGTCGGACAGCCGCTCGCGCAACTGGCGCTGCAGCTCGACCAGCGCCGATCGCTTCTTGGCGATCATCATCACGCCGGAGGTGTCGCGATCGAGCCGGTGCACCAGTTCGAGGAACCGGGCCTGCGGCCGGGCGGCGCGCAACTGCTCGATCACGCCGCTGGACACGCCGCTGCCGCCGTGCACGGCGACGCCGGCCGGCTTGTCGATGACGATCAGCGCGTCGTTCTCGAAAATCACCGGAAACTCGACCGGCGGCGCGCTCGCGGCCGCCGCCGACGGTTCGGCCCGGCGCATCGGCGGCAGGCGCAGGCGATCGCCGCAGGCCAGGCGGACGTCGGCCGCGCAGCGCTTGCCGTTCAAGCGCACCTGCCCGCTGCGGATCAGCCGGTACAGATGGCTCTTTGGCACGCCCTTGCACAGCCGGATCAGCAGATTGTCCAGGCGCTGGCCGGCCGCGCCGTCGTCGATATCGACGTAGACGACCTGCGCGTCGGCCGTTTTCGGCGCGCTTGATGCCGTCCGGCCGCCGGAGCGACCGTCCGTCGGGACGCTTGCGGGCGAGTTGTGAGCTTCTGTGCGTAAGACGTTCATCTTGCTATACTTTGCCGGCTGTCCGCACAAATGCAGGAGGCGTCGCGAGCCGCCGGCGATCCGTTGCCGATCGGCGTCGCCACGAGCGCATGCCGGCACCGGCATGCTGGCGATCGATGCGCTGGTGCGTCGGGGCCAGTCATTCTACCGGCCCCCCTGCGATCGAACGGACTGCGAGAACAATTTTGTAACGCGGTTCCCCGTCGCATCGGCCTTCGCGCGATCGGCAGGGAACGCGGGATACCCGAATTCCGAGCCGGAACGAACAAAGACCGCCGTCGGCGCCCGTCGCCGATCGCTGGTGTCGACAACAAACCGCGGTTCATGCCTGCCTTGACTCCCACCCCCGCCCTGCCTCGCTGCGCAGCCGTCGCTCGTTCAGACGCGCGCCGCCAGGGTCGACGTGGCGCGTGCCAGAGTTCACGGAGCCATGCGTTGCCGCCCGCCCATCGTCGGCGGGTCTGACCTCGACGCTCGTTCGACTCATCGGGCTCCCGCCGATGCGCACAGATCGCGCAATCTGTGCCGGAGAGCCTATTCCAAATGAAGCGCATGCTTTTCAACGCGACGCACTCGGAAGAGTTGCGCGTCGCCATCGTCGACGGGCAGAAGCTGATCGACATCGACATCGAGTCGGCCAGCCACGAGTCTCGCAAGAGCAACATCTACAAGGGCGTCGTCACCCGGGTCGAGCCCAGCCTCGAAGCCTGCTTCGTCAACTACGGTGAGGAACGCCACGGCTTCCTGCCGTTCAAGGAGATCTCGAAGGCCTACCTGAAGAGCGGCGGCGGCGAAGGCGGCAAGTCCCGCGTCCAGGACGCGATCAGCGAGGGCCAGGAGCTGATCGTCCAGGTCGACAAGGAAGAGCGCGGCAACAAGGGCGCGGCGCTGACGACCTTCATCTCGCTGGCCGGCCGCTACACGGTGCTGATGCCGAACAACCCGCGCGGCGGCGGCGTCTCGCGGCGCGTCGAGGGCGAGGACCGGCAGGAGCTGCGCGAGACGATGGACCAGCTCCAGATCCCGCAGGGCATGAGCCTGATCGCTCGCACGGCCGGCATCGGCCGCAGCGTCGAAGAGCTCCAGTGGGACCTGAACTACCTGCTGCAATTGTGGCGCGCGATCGATTCGGCCGCCGGCACCACCGGCGGTCCGTTCCTGATCTACCAGGAATCCAGCCTGGTCATCCGCGCGATCCGCGACTACTTCACCGCCGACATCGGCGAGATCCTGATCGACACGGCCGACATCTTCGAGCAGGCGCGCCAGTTCATGGCGCACGTGATGCCGGACAACGTCCAGCGCGTCAAACGCTACAGCGACGACATCCCGCTGTTCTCGCGCTTCCAGATCGAGCACCAGATCGAGACCGCGTACTCGCGGATCGTCCCGCTGCCCTCGGGCGGCGCCGTGGTCATCGACCACACCGAAGCGCTGGTCGCGATCGACGTCAACTCCGCGCGCTCGACGCGCGGTGCCGACATCGAGGAGACCGCGCTGCGCACGAACCTCGAGGCGGCCGACGAGGTCGCGCGCCAGATGCGGTTACGCGACCTGGGCGGGCTGATCGTCATCGACTTCATCGACATGGAGAGCAGCAAGAACCAGCGCGAGGTCGAGCAGCGGATCAAGGACGCGCTGCATTACGACCGCGCGCGGGTCCAGGCGGGCAAGATCTCTCGCTTCGGCCTGATGGAGATGTCGCGCCAGCGCCTGCGCCCGGCGCTGAACGAAGGCACGCACATCACCTGCCCGCGCTGCAACGGCACCGGCGTGATCCGCGACGTCGAGTCGTCGGCGCTGCATTGCCTGCGCGTGATCCAGGAAGAGGCGATGAAGGAGAACACCGCCGTCGTCCACGCGCAGGTGCCGGTCGACGTCGCGACCTTCCTGCTGAACGAGAAGCGCGGCGAGATCGCCAAGATCGAGGCGCGCTCGAAGGTCGAGGTCGTCATGGTGCCCAACAAGTACCTCGAGACGCCGCACTACCGGCTCGAGCGCCTGCGCCATGACGACGAGCGCCTGTCGTCGTACCGCGCCAGCTACTCGCTGGCCGACGGACCGACCGACGACGATGATTACCTGGAGCGCAAGCTCGAACCGGCCAAGACCCGGCAGGAAGCCGTCGTCAAGGGCGTGACGCCGCCTCAGCCGGCGCCGATGCCGGCTCCCGCGCCGGCGCCGGTCGCCGCCACACCGGCGCCGGCCCCCTCGCCGGCGCCGGTTCGCGCCGCCAGCGCGCATTCGATGGATCCGCACTCCGACGACCAGGGCCTGCTCGGACGCATCCTGAACTGGTTCCGTCCGAAAGCCGCCAACGAAGCGAGCGTCACCGGCGCCGAAGCGCCGGCGCCGCTGCGCACGACGGCCGTCCCCGCCTCGCCGTTGCCGGAGGGCGAACCGCGACGGGGACGCGACGACCGCTCCCGTGAAGCGCGCGCGCCGCGCGACGCCAGCGGCCGCAATCGCGGCGGCGAGCGTGGTGAACGCGGCGAGCGCACCGAGCGTGGCGAACGTTCGCGCGCCGATCGTCAACGCGACGGACGGACGCCGCGCGAAGGCCAGGCTCGCGACGGCGCGCCGGTGACGCGCGAAGCCCGCGAGACGCGTGAAGGACAGGCCGCCCAAGGCGAGGCCCGCACCCCGCGCGCACCGCGCAGCGAGTCGGCAAGCGAACGGCCGGCCCGCGAGCCGCGCGAGGCCCGCGAAGGCCGCGAACCCAGGGAGGCGCGCGCCGAAGGACGCGAATCGCGCGCCGAAAGCCGCGATGGCCGCCGCGACAACCGGAACGAGGGCCGGACCGAGGCGCGCGGCGAGAGCCGCGGCGAAGGCCGCGAACCGCGCGAAGGCCGCGAGGGTCGTGAGAACCGCGAGGGCCAGGAGCGTGTCGACGGTCGTCCGCCGCGTGGCGAACGCGGCGAACGCGGCCGCCGTGACGAAGGTCGCCAGCGCGCCGTCTACGCCGAAGCCGCGACGCCGGTCATCGTCGCGACCGCCGCCGACGACCAGATCGAGTCCGCCGACACCGGTATCGAGGCGGCGACGTCGCCGCGCGGCGACGGCGCGGCGCCGGACGAGCAACGGCGCAGCCGCAATCGCCGCCGGCGCGGCGGTCGCCGCGACCGCGACATCGAATCGCCGTTCAGCACCGACCTGCCGCCGTGGCCGTTCCCGAAATCGCCGGAGCCCGAGCCCGTCGTGGCCCAGGCCGAAGTCGAGCCGCTGTCGCCGAGCGCCGGCGACGACGTCGAACCCGCCGAAGCCGCTCCGGCTCCTGCCCGCCGGCCGGCCCCGCACGCGCCGGTCGAAACGGCGCCCGGCCGGAGTGGTGTCGAGACGGTGACGACCGAGGCACCGGCCGACGCGTCGCCGACCGTCGAAGCGCCGCCGGCAGTAGCGGCCTCCGCGGCACCGCAAGAAGCCGTTCGGGTTTCCGAAGCTCCCGCCGCCGCCGTCGCGGCCGTCGCCGCTGCCGCCTCCGAACCGGTGATCGCCGCCGGCGCGACGGCGCCGCAGCCGGCCGCCGAAGCCACGCCCCCGGCTCCGTCGGCCGATGGCGCGACGGCTCGTGAGCCGTCGGTTGACTTCCAGACCGAAGCCGCACCGGCACCCGCGCCGATGGTGACCGCGACGGCGACGGTCATGGCCACTCCGACGGCCCCGACGGCTCCGGCCTCCGCGGACGCGCCGGACGCAGGCCGCCTGCAGGACATCGTATCCGAGGCGGGCCTGACCTGGGTCGAAACCAAGGCGTCGGCGCAGGCGCCCGAACCCGAGGCCGAACCCACGCCACGCCCGGTCCGTCGCCGCAAGCCGCGTACCGTCGTCGCCGACGAGCCGCTGCAGCAGGTCGAGACCTCGCCGCCGCCGCAGGCCTGAGCATCCGCCCGGCAGCGGCCCCCCGGGCGCGGCTCGGACGCGCCCGGTCCCGCCCGCCGTCGCCGCCGTGCGGCGGGGTCATCGGACGATTGCTAAGATAGCGATCGCGGGGGCCTCCCCCGCCCGATGACGGCTTCCGACCGGCTGCAGATGACCGACCGCTTCATTCCGATCGCCGAGACGCGCTACCGCGCGCCAGCGCCGGCGATCCCCGAATCGCCGGAGCCGCCCCGGGGCGTGCTGCTCGATCGGCTGGGGCGCGCGCTGCATGATCTGCGCATCTCGGTGACGGACCGCTGCAATTTCCGCTGCGGCTACTGCATGCCGCGCGAAGTCTTCGATGCTTCCTACCGGTTCCTGCCGCAAGCCTCGCTGCTGAGCTTCGAAGAGATCGAGCGGCTCGCTCGGCTGTTCGTCGCGCACGGCACGCGCAAGATCCGCCTGACCGGCGGCGAACCGCTGCTGCGCAAGCACATCGAGGACCTGGTCGCGATGCTGGCCCGCCTGCGCACGCTCGACGGCGATCCGGTCGAGCTGACGCTGACGACCAACGCCTCGCTGCTGGCGCGCAAGGCGCGCGCGCTGCGCGACGCGGGCCTGGATCGCGTCACGATCAGCCTCGACGCGCTGGACGACGCGATCTTCCGGCGGATGAACGACGCCGATTTCCCGGTGGCGGACGTGCTGGACGGCATCGACGCCGCCCGGGCCGTCGGCCTGGGCCCGATCAAGGTCAACATGGTCGTGCGCCGCGGCATCAATGACGGACAGATCCTGCCGATGGCGCGGCATTTTCGCGGCAGCGGCGTGATCCTGCGCTTCATCGAATACATGGACGTCGGCTCGTCCAACGGCTGGCGGCTCGACGAAGTCGTCCCCGGCGGCGAGATCATCTCGCGTATCGGCGCGAGCTTTCCGGTCGAGCCGATCGGCCGCCACTACGCGGGCGAGGTCGCCGAATGCTGGCGCTACCTCGACGGCGCCGGCGAGATCGGCGTGATCACGTCGGTGACGCAACCGTTCTGCCGCGATTGCTCGCGCGCGCGGCTGTCGACCGACGGGCGCCTGTACACCTGCCTGTTCGCCAGCGAAGGGCACGACCTGCGCGCGTTGCTGCGCAGCGGCGCCACCGACCCGATGATCGCCGGCGCGCTGGGCCAGGTCTGGCGCCGCCGCCAGGACCGCTATTCGGAATTGCGCAGCGAGGCGTCCGCCCGGCGCCGCAAGATCGAAATGTCGTACATCGGCGGATGATCTCGCGAGAAAGCATCACCGGCGTCATCCTGGCCGGCGGGCTCGGCCGGCGGCTCAGCGCCGACGGAGCGGGCGTGGCCAAGGGGCTGGTCCGCTTTCGCGACGCGACGCTGATCGACTACGTGCTGTCGCGTTTCGCGCCGCAGGTCGGCCATCTGCTGCTGAACGCCGACACCGCCCGCGGCGACTATCGCCATCTGGGCATCCCGCTGATCGCCGATCTCCTGCCCGGGCATCCGGGCCCGCTGGCCGGCGTGCACGCCGCGCTCGCCAGCGCCGACACGCGCTGGCTGGCGACGGCGCCTTGCGACACGCCGTTCCTGCCGCGCGACCTGGTCCTGCGGCTGGCCGACGCGATCGAGGCCGCGCCGGGCACCGAGCTCGCGCTGGCCCGCACCGCGCAGCGGCGCCATCCGCTGTGCATGCTCGTCCACCGGCGGGCGCAGCCCTCGCTGCGGGCGTACCTGGAGGAAGGCGGCCGCTCGGTCGAAGGCTGGGTCGAGCGCTCGCAAGCCGCTTGGGTGACGTTCGACGACGAACAGGCATTCACCAACATCAACACCCTCTCCGATTTGAACCAGCATGAGCGCCCCCGATGACCCCGTCGACGGCACGCGCCAGGCCGTGCCCGGCGACGGACTGCTGCGGGTCGACGAGGCCCGCCGCCTGATCGTCGATTCGCTATCGCCCAGCCAGGCGCTGCAAAGGGTCGATCTGCGATCGGCGCTGCATCGCGTGCTGGCGCTCGACCAGGTCTCGCCGATCGACGTGCCTCCGGCCGACTGCGCGGCGATGGACGGCTACGCGATCCGGTCGGCCGACCTGGCGACCGGGCCGTCGCCGTCGGACACGGTGCTGAGCGTCGTCGGCAGCGCGCTGGCGGGCCGCCCGTACCTGGCCCCGCTGGCGCCCGGGCAGGCCGTGCGCGTCAGCACCGGCGCGCTGATGCCGGCCGGGCTCGACGCGATCGTGCTGGTGGAGGATGCCCGTGTGCAGGGCAACCGGCTGACGATACCCGCCGACGAGGCGCCGCCCGTCGGCCGGCACTGCCGCCGCGCGGGGGAAGATCTGAAACGCGGCCGGGTCGTGCTGCGCGCCGGGCGCGTGCTGAGACCGGCCGACCTGGGCCTGCTGGCGTCGATCGGGATCGGCGAAGTGCCGGTCCATCCGCCGCTGCGCGTCGCCTACTTCTCGACCGGCGACGAATTGCGGCCGCTCGGCCTGCCGCTGGATCTGGGGCAGATCTACGACAGCAACCGTTACAGCCTGTTCGGCATGCTGCACCGGCTCGGCGTCGACCTGATCGACATGGGCATCGTGCCCGACGACCCGATCGCGCTCGAGGCCACGCTGCGCAGCGCGGCCGAACGGGCCGACGTCATCCTGTCGTCGGGCGGCATGTCGGTCGGTGAAGCCGATTTCACTCGCGAGGTCATGGAGCGGCTCGGCGAGGTGCTGTTCTGGCGGATCGCGATCCGGCCCGGCAAGCCGCTGGCCTTCGGGCGGGTCGGCGACGCCGTGTATTTCGGGCTGCCCGGCAATCCGGTCGCGGCGATGACGAGCTTCTATTTCCTGGTCCGTCCGGCGCTGCACCGGATGATGGGGGCCGCCGTCGGCATGCCGCCGAGCTACGTCGCGCTCGCGACCGAACGGCTGGCCAAGCGGCCGGGCCGCACCGAGTTCCAGCGCGGCGTCTTCCTGCGCGCCGACGATGGCCGCCTGCACGTGCGCAGCACCGGCGACCAGGGCTCGGCGATGCTGCGCTCGATGTCCGACGCCAACTGCATCATCGTGCTCGAGCATGAACGCGGCCCGGTCGAGGCCGGCGAGCGGGTCGACATTTTGCCGTTCGACGGCCTGCTCTGAAGCAGGCGAACGATGGGGCGGACGAGAGCGTCCGCCCGGGTCGCGTCAGCGGGCCGGCTTGTGCTTGTGCGCCAGCGAGCCCGGCAGCGACGCGTAGTACGCGGCCAGGTTGTCGATGTCCTGGCGCGACAGCAGCTTGGCCTGCGCGCCCATGATCGCGTTCTTGCGATCGTCGCGCTTGTACGCGAGCATCGACTGCGCCAGGTAGTCGGCGTGCTGCCCGGCCAGGCGCGGATAGGTCGGGTCGATCGGCGTATTGCCGTCCTTGCCGTGGCACGCCGAGCAGATCTGCTCGGCCTTGGCCCGTCCCTGTTCGGGATCGGCCGCCGCCGCGGTGCCGGATTGGAGCAGTCCGGCCAGCGCCAGACCGAGGGTGCCGGCGATCGCCGCCGCGGAGTTGTCGAGTTTCATGGTGGAGCCGGTACGGAATCGGAACATCGCGACGCGCCTCATTTGCTGCCGTAGTAGGCCGCCAGATCGGCGATGTCCTTGTCGCTGAGCGACCCGGCGATGGCGCGCATCGTCGGATGGGCGCGGTCACCCTTGCGATAGGCCTGCAGGGCGGATTCGATGTACTTCGGCGATTGGCCGTAGAGCATCGGCACCTGGTAGACCGACGGGAACGAGGCCTTGTAGCCGGGAATCTCGTGGCAGCCGATGCACATCGAGATCTTGTTCTTCGCTTCTTCGGCATTGCCGGCGACGGCTTCCTGCGCGTGCATCGGCAGATGCACGAGGCCGGCGGCCCCGATCGTCACGGCCGCGGCGAGGCCGCGAATCAAGGGCTTGTCTTTTTTGTTCACGGATTCATTACCCAACTGATCACCTAAGCATCACCGCGTGTGGACGAGCTGTACCGTTCGTGGACGGACATCACCATTTGTGGACAGACTCAACCAATCGTGGAAAGTCCGGTCGCCATCCGGCGTCGCGCCATTGTCGCAGACTATCGCGGTCGTCTCCACTGCGGCCGGCCGCGCGGCGCCGAAGCGGCCGGCACGCGGCGCGAGCGGATCCACCCAGCCAAGCCGATCCCGCCGCGCGCGCCCGATCGGGCGCGCACCACCGGCGATTTCATCGGGGAAACCTCGAAAGCCCCCGAAGTACTTGTTTTAAAAATGAATCTTGGATTCTAGCCGAGAGCGCTTCGTGCCGTCCAGTCGTCGCGCAGAGCCGACATGCTTCCCGTATACTGCGACCAGCCCTTTCAAATACTTATAGATCGAAGACACACCCATGCGCTTTCAAGGATCCGACAGTTACGTCACGACGGACGACCTGAAACTAGCGGTCAACGCCGCCATCACGCTGCAGCGTCCGCTGCTGATCAAGGGCGAGCCCGGCACCGGCAAGACGATGCTGGCCGAGGAAGTCGCCGGCGCGCTGGACATGCCGCTGCTGCAATGGCACATCAAGTCGACGACCAAGGCGCAGCAGGGTCTGTACGAATACGACGCCGTCTCGCGCCTGCGCGACTCGCAGCTCGGCGACGAGCGCGTCAAGGACATCCACAACTACATCGTCAAGGGCGTGCTGTGGCAGGCCT
>JASGFT010000101.1:0-18158 GCA_047605425.1 Burkholderiaceae bacterium | reverse complement strand
GACGTTCCTATCGACCCCAACCCCAACCCCAACCCCAACCCCAACCCTGTTCCTGCACCGGGAACGCTGACACTGCTTGGCGCCGGCTTGGTGGGATTCGGCGCATTGCGGCGCAGGCTTCAAGGCTAAAAGGCGGTGACTTGCGCACGGTGCTGGTCGACATGGTCACCACCGCGGTCTTGTCCGGGTGGCTCTCTGGGCTATCCCGGACTTTTCACCGGGATTAGAAGCGAGTCTGGAAAAGGAGTTTTCGGCGGAATCAAGCGAATCATTAGTGAGGCTATCTTGATTTCAGGAGTTTTTCTTTCGCTCCAGGCAAATCTCCCCATTACCCCCAACCGCTTGTCAACGTGCCGGGTGGCGCGCGAAAGCCATTCGCGCGCTTCATCGCGAACCAGGAGACCATGGCGGCGGGTTGGCGAGGAACATAATCGTAGAGGGCCGTGGAGTTGACGATGGCCTCATTTAGGATAGAAAGGATGGCCGATGCATGCTCGGCCTCGGTGCAATCGATCATCATGTCCACTCCCGACTGATCCAGTGGCCACGCAAGAATCGACCGGGCCTGTACACAAGCCCGAACGGCGACGCGGATCTGTTCATCGACGGCCTGCATGTCGATCGCTATTTCCTGAACAAACACCATACGCCGCCCTCCCTGGGTACGGTGGCCTTCTCCCTCTGCGCGATCACGGCGCATCTGGCCGGCTTGACCCAGGTAACATTGGTGGCTGCCGGCGGGCGCGGGTTCGACCAGCGCTACGTTGGCTACAAGGTCTGGCCACGACTCGGCTTCGATGCCCCGCTTTAGCCCGGCGAAGCTGCCCGATCCCCGCACCTGGCCCACTGCCACAGGGTGCAGGACGTTCTGGCCACGGACCCGCGATGATGGGACGACCACGGTAGCCAGCGGTTGATGACCTTCGATCTACGGGCCGTCAGCCATCCGCCCACTCCCGCAGACGCTTGCGAGTCGCCATGCTGCCGTAGCTGTCCGCGGCGCGTTGCAGGCGGCCAGGATCGAACGACAAGAGCTTGGCGCGCGCCTGACGAAGAACCGCCTCGCGGTCCTCGGCCAATTCGTCCAGGTTGTGTCCTGTACGATGGAAACGACCTTTGACCGCATCATTCGGGGCGGCGCCTCGCCGGCATTTCCCGCATGCGAGAATCCTCCGCTCCACCGGCCGATCGTGCCAATCGACTCTCCGCCCATTAGATGAACGCGCCCGCCCCCAGCAATCACACGCCGATGATGCAGCAGTACCTGTCCATCAAGGCGGACCACCCGGACACGCTGGTCCTGTACCGGATGGGCGATTTCTACGAGTTGTTCTACGACGATGCAGTCAAGGCGTCGCGGCTGCTCGGCATCACGCTGACGCGGCGCGGGGCCTCCAACGGCCAGCCGATCCCGATGGCGGGCGTGCCGGTGCACTCGATCGACCAGTACCTGGCGCGCCTGGTCCGCATCGGCGAGTCGGCCGCGATCTGCGAGCAGATCGGCGACCCGGCCACCAGCAAGGGGCCGGTCGAACGCAAGGTCACGCGCATCGTCACGCCGGGCACGGTGACCGAGAGCCAGTTGCTGCCCGAGCGCGACGATCAGTTGCTGATGGCCGTCCACCCGGCGGGCGCGCGGGCGGGGCTCGCCTGGATGGCGGTGGCCAGCGGCGAGTGCTGGCTGGCCGAAGTGTCGCTCGCGCAGTTGCACGGCGAGATCGAGCGCCTGCGTCCGGCCGAGCTGGTGATCGGCGAGACGATGCAATGGCCGGCGACGAACGGCGGCCAGCCGCCGCAAGGGCCCAACGGCGCGGCCGTACCGTGCACGCGGATTCCCGACTGGCAGTTCGACCTGACGCGCGCGAACCGGCGGCTGGTGGAGTTGCTGCGGGTCAAGGACCTGGCCGGCTACGGCGTCGCCGATCTCGATCTGTCGGTGGCGGCGGCCGGCGCGCTGGTCGACTACGTGACGCGCACGCAGGGGCGCGCGCCCGAGCACCTGCAGGGCCTGCGCGCGCAGCGGCAGCAGGATGCGCTGGTGCTCGATCCGGTCGCTCGCCGCAACCTGGAGATCACCGAGACGCTGCGCGGCGAGAGCAGCCCGACGCTGCTGTCGGTGCTCGACCACTGCGCGAGCGCCGCGGGCGCGCGCCTGCTGCGCCGCTGGCTGTCGACCCCGCTGCGCGATCAGCGGCAAGCGGCGCTGCGGCATCGCTGCATCGAGGCGCTGATCGGGCCGGCCGGCCGGCCGCTGCCGGCGCTGCTGCGCGATACCGTCGACTACGAACGCGTCGCCGGCCGGCTGGCGCTGCGCTCGGTGCGCCCGCGCGAACTGGCGGCGCTGCGCGATTCGGCGGCCGTGCTCGCCGGTCTGCGCGAATCCGTGCTCGACATCGATGCGACGCTGTTCGCGACGCTGCACGCCGAGCTCGAACCGCCGGCCGAAGCGCTGCACCTGCTGGGGGCGGTGCTGCTCGACGAGCCGGCCGCGCTGATTCGCGACGGCGGCGTGATCCGCGGCGGTTACGATGCTGTGCTCGACGAGTTGCGCGAGATCGACGAGCACTGCGACACGTTCCTCGCGACGATGGAACGCGACGAGCGCGAGCGCACCGGCATCGCCAACCTGAAGGTCGGCTTCAACAACGTCCAGGGCTTCTTCATCGAGGTCAGCAACGGGCAGGCCGACAAGGTGCCGACGCACTACCGGCGCCGGCAGACGCTGAAGAACGCCGAGCGCTACATCACGCCCGAGCTGAAGGCGTTCGAGGACAAGGCCTTGTCGGCGCGCGAACGCGCGCTGGCCCGCGAGCGCGAGTTGTACGAACGGCTGCTCGACGACCTGATGCCGAGCGTCGCGGCCTGGCAGCGGATCGGCGCGGCGGTCGCGCGGATCGACGTGCTGTCGACGCTGGCCGAGCGCGCGCAGACGCTGGGCTGGGTGCGGCCGAGCTTCGATCCGCTCGTGCCCGGCATCGAGATCCGCGGCGGCCGCCATCCGGTCGTCGAAAGCCACGTCGAGAGCTTCGTCGCCAACGATTGCGTGTTCGGCGACCGGCGGCGGATGGTGCTGCTGACCGGGCCGAACATTGGCGGCAAGTCGACCTACATGCGCCAGCCGCTGATCGTGCTGCTCGCCTACTGCGGCAGCTTCGTGCCCGCCGACGCCTGCGTGCTGGGGCCGATCGACCGGATCTTCACGCGGATCGGCGCGTCGGACGACCTGGCCGGCGGCCGTTCGACGTTCATGGTCGAGATGACCGAGGCGGCGGCGATCCTGAACGCGGCGACCGAGCATTCGCTGGTGCTGATGGACGAGATCGGCCGGGGCACGTCGACGTTCGACGGGCTGGCGCTCGCGCACGCGATCGCGTCGCGGCTGCTGACGCACAACCGCTCGTTCTGCCTGTTCGCGACGCACTACTTCGAGCTGACCCAGTTGGCCAGCCACCATCCGAACGCGATCAACCTGCACATGGCGGCGGCCGAGCACCGTGGCGGCATCGTCTTCCTGCACGAGGTCCGCGAGGGTCCGGCGAGCCAGAGCTACGGCCTGCAGGTCGCGCGGCTGGCGGGCCTGCCGGCGCCGACGATCCGCGCGGCGCAGCAACTGCTGACGCAACTGGAGGAGCGCGCGCGCGAGCACGGCGATCAGATGGACCTGTTCGCGGCGGCCGATGCCGGCGGCCACGAGCAGGCGCCGGACGCAGGGGACGTCGCGGGCACGGCCTCGCACAGCGCCGCCAGCGCCGCCAGCGCTGATCGATCCGATCACACGCTGCGCGAGCGATTGCAGCAGATCGATCCGGACCAGCTCACGCCGAGAGGGGCGCTCGATCTGCTCTACGAGCTGCGGGCGCTGATCCGTTGACCGCAAGCGCGGCAAGCCCCGGCCTTCGGGCTGGGGAGGATGTCGAGGGCCCTCAGTGCAGGCGGCTGCCGGAACCTGGGCCAGGGCCGGAGCCCGCGCCGGAATCCGCGCCGGAGTCCGCGTCGCCGGCGCGCCGCGCCTCGTCGGCGATCTCCTCGGGACTGGCCTCGAGCACGTCGACGACCTCCATGTCGAAGCGCAGGCTCATGCCCGCCAACGGATGGTTCGCGTCGAGCACCACGCTGCCGTCGGCGATGTCGGTCGCGATGTACATCAGGCCGTCGGGCGCTTCGCCGGGCACGCCTTCGAAGGTCATGCCTTCTTCGAGCTCGGACGGAAACCGGTCGCGCGGCGCCAGCCGGACCAGATCCGGATCATAATCGCCGAAACTGTCTTCCGGCTGCAGGTAGACCGATACGGTGTCGCCCTGCGCCTTGCCTTCGAGCGCGCGTTCGAGCGGCTCGAACAACGCCCCGTACCCGCCATGCAGGTAAGTGACTTCCCGCTCGTCTTCCTCGAGCGCTTCGCCGGTCGAATCGAACAACCGGTAGCGCACGGTCACCCATCTGTTCGCGCTGATCTGCATCGTATGAAAACCCTCTCCTCAGGACGCCCGGATCCTCGGGCCTTCGACCCCTCGCTCGATCGATGACCTCGACCTTCGACCAGGCGGCCGCGCCGCTGGGTGATTGCAGTGTAGAACAGTTCATGCGCCGCTACTGGCAGCGGCGGCCGCTGCGGGTGCGCGGCGCGTTCCCCGGCTGGCGCGCGCCGCTGGGCAGCGATGCCGTGCGGCGGCTGGCGACGCGCGACGACGTCCAGAGCCGGCTGGTCACGGCGGTCGACGGGCAATGGCGGCTCGCGAACGGCCCGTTCGCGCCGACCAGGATCCCGTCGGCGCGGCGCCGCGACTGGACGTTGCTCGTGCAGGGCGTCGATCGTCACGACGATGCGGTGCACGCGCTGCTCGAACCGTTCCGCTTCCTGAGCGACGCGCGGCTCGACGACGTGATGATCAGCGTCGCCGGCGATGGCGGCGGTGTCGGGCCGCACGTCGATTCATACGACGTGTTCCTGATCCAGGCCGAGGGCCGCCGCCGCTGGCGCACCGGCCCGGCGCCGCGATCGGCCGGCGGCGCGCCGGCATTCGTCGAGGGGCTGCCGCTGAAGATCCTGGCCGACTTTCGTCCCGACGACGAATGGATCGTCGAGCCGGGCGACCTGCTGTACCTGCCGCCGGGCTGGGCGCACGAAGGCGTCGCGCTCGGCCCTTGCATGACGATCTCGATCGGCTTCCGGGCGCCGTCGCGCCGCGAGTTCCTGCGCGCCTGGCTGGCCGAGTGCGCCGACGATCCGGGCGGCGCCGATCCGCGTTTCGGCGACGCGGGCACCGACGCGACGAGCCGGCCGGCCGAGCTGCCGTCGAGACTGGTGACGACGCTGCGCGACTGGGCCGAGCGCTGGCGCGCCGACGACGCGCGGCTCGAACGCTTCATCGGCCGCTACCTGACCGAACCGGCGCCGGACGTCTGGTTCGACGGCGCGGCGCACCACGCCGATCCGGATGCCAGCGGCGAGGACGGCATCGACGATGACCGTCCGCCGCCGGGCGTGCGGCTCGATCGCCGCTCGCGCGCGGCCTACCGGGGGCGGGATTTCTTTCTGAACGGCGAGTGCTTCGCGGGCGCCGCCAGCGCATCGCTGAAGTCGCTCGCCGACCGGCGCGTGCTGCGAGGATCGCTGCTTCGACGGGCTTGGGATCGGCCGGCCGAACGCGCGCTGCTCGTCGACTGGCTGCGCAGCGGATGGTTGGCGCTTGCCTGAGCGTGATCGCCGGAAGGTGACGTAATTCAGACACCATTGTAGGGCGATCGCGCATCAAAACCGGGCAGCCGTGCCCGCCTATGGTAAAGTCGACAGCCAATGGCTAACCGATCGACACCATTTCGTGTATCGAGTCAACTAGTGTCGTGAATCAGAGGTTCGC
Source organism: Burkholderiaceae bacterium (assembly GCA_047605425.1). GTDB lineage: Bacteria > Pseudomonadota > Gammaproteobacteria > Burkholderiales > Burkholderiaceae_E > JAKPAM01. The sequence goes on along the minus strand of JASGFT010000101.1, from coordinate 12,300 downwards.
CGAAGAAAGAAATCTGTCGAAATCGGAGCCAGGCGAGGCGCAAATCCTCGCGATACCGAGGTATCGCGAGGATTTGCAACGCGGCATGGCGCCGATTCTCGGCGGATTTCTTCGGCGAACCTCTGATTCACGACACTAGGGGTAACGAGAAATTCGAGGTCGAAGGATCGGCCTCGATTAGCGGGTGCATCCGAGCGCGCCGCGCCGACCCGGAGTCCCTCCCATCCGTGCGTGACGACAGTGATCGCCATCGCGCTGCGCCATGCCCCCTCGCCGAACACGATCCGCGACACCATCGGCCCCTCGATGTCGCGCAAGGGATCGACGCAGCCTCCCGACCGCTTGTTTTTTTCCTTCACTCAACAAGATAGGAACTTCGCCATGAAAAAAACCCTGCTGATCGCTTCGCTCCTCGCCCTGTCCGTCGCCGCTTGCGGCAAGAAGGAAGAAGCGGCGCCGCCGGCCGCCGCGCCCGCGCCGACGACCCCGGCCGCCTCGGCCGCCGAAGCGGCGAAGGAATCGGCCGGCAAGGCCGTCGAAGCGGCGAAGGACGCCGCGAGCAACGCGGGTGAGGCGGCGAAGGAAGCGGGCGCCTCGGCCGTCGATACCGCCAAGGACGCCGCGGCCTCGGCCAAGGAAAAAGCCGGCGACATGGTCGACGCAGCCAAGGAAGGCGCGAAGGACGCCGCGTCGGCCGCCAAGGACGCGGCCGGCAACGCCGCCGATGCGGCCAGGGAAGCCGCCAGCAAGGCCGTCGGCGCCGCCAAGGATGCCGCGGGCGCCGCGAAGGACGCAGCTACTAAGTAACCGCCGGTCCGCCGACGCCGCGCGGTCCGCCGCGGCGCTCGGCGCCGCCGGCCCGCGATCGGACGTGGTGAGTCACTCTGAAGGACGAGGCTCGCGCTTTGGCCCGTGGTCAATTGAAGCGGCCGCCGGTGCCGCCGAGGCTGAACCGGCCCGCGCCCAGCAGCGCGACGGCCAGCGCCGCGGCCAGGAACATCGCCTGCAATTCCAGCGCCCATCCGCCGGACGAAGTCACGCTCACCAGTTGCTTGGTGTGGGCCAACGCGAAGGCCATCGCCATGTTGAACGCGATGATCGACGCGGCGGGACGCGTGAACAGGCCGACGATCACCAGGATCGGCGCGACCACCTCGCCGACGTAGACGCCATAAGCGACGAACGACGGCAGGCCCGCCGCCTCGACCATGCCGATGATCGGGCCGATTCCCGACATCAGCTTGGCGATGCCGTGCATCAGGATCAGCACGCCGAGAACGACGCGAAGCAGCAGCCGCGCGAGGTCGACGGAAACGGAACCGGCTTGAGCCATCGTCAGTACTCCCGAATGGATCGATGGCCGAGTGTACCCCGAACGATCGATCACGCGCGCATCAGGGTGATGCGCGCGAGCGACGTTTCGGCTCGCCGCGGACGCATCGCTGCTAAGCATTCGTCGGTTTTGGAGCACCCGGCGGCTCCTTAGCGCTTACTTATCGCCTCCTTACCCGGCGCCGCCGTCGACGATGCCGCGCCTCGACCCAGGCGCTCGGAATCTGTGAACTTCACGGATTCTCAGACGTCCAGCCAGTCGACGCCCTGATGCTGGTCGGCCAGGCGGATCTGGTCGATCTGCACGCCCCAGCCTCGAGACAGCGCCCGGCACGCCAGCTCGGGTTCGTTGTTGCGCTGGCTCAGGTGCGCGGCCGTGACGCTGCGCAGGCGATCGTGATCGATCCGCGCGAGCATCTGCGCGGCCGCGTCGTTGGACAGATGTCCATAAGGCCCGGCGATGCGCCGCTTGAGCGAGTACGGGTAGTCGCTGTCGGCGAGCATCCGCGAGTCGTGATTCGATTCGAGCATCAGCGCGTCGAGCCGGCTGAACGAGCGCACGACGTGCGCGGTGGCGTGCCCCAGGTCGGTCAGCACGCCGAGCCGGCAGCCGCCGTCGTCGATAACGTACTGGACCGGTTCGCCGGCGTCATGGGGGACGGCCACCGGCTCGATCCGCACGCCGCCGACCTCCCAGATCCGGCCCGGATCGATCAGCCGCAGGTCGGCGCGGGGCTCGCCGCGCGCATCGCGCAGCGCCGATGGCCCGGATGCCGGCACGTGGCGCAGCGTGCCGCGCGTCAGGTACACGGGCGCGGCGGCGTCCTGCGCCAGCCGGAAGACGCCGCCGATGTGGTCGCCATGCTCGTGCGTGACCAGGATCGCATCGAGATCGCCGGGCGCCAGGCCCAGGCGCTCGAGCCGCCGCCGGGCCTCGCGGATGCCGAATCCGCAATCGATCAGCAAGCGGACGCGCCGCTCGCCGTCGCGGCACTCGACCAGCAGGCCGTTGCCCTCGCTGCCACTGCCCAGGCTCGCGAATCTCAGCACACGGCTTACTGCTTCAACTGCTCGGACAACAGCGACAGGATCTTGCTGACCGAGCTGCGATCGGCCTCGGCGGTCACCTGCTGGCCTTCCCTGCCGAGCACCGTCACCTGCGACGCGTTGGCGCCGGTTTCGGCGACGCGGACCCGGTACTGGCGGCTGGCGGCCGAATCCTTCTTCGACGACGAGAACCACTTGCTGAAGAAGCCGCCCTTGCCGCTGGCCTTGGCCTCGGCCTCGGGGTCGATGTAGCGAACGTAGTAGACGCCCTGCGAGCGGTCGCGATCCTCGACGGTGAAGCTGCCGCGGTCGAGCGCCAGGCCCACGCGTCGCCACGCCCGGTCGAAGCCTTCGCCGATGTCCAGCCGGGGCGCGTTCGGGTCGTTGATCAGTTGCAGCCCGGCATCGGCGGTGGCGGCCGGCGCCGCGGCGGCGACCATCGTCTTCGCTCGATCCGGCTCGCCGCCGCCGAGCTTGACGACCAGGCGCCGCAGGAACTCGGCTTCGAGCTCGGGATCGTTCGGCCGGGGTTGCCAGACCGTCGAGTCCTTCATCTGGTTGTTGACGACCTCGATCATGCCGCGATGGCTGATGTAGACCTCGGTACCGCCGTCGGCGCGGCGCTCCAACCGCGTGCGGAAGCGATCGCGCTCGCCGGTCGAATACAGGCTGTCGAAGACGCGGCCGAGCGTGTTGCGGATGAAGTCCTGCGGCAGCTTGGCCCGGTTCTCGACCCAGTCGGTCTCCATGATGCCGGTGGCCGGATCATCGCGGTCGACGACGAATCCGGATTCCTGCCAGAACTCCTTGAGCACCGGCCAGAGCTGGTCCGGCGAACGATCGACGACGAGGTAACGAGTCGCCCCGTCGCGCTCGACGCGCACGCCCGCGGCGCCCGGCAGCACGCGAGCGTCGCCAGCGCTGGCGACGCGTTCGCTGCGATCAACCTGGTTGCGCTGGTAGCCCGACAGCGTCCGCGATTCGGCTTCGCGCTCGGGGATCGAGTAGCGCTCATCGCTGCGCGGATTCGACAGGTCCGGCGGCACTTCGAGATCGACGGGCTTCGTCTTCTGGTTGGCCGACTTGTAGTCGACCTTGGCGCTGTCGGAAATCTTCTGCGGCAGGCCGCAGCCAGCCAGCGCGGCCGACAGCAGCAGGACCGAGCCGCGCCAGGCGCTTTGTTGCGCGATGGCGGCGATACGGCGAACGGCGGGATCGATGTTCAAGCAAGCACTCCGGCGGCGCGCAACGCGTCGCGTACGATTGAATGATAGGACTCGGCCAGCGGCGTCATCGGCAGGCGGATACCCGCCGGCATGCGACCCATTTGCGCGAGCGCCCATTTGACGGGGATCGGATTGGCCTCGACGAACAGTTTGACGTGCAGCGGCAGCAACTGCTGGTTGATCCGGCGCGCGCCGACGATGTCGCCCTCGAGGGCCAGCGCGCACATCCGCGCCATCGGTCCCGGCGCGACGTTGGCGGTCACCGAGATCACGCCGTGTCCGCCCATCGCGATCAGCGCGAGCGCCGAATCGTCGTTGCCGCTGTAGACGCCGAACTCGGCCGGCAGTCGCGTCAGCAGTTGCGAGACCCGCGGGATGTCGCCGGTCGCGTCCTTGATCCCGACGATGCCCGGCACTTGCGCCAGGCGCAGCAGCGTGTCGTCGCCCAGATCGGCGACCGTGCGGCCGGGCACGTTGTACAGGATGACCGGCAGGTCGACCGCCTCGGCGACCGAGCGGAAATGCCGGTACAGGCCCTCCTGCGTCGGACGGTTGTAGTACGGCACGACCTGCAGCGTCGAATGCGCGCCGACCTTGCGCGCGTGCTCGGTCAGCTCGATCGCCTCGCGCGTGGAATTGCCGCCGGTGCCGGCGATCACCGGCACGCGGCCGCGCGCCTGCTCGACCGCGATCCGGATCAGCTCGCCGTGCTCGGTCACGTCGACCGTCGGCGATTCACCGGTCGTGCCGACGGCCACGATCGCCGCGGTGCCCTCGTCGATGTGCCAGTCGATCAGCTTGCGGTAGCTGTCGAGGTCGAGGCTGCCGTCTTCGTGCATCGGCGTGACGATCGCCACCATGCTGCCTTTGATCATGTTCGTGCCATCGCGCAATGAAACCGGTCATTTTAGCCGAGCGGCGGATCCAAATCGAAACGGGCCGGATCGAAAGGTGGACGCGCCGCGCAGACGCGCTGGACACGGGCCGTCGCCGAGCCGTCGTGGCGGCCCGCGCCACCGGTCACGCCATCCTCGTAGGCGACGACCGAGAGCCCGGCGCGCGCGCAGCGCGCGAGCAGTTCGCCGGGCTCGAGCAGGAACGCCGGGCGGGTCGGGCGCCCGTAGCGCGCCTGCCCGTTCGCGAACGTCTCGTAGACCAGCAGCCCGCCCGCCGCGAGCAGATCGGCCAGCAGCGCGAACCGCGGCCGGTGCAGGTAGCGGGTGACGACGACGGCGTCGAACGCGCGGCGCGGCAGCGGCCAGCCGCCTCCTTCGAGATCGGCGACGATCGCCCGGTCGGCGGGCAGGCCGGCCTCCCGCCACCGGGCGATCGCGCGCTCGTCGACGCCGACGACCCAGGCTTCGGCGCGCAGGCGCCGGTACAGCCCGGCGTGGCGGCCGCCGCCGGCGGCGAAGTCGAGGACGCGCGCGCCCGCCGGCATCGCCGCGAGCCAGCGACGGACCCAGGCCGACCCTTCGGCGTCCGCGGGCGGCGGCGCTGGGCCCGATGCAACAGGAGGACTGACGGTCATGCGGCAGTTACGGCCGGTTATCTGACGAAGGCGAGGCGGTGCGCGGCGGCGGGCCCGCGCCGTGGAATGATGGTCGCCGACCGGTTCCCGGAGTTTACGGACTTTTGAAGCAGGACCTGCCCTTGGCCGACACCGCAGCCACGACCGATCGCGTCGACGCCGGCCCGCCCGGCGGGAGCTCGACGCGACCGGCGATCCCGCAGGACACGGGACCGGACACCGGCCTGCCGGGCACGCTCGCGGATGCGGATGCCCTGGCGGACGCGCTGGCGAGCGACCTCGACGAAGCAAGAACGGCGACCCACCCGCCGGCGGCGACCGCATCGGACCGGCGGGCATCCGGCCGCCCGGGCGCACCGGCGGCGGCGATCGCCGTGCCGGTGGCGATCGCCCTGGCGGCGATCGCGCTGTGGGCCACCGACCCGCCCTCCGGTGCCTGGATCGCGCTGGTCTGGCTGCTGGCGGCCGGCATCGGTTGGCAGGCCTGGCGGGCACGGCGCGATCGCGACGCGCTGCGGGTCGCGCGGGACCGGCTCGCGCGGTCCCGGACCTTCGTGCGGCGCCGGGAGCGGCAGTTCCGCGCCGCGCAGAAGCTGGGCGCGCTCGGCATGTGGGAGCAGGACCTGGCGACGCAGCGCTTCGAGTGGAGCAACGGCGCGTTCCGGCTGTTCGGCATCCAGCCGGCGCAGGGCGCGCCCTCGCTGCAGGGCTTCCTGATCTGCGTGCACCCGGACGACCAACGGCGCTGGCGCGACGTGCATCGCCGGGCCGCGACCAGCGGCGGCGAAGTGCGCGTCGAATACCGCTACGTCCGCAAGGGCGTCGACACGATCTGGGTGCGAAGCATCGCCCGCGCCGAACGCGATGCCGACGGGCGGGTGACGCGGCTGACGGGCATCGTCCAGGATGTCAGCGGCATCCGCGACATGCAGCAGCAACTCGCGGCCAGCGAAGCGAAGTTCCGCGAGCTGACGCGCATGAGCTCGGACTGGATCTGGGAAACCGACAGGCAGCATCGGCTCTCGTACATCTCCGACAGCGTCGACGCGGTGCTGGGCACCTGGGCGCGATCGGCGATCGGCAAACACCATCGGGACGGCGCGGTCGATCTGATGAAGAGCGACTGGGACGCCCACCAGCGCGCGCTGGACCACCGCAAGCCGCTCGAGGACTTCGAGTTCTGCATGCTCGATCCCGAGGGTCATGTGTTCTACATCGCGGTCAGCGGCAGGCCGCTGTTCGACGCGAACGGCGAGTTCATCGGCTACCGCGGCATCGGCCGCAACATCACGCACGAGCGGCACCAGCGAACGCTGCTGGAGCTGGAAAGCGACGTCGCCGAGATCATGCGCGAGCAGAACACGCCCGAGCGCGTCATCGACGCGCTGCTGGAGAGGGTCTGCGACACGATGAACTGGTCGGGCGGCGTGTACCTGACGCGCAGCGGCAGCACGATCTCGATGCAGCGGCGCTGGGGCTCCCCGGCGCTGACGCGGATGCTCGACGAGTTGCCCGCGCAGATGCAGGTGCTGCCGGACAGCGCCGAAGCGCAGGCCTGGGAATCGGGCCGCTCATCGTGGCTGGCCAACCTGGATCAGCATCCGGCGATGGTCGAGCGCTACCGGACGCGGCCGATCGGCGCGCGGGCGATGTTCCTGGCGCCGATCCGCGACGAGAGCGGCGTCGTCATGAGCATGCTGATGTTCTTCAGCCCGCTCAGCCATCGCGACGAACGCTTCCTGGCCCAGGTCGCCGAAAGCCTGTCGAACACGCTGTCGCTGTACCTGCAGCGGCACGCCGCCGAACGGCGGTTGACGCACGCCTCGCTGCACGACGCGCTGACCGGCCTGCCCAACCGGATGTTCCTGACGCACCAGCTCGGCGAGCGCCTGAGCGCCGGCCGTCCGTTGGCGCTGCTGTACGTCGACCTGGACCGCTACAAGATCATCAACGACACGCTCGGCCATTCGGTCGGCGACCAGGTGCTGATCGAGGTCGCGCGGCGTTTTCGCGACGCGATCGGCCCGGCCGATATCGCCGGCCGGATCGGCGGCGACGAATTCATCCTGCTGCTGAACGAGATCGCCGACCGGGATCAGGTCGAGATCGTCGCCCGCCGGATCCTCGAGAGCATCGAGAAACCTTTCATCCTCAACGGCCGCCCGCACTTCCTGTCGGCCAGCATCGGCGTCGCCCTCGCGCCGCAGGACAGCAGCGATCCGAAGCTGCTGATCAAGTGCGCGGACGCGGCGATGTACGAGGTCAAGTCGGCCGGCCGCAACGACGTGCGCTTCTTCGACGGCGGCCAATCGGCCGTTCGCGACGAGCAACTGCAGCTCGCCACCGAGTTGCCGCTGGCGCTGCAGCGCGGCGAGGTCGATCTGTATTACCAGCCGATCTTCGCGGTGGGCGCGCGGACCGTGGTCGGCCTCGAAGCGCTGATCCGCTGGCACCACCCGACGCGCGGCCTGCTGCTGCCGGACAAGTTCCTGCCGCAGGCCGAGCAGAGCAACCTGATCCGCGAGATCGGCCACTGGACGCTACGGCGCGCGCTCGACGACCGCCGGCAACTGGGCATCGATCGCTATCCGGACGTCACGATCTCGGTCAACGTGTCGGCGCGCCAGCTCGCCGAGGACAGCTTCTCGCCGATGCTGGAAGAGTTGCTCGCGCAGCGGGCGATTCCGCCAGGGCTGCTGCGCCTGGAGCTGACCGAAAGCGCGTTCATCGAATCGCCCGAGCGCACGGTCGCCGTCATCGAGCGCCTGCGGCGCGGCGGCGTGCGCGTGATCATCGACAACTTCGGCACCGGCTACGCGTCGCTGGCCTACCTGAAGAACCTGCCGGTCGACGGCCTGAAGATCGACCGCGTGTTCGTCAAGGACCTGGCGACCGATCGCGGCAACGCGGCGATCGTGCAGGCGGTGACGACGCTGGCGGCCAAGCTGGGCCTGCAGGCAATGGCCGAGGGCGTGGAATCGGCCGCCGAGGTGCACGCGCTGCGCGACTACGAATGCGACCAGATGCAGGGATCGCTGATCGCCGAACCGCTGGCGTTCGCGCAACTGTGCGACTTCATGGAAACGCTGCCGCGGTTGCGGCGGCTCCACCAGATACCCGAACGCGCGCCTTAGCGTCGCCGGTACCGGCGCCGGCCGGACGAGCTCGCAGCGGCCGAACACGGCTGCTCGAAGGCCCTTGGTCGCAAGCCCTTGATCGCAAACCCTCAGGCGAAAGCCAGCCCCATCGCCTCGCGCACGTCGCGCATCGTCTCCTGCGCGAGGCGCCGCGCCTTCTCGCAGCCGTCGGCCATGATCGCGCGAACCAGCGCCGGATCGTCGAGGTAAGGCTGCGCGCGTTCGCGGAACGCCTGCTGCTCGAGCAGCACCGCGTCGATCACCGGCTGCTTGCATTCGAGACAGCCGATGCCCGCGCTGCGACAGTTGGCCCGCACCCACTGGCAGGTCTCGACGGACGAATACACCTGGTGCAGTTGCCAGACCGGGCAGCGCTCGGGATCGCCGGGATCGGTGCGGCGCACGCGCGCCGGATCGGTCGGCATCGTGCGGATCTTCTTGTCGACCGAGGCCGGGTCCTCGCGCATCGCGATCGCGTTGCCGTAGCTCTTGGACATCTTGGCGCCGTCGATGCCCGGCATCCGCGAGGCCTCGGTCAGCAGCGCCTGCGGCTCGGCCAGGATCAGCTTCGACGAGCCTTCGAGGTAACCGTAGAGCCGCTCGCGATCGCCCATGCTGAGGTTCTGCGCCTCGTCGAGCAGGCTGCGCCCCTGCTCGAGCGCCTCGTCGTCGCCTTTCTCCTGGTAGCGGGTGCGGAACTCCGCGTACTGGCGCGCGCGCTTGCTGCCCAGCTTCTTGACCGCCTCGCGCGCCTTGTCCTCGAAGCCCGGCTCGCGGCCGAACAGGTGGTTGAAGCGGCGCGCGACCTCGCGCGTCAGCTCGACGTGCGGCACCTGGTCCTCGCCGACCGGCACGTACGAGGCGCGATAGATCAGGATGTCGGCCGCCTGCAGCAGCGGATAGCCGAGGAATCCGTAGGTCGCCAGGTCACGGTCGGCGAGCTTGTCCTGCTGGTCCTTGTACGTCGGCACGCGCTCGAGCCAGCCGAGCGGCGTGCACATCGACAGCAGCGTGTGCAGCTCGGCGTGCTCGGGCACGCGCGACTGGATGAACAGGATCGTCTGCGCCGGGTCGATGCCGGCGGCCAGCCAGTCGATGACCATCTCCCAGACGCTGGAGCCGATGACCTCGACCGAGTGGTAGTGCGTCGTCAGCGCATGCCAGTCGGCGACGAAGAACATGCACGGATATTCGCTCTGCAGCCGAACCCAGTTCTTCAGCGCGCCGTGATAGTGGCCGAGATGCAGCGCGCCGGTGGGGCGCATGCCGGAAACGACGCGGTCGGAAAACATAGTGCGCGGATTGTAACAATCGCCGGTCGTCGCCGGTTCTCAGGACAGCGGCATTCCGGCGATCGGCCCGCAGCCCTCGCGCACCAGCACCGCCTCGTCCCCGGTCAGGTCGACGACCGTCGTGAAATCGAAGCCCTGCCCGCCGGCGTCGACGATCAGCTCGACGCGCTTGTCCAGCGCGTCGATGACCTCGTCGGCTTCGTGCAGCGGCTCGTCGGCGCCCGGCATCACCAGCGAGCAGCACAGCAGCGGCTCGCCCAGCGCCTCGAGCAAGCCGAGCACGATCCGGTGGTCGGGCACGCGCAGGCCGATCGTCTTGCGGCTCGGGTGCCACAGGCGCCGCGGCACGCTCTTGGTCGCGTTCAGGATGAACGTGTAGGCGCCGGGCGTCCATTCGCGCAGGAAGCGGTACTGCCGGTTGTCGACGCGCGCGAACTGCGCGAGCTCGGACAGGTCGCGGCACATCAGCGTCAGCAGATGCTTGTCGTCGAGCTGGCGGATCGCCCGCATCCGGTCGACCGCCTCGCGCTGCGACACGTCGCAGGCCAGCACGTAGCAGGCGTCGGTCGGCATCGCCACCAGCCCGCCCTCGCGGATCATCTGCGCGGCCTGACGCAGCAGCCGCGGCTGCGGGTCCTTCGGATGCAGTTCGAAACGCAGCGTCATCGCCTGTCCCGCCGCGCGTCAGACCCAGTCGGACCAGATCGGATCGAGCCCGGCCGGCAGCGGTTCGACGCTGCCCAGCTCGGCGTGGCTGACGCCCGGGCCGTGGTAGTCGGAGCCGCGCGAGGCGCGAAACCCGAACTCGCGCGCGCGCGCCGCGTAGATCGCGTAGTGATGCGGCTTGTGGCTGCCGCTGACGACCTCGATGCCCTCGCCGCCCAGGTCCTTGAACTCGGACAGGAACGCGTGCATCGCCGTATCGTCGAGCGCGTAGCGGCCCGGATGCGCGACGACCGCGCGCCCGCCCGCTCCGCGGATCCAGCCGACCGCGTCGGACAGCCGCGCCCAGCGGTGCTCGACGAAACCGGGCCGGCCCTCGGACAGGTAGCGAGCGAACACCTCGGAGATATCCTTGCAGTGGCCGCTGTCGACCAGGTAGCGCGCGAAATGCGTGCGCGAGATCAGGTCCGGGTTCTCGACGTACTTGCGCGCGCCCTCGAAGGCGCCGGGGATGCCGACGCGGGCCAGCCGCTCGCCCATCTCGACGGCGCGCGCGTAGCGGCCGTTGCGCGTGAGCGCCAGGCCGGCGATCAGCGTCTCGTCGGTCGGATCGAAATTGAGCCCGACGATGTGGATCGTCTCGTCGGCCCAAGTGACCGAGATCTCGACGCCGGGAATGAAGGGCATGCCCAGGTCGCCGGCCGCGCGGGCCGCCTCGGCGATGCCGCCGACCTCGTCGTGATCGGTCAGCGCCCATAGCTGCACGCCGTTGGCGTGCGCTCGGGCGGCGACCTCGGCCGGCGCCAGCAGTCCGTCCGACACGTACGAATGACAGTGGAGATCGGCGTTGATCGTTTCTGCTTTCACGTCAGGAATCCTTCGATCAGCTTGGCCAGCGCCTCGGGCTGATCATGGTGCATCATGTGGCCGGCGCCGGCCAGCGTCGCGCGGGTCAGGTCCCTGTAGGCGGTCAGGCGCTGCCGATATTCGTCGGTCTCGACGAAATGATGCCAGTCGTTCAGGTGCTCGCTGAGCACGAACAGCACCGGCGCCGTGATCGCCCGCCAGCAGGCCAGCACCTCGTCGACGCGGTACAGGATCGGGTTGACCAGCTTGTGCGCCGGATCGCCGAGCAGCTCGTAGCGCTGGCCGCCGCCGGGCTGCGGCACCGGGCGGCACCAGAGCGGCGCGAGGAACGCCGCGTAGTCGGCCCGCAGCCGCGGATTGTTCTTCATCAGCCGCGCCGCCACCGCGTCGACGTCCGGATAGTCGCTCAGGCGCGGCGGTGTTTTCAGCTCGTCCAGCCATTGCGCGAGCCGGTTCGGCGCCTGCTCGTCGGCGGTACGCGGCAGGCCGACGCCTTCGAGGTTGACCAGCTTGCGCACGCGATGCGGCCGCGCGCCCGAGTACTGCGTGGCGACGTTGCCGCCCATGCTGTGGCCGACCAGCAGCACCGGCCGTTCGGCCGAGTAGTGGTCGAGCAGCGCGTCCAGGTCGCCGACGTAGTCGGGCAGCCAGTAGCAGGTGCCCGGCGCCTGTCGGGCCGGCCAGTCGGTCAGGCCGAAACCGCGCCAATCCGGTGCGACGACCCGCCAGTGCGCGGGCAGATGGTCGACGAGGAACTGGAACGAGGCCGAGACATCCATCCAGCCGTGCAGCATGAACACGGTCGGCGCTTCGGCCGCCGGGGCCGCCGGGGCCGCCGGGGCAGCCGGATCGGGATCCCAGATCCGGACGTGATAACGCAGGCCCCGCACCGGGACGAACTCCTGGCGACTGAGACGTCGCGGTGCATAGCGGCGGTCCTGGCTCACGTTACACTCCCCTCCCTTCGTTTCTCGCTGCTCTGTTGCGATCATCGTTCGAGCACTCCCGGTCATGGCAACGATCGTTCGACCTCGCGATACCGTCAGCGCCCCGTATGCTGCAAAGCAGCACTCCGGATTCCATTATAGGGGCCGCGTGACGAGCCTGCTGGCGGGCCTGCCGGCGGCGCTGGCGCTCGCGCTGGGCGTGCTGGCCGGCTGCTCGCTGGCGCAGGACGAGCCGGCTCGCGACGCGCCGGCGCGTAC
>JASGFT010000100.1:0-18356 GCA_047605425.1 Burkholderiaceae bacterium | reverse complement strand
CTCAGTGGGTCAACTCTGGCGAGCAGAAAAGGGTCCGTTCCGGTGAGCGGCGAGGCGCTGGAGGATTGACGGCGGCGGCCTGTCGGGTTTTCTGGTTAGCGCATCGCGAGTCGATGGCTAGCGGACATGTCTCAATTAGATCGATCTCGCGACTGCGAAATTGCTATCCGCCGTCTGCGCCAGACTTCTCGGCTTCCGATATTTCCGATGAGGTCGAGCCGCCGCTCGGCAGCACGGTTCAGTAGCGAAGTCGTCGTCCAAAAACAAGCATCGTGTCGTTCGCTTTGTTGCATGACAGGGCCATGAAGGGAGGTGGCAAACTGCTGATATTCTGCTCTTTGTGCCGCGTGAGAGAAAATTGCGAACGCTACGCACCTGATGGATTATGTGATCCCGTACGTGTCGGCGCGGCATGGCGAAGGTGATTGCTCTGCGAGGCAAATCAACTGACTTATCGATGCTCCTAAGTTTTAGATTTTCGGGAGCCTACAAGTCAGGATCTTCAGGCGCAGGTACTCTTCGTCTCGGATGTCATGTGCGCTTTGCCGTATGGCTCATATCTTATTGGATCGGCAGCCGCTCCGCCGGATTAAATGGAAGTTGGGCGGCTGATTTTTGTAAGGCTTCCGTGATTATTTGTTGGTATATTTCTGCAGTTTTGCTGCAACTTCACATTCAACGGATGCTGTTTTTCCGCCGGAGTTGTTCACGATGCCAGAACCGCAGTCGGCATGGGCAAACACAGTAAACCCACTAATTACTTTTACCATCATCGTGTTGTAATCGGTTTTTACTTGAATATCTTTCTTGCGTATTTCCGAGATCGAACAGGAGTGAGATTTTCCCCAGCCTGAAATTTCGCGAACAGTAATTGAGTCGTCTACGACGAAGCGATCGGGTGGCGCTTCGTATGCTTGGGATTTCTTTATTTCCGGGCCGCGATCATCGTTGCAAGATATCTTTCCTTCGTCAAAGTTGAATGGTCCGTAATTTTCGGCGAAAGCTGACGAACACAATGCCGTGTAAATCAAAAATGTGGCGCTGGCAACTGCGCTCTTGGGAGTGATCATGATAGTTTCCTGTCCTTGCATAGACGCGAGGAAAGACGTCCTCGCTACGCATGGTGTTATCGATAACCGGCTTGCAGGTGTCCTCTGCAGCAACGTGTTACGCAGAAGTCGATACCCGAATGGGACTAGAATGCGGTGGCAATAGCATTCTGAACTGCCCTTACGGCAAATACGTTTGCGTCATGGCCGGGGTCAGTGACTTCTTTGAAGTTTGACCCGTTGCCCCATGTGATCGTTGGTTTTTGAAATGCCTTTCCAGTGATTCGAAACATATAATTTCCAGAAAGGCTACGGTTTTCTACGCCACCCAGATCGGAGGAAACCTTCTGGCAGGGCACGTCCCAGCCTTGCCGAGTGTAATTGCCAGAGTAAGTTACCGTAATTGCTGCAGTATCGCCTTCGAGCGTTCCGGAGACACCTGTAATTTGGACGTTAGCCTCGAGTGTGTCGCCTTTGCAGCCGATCTTTACGCCAAACGGGCCCTTGACGTCCGAACGCCGATCTTCTGACGAACCTCCGACTCTGCCCTTTAGAACGGCAGATAAATCTTCAACGGGACCAGCATAAGCAAGTGCTGCGCATGTGGCTAAGAACGCGGTGCTGAGAGCAACAGCGAGATTTTTCATTTCTCCTCCAAACTACTGAGCTATTTGTTAACAAGAGATGGCAGCCCTGATGTGTAATCAATTTAGGTAATTGGTGTCATATGGTTGTTTGGATTGTATAATTTGATCTGCATGATTATTGTTTGAGGTTCTGCTTTATCTGTTAATTGGTTGTTTGCATGTTCTGATAGAAAATCTGACCGCATTGGTTTTCGTAAGGCAATCCGCTGATGCCGGTCTGGGTAATCTCGCTGACACGATCAGCATCGTCCCGAGTCTTCGAAATGAGCTCGCTCTCAGAAAATTTGCAGAAATTCAACCGCAGTGTCATTCAATTCAAAGCGTCAATTTTTTTGAGTGGCATTTCATCGTCTGTTCATCTGGAGAGGTTATCTCTCTGCCTCAGAACGCATTTGACGAAAGGGAGCTGATTGATTTTCCCAAGGGCCGGATGCAACGGCCAGGTGCAATTGATCGGTGCGTTCCTAGGGATATCCGGAACTATGGCGCTCTCGATCGCCATGTTGGTCGGCTACTGTTGATGTGCTGCCCGTTCGCTGCACCCGCAGTCGAGCAGAACCCCGCCGTCGATGGAATCGCCAGCCCGCCCCAAACGAGCCAGCCACCCATTCCGTCCATTGACGGAGTCGAAGAAAACCGGAAGCAGGCAAGCTCATGACGGTGTCTCGTTCGGGTTCGACGGATCGGACAGCACGGCACTGCTATTCGGGAACCCGCGCGCCAGACAGCCGGCTCGGGTTCACTAGCGCTTATTCAATAGCATTTGCTAGTCAGAAGCAACACTAGCCATTGCTAGCCGAGCGATTGCTACCTTCTTTTGATGAGGTCCGAACTCCAAGAGCATCGCCGCGCCCGCCTGCGGGCCGCTGTCGAGCGCGAGGGCGGCAACGCGGCGTTCGGACGTCTGATGGGCTGGGCGAGCGGCGACTATGTGCGCCAGATGCTGGTCGGCGATCGCCCGATCACCGAGAAGTTCATCGACCGCGTCGAGCGTCTGCCGCGATACCGGGGATGGTTCTCTCGAAGCGGCGACGACAAAGGCCAGGCACGCAAGTTCACCGCCCCGGCGGCGGAGGCGCCTCCCGAGGTGAACGACGTCGAGCTTTCGCAGTACCGCGCCAGCGGGCCGACGGGAAGCGGCATCGTTCTGCGCGACCAGCCGGGCGTCATCCATAGCTGGCGGGTTTCAGCCGATTGGATCCGCAAGAACATCCGAGGCTACAGCGAGGCGAGGAAGCTGTGCATCGTCACCGGATTCGGCGACTCGATGAAGCCGATGTTCAACCCCGGCGATCCGCTGCTCGTCGACACGGCGATCCGCACGGTCGATTTCGATGCCGTGTATTTCTTCCGGGTCGGCGAGGAAGGCTTCATCAAGCGCCTGCAACGCATCCCCGGCGAAGGCCTTCGAGTCCTTTCGGCCAATCGGAACAGCTATGACCCGTGGACGATCAAGCCCGAGATGGATTTCGAGGTGCTGGGCCGCGTGGTCAAGGTCTGGTGCAGCGACGATCTCTAAGGACGGCTAAGGACGTCGCGGCCGGCACGGGCGAATCGATCAGCCCGTCCCTGGCCGACGTCGGCGTCAGGTGATCTGCAGCGGGCCGGAGCCGGGCAGGCGCGTGACCAGATCCGCCCCCACCAGGCTCGCCGGCGTGTAGGCGCCGCCGGTGGGCTCGTTCTGCATCAGGTGTTCGACCACCGCCAGCGCGCCGGTGACGGTCAGGCTGTAGGTGTTGTCGGTGCGGATCCGGGCCGTCTTCGTCTGGCCGCGCGCATTGCGGACTTCGCCCCAGATGTAGGCCGGCGACTGCGCGCGGACGGCTTCGCCGGGTCCCTTTACCGTCCATTCGACATAGGCTTTCATCATTTCCCGCACCGGCGACAGAGCCAGAAACGGATTCATGTACATCGACGTTCTGGCGCCGAAGATCATGGCCGGCGAAGCGGGGATGAAGACCTCGATGTTCGGGATGCCGGTCGTGTAATAGGCGGTCGACACGTCCCCCCAGGGAATCGTCATCGCCATCCTCTTGCCGTCGCCGAAGTCGATGTGGCGCACGTTGTGGGCCAGCGGAACGGAGACGATCTTTCCATCCTTTCGGACCTTGCCTCCCTCGCCCAGGCTTTCCGCGCCGGTCTTGGCGGTGCCGGGCGACAGGCCCGTCCGCGAGTCGAAACCGAGGGCCAGGTGCGTGGCGTCCGGCATCTGCTCTTTCAGCACGGCCGCGACGCAATCGGTCGGAATGACGTCGAAGCCGACGCCGGGGCAGATCACGATCCCGGCTTCGCGGGCCTGCGCGTCCAGCGAATGCGCGAGCTCGAACACCGCGATCTCGCCGGTGATGTCGAGATAGTGGGCGCCGGCCTGCAGGCAGGCCTTCATCATCGGCGCGGCCGTCGCCGAAAACGGACCCGCGCAGTTCAGGACCAGCGCGAGGCCCTCGATCTGCCGGCTGGCCTGCTCGACGTCATCGAGGCCGAAGCCGCGCACTTCGAGGCCCAGCTCGCCGGCCAGCGGGGCGATCTTGTCCCGATTGCGGCCGGCCAGCACCGGCGCGAGTCCGCGGCGGACGGCCTCCCGGGCGATCAGCTCGCCCGTGTAACCGTTGGCGCCATAGATCATCCATTGCGTGCTCATGGTTTTTTTGCCTCGGTGGGATGCGGTGAGTTCATCCATGGTATCGATTCCTCGGCGCGATGGGCCGGTTCGAGGCGCGGCTCGCGGTCCGTCCGGGCGAGTGCTCGACGCATCGGCTGCGCGTCACCGGGTTTGGGCGGGAGTTCTCACGGTCACCGCCAGGCATGCTCCATGGTGCCCAGCGCGTGATGTCGGGTATATTGGAATTGCTTTCCAATATACCCGGAACATGTACGCTCGCACTCTTGCCCGGATCCTGTGCCGCGTCAGCGATGCCTTTCCCGTGCTGCTGCTGACCGGTCCGCATCAGGTCGGTAAAACGACTCTGCTGGAAATGTGTGCCCAGGCGTGCGAGCCCGATGCGCCGCGCCGCTACGTGACGTTGGACGATCTGGATGCCCGGGCATTGGCGCAGTCCGATCCGGCGCTGTTCCTGCAAACCTGGCCGGCGCCGGTCATCATCGACGAGATCCAGTACGCGCCGCAGTTGTTTTCTGCCATCAAACTGCGGGTGGATCGAGACAAGACCAATGGTTCGTTCTGGCTGACCGGTTCGCAAAAATTCGAGTTGATGCGCGGCATCACCGAAACGCTGGCCGGGCGAGTAGCCATCGTCGATCTGCTCGGCTTGTCGCAGGCGGAGTTGCTGGGACGAGCGGAAAAGTCCTTGCCTTTCGCACCGACGCCGGACTGGATCGCCCAGGCACGGCAGCATGCGAGGCCGCAAACGCTAATGAGCGTGTTCGAGCGCATATGGCTGGGCTCATACCCGCGGCTCAACACGCAGGGGGCGGCGGCGCGGGACGTGTTCTATCGTTCCTACATCCAGGCCTATATTCAGCGCGATGTGCAGGATGTGCTGAGGGTTCCGGATCAGATCGCTTTTCATCGCTTCCTGACCGCCGCGGCCGCACGCACCGGGCAGTTGCTGAACTATTCCAGCCTGGCGCGGGACGTGGGTATCGACAACAAGACCGCCAAGGCCTGGCTCTCGGTGCTGCAGACTTCGGGGCTGGTGTATCTGCTGCAGCCCTGGCATTCGAACCTGACCAAGCGTCTCGTCAAGGCGCCCAAGCTCTATTTTCTCGATACCGGCTTGGTGGCGTACCTCACCCGCTGGCCGGATGCGGCATCGCTGGAGGCGGGCGCGATGTCCGGCGCCATGCTGGAAACCTGGGTCGTGGCCGAAGTCATCAAGAGCTATTGGCACAACGGGCGGGAGGCGCCGCTGTATTTCTACCGCGATGCCGATCGGCAGGAGGTCGATTTGCTGATCGATTCGGCCAGCGCGCTTTATCCGCTGGAAATCAAGAAGACCGCTTCGCCTTCGCACAACGCCAAGCGGCATTTTTCGGCGCTGGACAAACTGAAAAAAACCGTCGGCACGGGCGCGGTGCTGTGTTTCGTCGAACGGGACATCCCCCTATCGACACAGGTGTCGGCGATTCCGGTCGGCTATCTTTGAGCATCGTTCGTGCCGGCAAGCCGCGTCATCGAGGCTCGCCGCTCGAACGTTTCCCGCTTCCGTCCCCTAACATGTGGCGAGTCGCCACCTCTTTTGCGAGTCTCTCATGCCCGAGCTTGGTTTCGATCCCGCCCGCCTGGCCCGTATCGGCCGCCACTTCACCGCCTACGTCGACGACGGTCGTCTGCCGGGCTGGCAGGTACAGGTCAGTCGCCGGGGCGAGATCGCCTACCGGGAGAACTACGGTTGGCGCGACCTCGAGAACAAGCTGCCGATCGAGGACGACACGGTGTTCCGCATCTACTCGATGACCAAGCCGGTCACCTCGGTGGCCGCCATGATCCTGTACGAGGAGGGCCGCTTCGAGCTGACCGATCCGGTGGCCAAGTACCTGCCGGCCTTCGCGCAGATGCGCGTGCTGACCGGCGGGCCGGCGCTCAAGCCGGTGACGCGACCGGCCACCGAGCCGATGCGCATCGTGCACCTGCTCAACCACACCTCGGGCCTGACTTATGGTTTTCACCATATCAACGTGCAGGACGAGCTGTACCGCAATGCCGGCTACGAATGGAGCGTGCCCAAGGACCATACGCTGGAGCAGTGCGTCGATGACTGGGCCAAGCTGCCGCTGCGTTTCGATCCCGGCGCGCGTTGGAACTACTCGGTGTCCACCGACGTGCTGGGCCGCCTGGTGGAAGTCGTGTCGGGCCAGAGCCTGGACCGGTTCATGCAAGAGCGCATCTTCGGCCCGCTCGGCATGAAGGACACGTCCTTCACCTTGCGCGGCGACCTGGGCGAGCGGCTGGGCGCGCTGTACGTCCCGGGCAAGGAGGGCAAGGCCACGCGCAACGACGATTTCGGCGACATGGCGCGCGGCCCGATCACCTTCCTGTCCGGCGGCGGCGGATTGCTGTCGACCACCGCCGACTACCACCGCTTCACGCAGATGCTGCTGCGCGGCGGTGAACTGGATGGCCAGCGCATCCTGGGCAGCCGCACGGTGCGCTACATGACGACCAATTCCCTGCCCGGCGGGCAGGACCTGAAGCAGTTCGGCATTCCGCTGTTCGCCGAAGTGGCTTTCGACGGACAGGGTTTCGGCCTGGGCTTCTCGGTGCTGCAGGACCCCGTCGCCGCCGGCACGCTGGGCACGCCGGGCGAGTACGGCTGGGGCGGCGCGGCCAGCACCGCGTTCTGGGTCGATCCGGCCGAGCAGATCACCTGCATCTTCATGACCCAGCTCTTGCCGTCCAGCACTTACCCGATCCGCACGCAACTGCGGCAACTGGTGTACTCGGCGCTGGTGGATTGAGCAAGGCGTTTCACTGGAGCGCGGTCCCAAAGAGAAACGCCTCGCGGCGGCTGTGCCGGCGAGGCGTCGAGAGGAGGAGAGGCGTGCGCGGCGGCTCGGGAGAGATCGAGCCGTCCTGCGCGTCGCTCGCGATCAGCCGAAGTAAGGGCTGTCGGGCGAGGTGCCCGGTGCTTGATTCGACCGCGCGAAGTCGATTTCCTGCTTCACTTCGGCGCGGGTCTTGCCCGACGCGGGCGCGGCGACGTTGGCGGCGCGATCGTCCGGATAGACGGCGTAGACGACCTCATGCGTGTCGTTCTGGAACTGGCGCAGTTCGGCCTGGACCTGGGCGCGGGTGACCGACGAGGCGACCGGTTGCTGGTTCCACGGCACTTGGTCTTCGGTCAGCTCACCGGCTTGAGCGGCGCCTACTCCCACGGAAAGCAGGGTACCCAGGGCGACGGCAGCGAATTTCTTGTTCAACATGATCGGACTCCTTTGCTTGGGTCGGGCAGCGAATTGCTGTGCGATGGAGTAACTGTATGCCTCGGCAATTATTTCCGAAACGCGCGCTTCAGCAACCTGAGGTTTCCAGATTGCTCCTGTTTTTCGCTGCGCCACGGTGCGGACGGCGCTGACGACTGAAGGAGGGTTGCGTCGCTGTCATGCGGGCGCCGGCCGGCGAGTCAGTCGCACATCAGTGATATGCTTTGATATATCACACACGGAGGTGCGTCATGCCCGTGATTGCCAAACTGTTCACCAATGGCCGTAGCCAGGCGATACGCATTCCCAGCGCCTTCCGCTTCGAGGGGTCCGAGGTATTCATCCGTCGTGATGAGACGACGGGCGACGTGATTCTGTCCGCGCGCCCCACGGACTGGTCGGGCTTGCTGGAAGCGATCGAGGGCCTGGATGTGCCGGATGATTTTTTGCGCGTGCCGGAGGATTTGCCGCCGGCTTCGTCGTTCGCGGCTGATGCAGACGACGACGGCGCGAAGGCATGAGCCGCTACCTTCTCGACACGAACACGGTCAGCTACGTTTTTCGCCGACAGGGCGGGGTGGCTCAGCGATTGGCCGCCCAGAAGGTGGGCACGGTGTTTCTTTCCGCCGTGACCGAAGCCGAATTGTGCTACGGCATCGCCCGCAACCCCGTTCCCAGACTGGAGGTTGCCGTACGCGAGTTGCTGATGAGGGTCGAGGTGTTGCCTTGGACCAGCGATGTCGCCAGGTCCTACGGCCGATTGCGGGCCGGCCTGGAAAAAGCCGGCATCACGGTGGCGCTGCATGATCTGCAGATCGCTGCCCATGCGTTGCAGCAGAAGATGATCTTGGTCTCGCACGATCGGATCTTCACCCGCATGCCTGAGCTGATCGTCGAGGATTGGTTATAGCGGCGGACTCGAGCTTGCTGGAGTCAGAGCACCGTGCCGCTGCCCGGCCTTCGCGGCGGCATCGGCCGGACCCTTGTCTGCGATACTTCGCGAAGGCATCGGCGAGAGGGCATGCGGGATGGCAGGGGAGGAGGCGGGCGATCTGTTCCGGCATTTGAGTGCCGAGAAGTCCGCGATCTATCGCAGCATCATGGAGGTCTTCGCGGCCGCCAAGCGCCAGTACCGCCTGCAGCTCCGGCCCGACGAAGTCTGGGCCGATGCCATCTGGGGCGGCGAGCCGCCCCGCCTGGAGGAGGTCAACCTGGCGCTCGCGCAGTTGACCGACTGGGGCAATCTCGAATCGCAGCCCGATACGGCGCGCGTCTCGTCGCTGGCCGATTTCTATCGCGCCCGCTTCCTGTACCGCTTGTCGCATGCCGGCGAGGCGGTCGAAACCGCGCTCGTGGTGTTCGTGCAGACGTTGCAGCGCCGCGCGCAACTGCAGACGGTGGCGCTCGAGGACATCGCCAACCGCTTGGAGGGCTTGCAGCAGTTGATCGATGACAGCGGGCCGGCCGGAGAGCTGGACGTCGCCAAAGCGCATTCCTTGCTGCGCGAGCTGGTGACCGTGTTCCAGGACCTGGCCGAGAACGCGCAGGCTTTCATGGCCAGCGTGGGCCGCCGGCTCGATCTGCAGCATACCGATGCCACCGAGATCGCCGTCTACAAGCGCCGCCTGATCGACTACCTGGACCGCTTTCTCGGCGACCTGGTCCGGCGGTCCGAATCGATCGCTCGGCGGCTCGTGGCCCTGGAGCCCGACATGGACCGGCTCTTCGACGAGGTCGCCGCGCGCGAAGCCCGCGATGCCGCGCCCGGCGATGACGACGATCGCGCCGGCGAGACCCGGCGCCGGCGCCATGCCTGGCACGAGCGTTGGCGTGGCCTGCGAGGCTGGTTCCTGTCGAGCGGCCATTCGCCGCCGCAGGCCGAACTGCTGCGGGCGAGGGCGCGAGCGGCGATTCCGCAACTGCTCGGCGCGATCGCCGCGCTGAACGAGCGGCGCAGCGGCCGCAGCGACCGGTCGGCCGATTTTCGCGTGCTGGCCGGCTGGTTCGCGCAGTGCGCCGATGACGCGCAAGCGCATCGGATGGCCCGCGCCGCGTTCGCGTTGAATCCCGCGCGTCACTTCAGTCTCGATCCGGATGCCGACAAGGAGGTGCCTGCCACAACGCCGTGGGTCGATGCGCCGCCGCTGGTGATCAATCCGCGGTTGCGCGAGTACGGAGAGGCCGCGCCGCGCGGGCCGCTGCCGGGGGCGCGCGATCGCAGCGATGAACGCGCGTTGATGGCCCGCCTGTTCGCCGAGGAGTCTCGGCAGGTCGAGGCGGCCCGGCAACGACTGGCGACCGGACGCGCGACCCGCCTGTCGGAATTGGGCGAGCTCGATTCGCATGCGTTCGCGCTGTTCCTCTCGCTGCTGGGCGAAGCCTTGGCCGAGCAGCACGAACCGGAAGCGGCCGTCGAACGTTTCACCGGCGATGGCCTGCTTCATCTGCGCATGGAGCCGCTCGCGGCGGACACCGTGGCGCGGATCACGACGCCGGCCGGCGTTTTCTCCGGGCGCGATCATCTGCTGACGATCCGCCTGGCGCAGGACGTCGAATGAGCCGAACGCCGAACCGTGCACGGCCGTCGCGGTCGTCCCGTCCCCCGCTGGGCGAGCTGCAGCAGGCGCAGCAGCGCGATGAAATGCGACGCGCGCTCAGGGCCCTGCTGATGCAGCCGTTGATGGACGCCGGCCACGACAGCTTCGCCGTCGTGCGCCGACAAGCCGATCGTCTGCGCGACTGGTTCTGGCGCGAGACCGGCTGGGCCTTGCACGTCGACCGCGAAGGCGCGCGCCTGATCAAGCGTCCGGCGGCGCTGGACGACGATTCGCGCGGCCTGGCCGACTACACGCGTCGGCGCTATGTGCTGCTGTGCCTGGTCTGCGCGGTGCTCGAACGCGCCGAATCGCAGATCACCTTGCAGGTGCTCGGCGAACGCCTGTTGCAGGCCGCCGCCGATCCGGCCCTGCGCGAGGCCGCGTTCGACTTCTCGCTGGGCAATGCCGCCGAGCGCCGCGACCTGGTCGCCGTGCTTCGCACGCTGCTCGATCATGGCGTGCTGGTTCGCGTCGCCGGCGACGAGGCCGGCTATGCGAGTGACAGCGGCTGGGCGCAGTCGGATGCGCTGTACGACGTGCAGCGCCGGATGCTGGCCGGCATGCTGGCGGCGGCGCGCGGGCCTTCGACCTGGCGCGTCGACGAGGCGCCGGCGGATACCGGATCGCGGCTGCGTTCGCTGGCCTGGGAATACGAGATCCTCAGCGAGCAGGGACGGCGCGATACGCTGCGCCATCACCTGGCCCGGCGCCTGCTCGACGATCCGGTCGTGTACGTCGAGTCGCTCGACGACGAGCAACGCGCTTATTTCGCCAATCAGCGCGGCGTCATGGCGGCGCGGCTGGCCGACGCCTGCGGCCTGGTCGCCGAGCATCGTGCCGAAGGCACGGCGCTGACCGACGAGACCGGAGAGCTGACCGACGTCGCGATGCCCGCCGAGGGAACCGAGGCGCACGTCACGCTGCTGGTGGCCGAGTTCCTGGCCGGCCGCTTGCGGCAGGATGGTGCGCCCGAGGCGCCCGTGTATCGTGGCGAGGAAGCTCCCGCCTTCAGGCGGGAGGGACTCACCACGCTGGCCGCCGTCGCCGCGTTCATCCGCGATGCCGCCGACCGGTATGGCCGCTTCTGGCGCAAGTCGGCGCGCTCGCCGGGCGCCGAGATCGAACTGGCCGGCATCGCCGTCGAGCGTTTGCGTCGTTTGCAGTTGGTCGCGCGGCACGGTGATGAGATCAGGCCCTTGCCCGCGATCGCGCGCTTCGCGCTCGGTGAGCCGGTCATGTCGAAGGCGGCGGGCACGCGCGACGCGCAGGCTCGCTCGTCCGAGCCCCGGTGAACGACGGGTAATACGTGAACGATGGTCGATGAACGAGATACCCGAGAAGACGGCATGACTGAATCCCTGTTCGGTTCCGAACTCGCCGAGTCGGCCATGGAGCCCGCCAGGCCCGTGCTGCCCGAGCCGCGGCGTGAGCGCTGGCAACCGCTGCGGATCGGCCTGGTCGAGCTGTTCCGCTACGACAGCGAGGAGTTCTGGTTCCGCGACGGCCATCTGCTTCTGCGCGGCAACAACGGCACCGGTAAATCCAAGGTGCTGTCGTTGACCCTGCCGCTGCTGTTCGATGCCAACCTGCGTCCGTCGCGGGTCGAGCCCGATGGCGACAACGGCAAGCGGATGGCGTGGAACCTGCTGCTGAACACTTATCAACGCCGCGTCGGCTACGCGTGGATCGAGTTCGGCCGTCTCGACGACGATGGCCGCGCCCGCTACCTGACGCTGGGGGCGGGCTTGTCGGCGGTCGCCGGCCGCGCGCAGGTCGATAGCTGGTATTTCGTGATCGATGACGTCGACGGCCGGGACGGCCAGGACGGACGACGGATCGGTCGCGACCTGTGGTTGAGCAACGGGCAGCGCGTGACGCTGTCCCGCGACAAGCTGCGCGAGTGCCTGGAAGGCGGCGGCATCGGCAAGGTGTTCGACAGCGCGACCGCTTACCGCCGGGCGGTCGACGAGCGCTTGTTCAACCTGGGCGAGGCGCGCTATGAAGCGCTGATGGATACGCTGATCCAGTTGCGTCAGCCGCAGTTGTCGAAGAAGCCCGACGAGGCCGGCCTGTCGCAGGCCTTGTCCGATTCGCTGCCGCCGCTGCCGGTCGAGCTGCTGGGCGACGTGGCCGAGGCGTTGTCGCAACTCGAGCTCGACCGCGAGCAACTCGAACAGACGCGCCAGCTCGAGCAGGCCGTGCGCCAGTTCGAGCAGCGCTATCGCCAGTACGCGAGCGTGTTGACGCGCCGGCAGTCGCGCGAGCTTCGCCAGGCGCAGACCGCGTTCGACAATGCCAGCGAGGCGCGCAACCGTGCGCAGGCCTCATTGGCGGAAACGGAACGGCAGCAGGTCGCCGCCCAACGGGCGCTGGACGAAGCGCGTCAGGCGCTGGCGGTGGCGCGCGAACGGCTCGATACCTTGCGCAGCGATCCGGCCAACCAGGATGCCAACCGCCTGGGCCTGGCGCAGCGCGACGCCGAGGCCTGGCAGCGGGAGGCCGAGGGCGCGGGGCTTCGGTGCGAGACGGCCCGGCAGGCGCTGGCTCGCGAGCAGCAGGCGCTCGATGCGATGCACGAGCGTGCCGAGGCCGCGCGGGCCGTGCTCGATGATGCTCGCGAGGTCGCTTACCGCAGTGCCGAACCGGCTGGTACCGCCGGCACCGTCGACGACAGCGGCTTGAGCGAGGCATCGGCCGAAGCGCTCGCGGACTGGTCGGTCGCGCGGCTGACCGAGGCCGAAAGGGCGCTGCGCGACGCGATCGCGCGGCGGCGTGAAGCGATCCGGCTGGTCGAGAAGCGCCGCGCGACGGTCGACGCGTGCCTGCGGGCGTTGCAGTCGCGACAGGCCGAGCAGGTGGCGCGGCGCGCGGAGCACGAGGACGCGCTGACACGGCGAGCCGAGGCCGATCAGGGAGCCGAGGCCGAGGCTGAGCGCCTGCTGGCCGCTTGGCAGTCGCATCGCGAACGGCTGGTCGCGCTGCGCTTCGATGCGCGGGACGCGATGGCGGCGCTGGCCGACTGGGTCGGACGACCCGAGGGCGCCGACCCGATGCGCGATGCGCTGGCCGACGCGCATCGGTTGGCGGTCGGCCTGATCGCCGACGAGCGGGCGGGCTTGAAATCCGAGCGCGCGCAGATCGGGGCGCAGCACGATGCGCTGCGGACCGAACGCGAGCGGCTCGCGGCCGGCGGCATGACCGGGCCGTCCGCGCCGCCGACGCGCGCGCTGGAGGCGCGAGCCGGTCGCGAGGGCGCGCCGTTCTGGCAATTGGTCGAGTTCGTCGACGGCACGAGCGCGCGCGAACGGGCGGGGCTGGAAGCCGCGTTGCAGTCTAGCGGCCTGCTCGATGCCTGGGTCGCGCCCGATGGCCGATTGACCGGTGCGGACGGTCTGCCGATCCACGACGTGAGCTGGCAGGCGCGCGCGGCCAGCGCCGGACCGGATCTGCGCACCGTGCTGTATCCGTGCGTGCCGGCCGATTGCGAGGTGCCGCCGGCGATCGTCGCGACCCTGCTCGCGAGCGTCGCTTATGGCGAACCCGCAGCCGAGCATGACGATTCGCAGCAGGCCTGGGTCGCGGCGGACGGACGGTTTCGCGTCGCCGCGCTGGCCGGTGCCTGGATGAAGGACGAAGCGGTCTTCATCGGCGCGTCGGCGCGCGAGCAGGCGCGCCGGCGTCGCCTGGTACGGATCGACGAAGAGATCGCGATGCTGGACGCTCGCGCGGCGGCGATCGGCGAGGCGATGGCGCGGCTCGACGACAGGCAGGCCATGGCCGACGAGGAACTGGCCGCGGCCCCGGCGGATCGCGCATTGCAGAGCGCGCTGCTCGCCGCCCTGAGCGCGGCGCGCGACGTCGTGCAGGCACGCGGGCGCCTCGACGAGGCCGAGGCGCAGTGCCGTCAGGCCGAGGCGCAGTGGCAGGCGGCGCGCGACCGGCTGCATGCCGATGCGAGCGACCTGCGGCTGCCGTCCGAGGCCGACGCGCTGCCCGCGGTCATCGAAGCCGTCGAGGCGCACGACGATGCCGTGCGCACGTGGATCAGCGCGACGCGCGACTGGCGCCATTGCTGGCCCGCGCTCGTCGCGCAGCGAGAGCGCGCGGAGAGCGCTGGCGAAGCGCTCGCGCAGCGCGAGGCCGAGCGCCTGGATGCGGTCGAGCAGGCGATGCAGGCCCGGCAGCGTTTCGAGGTGCTCGAGCAATCGATCGGCGCGGGCGTCGAATTGCTGCGGCGCCGCCTGCGCGAAGCCGATGCGGACGTCCGTGACGGCGACGCGCTCGTCCAGACGCGCAACGCCGACGCGACGACTGCCGCCACCGCGTATGCGGTCGCCGTCGTGCAGGCGAATGAAGCCGAACGGACGCTGACCGAGCGCAGCGAAGCGCGGACACAATCGATCGAACGCCTGCGCCGCTTCGCCGACAGCAGCCTGCTGTCATCGGCGTTGCCCGATATCGCGTTGCCGCCCGCCGGCGCGGCATGGACGATCGACCCGGCGCTGAGCCTGGCGCGCCGCGCCGAGCAGATGCTGCAGCACGTCGCCGACGACGAGCCGACCTGGACCCGCATCCAGCACCAGGTATCCGAGGATCTGGGCGAACTGCAGCGCGCGCTGAACGGCTTGGGGCATCGCGCCAGCGCCGAGCCCAATGATTGGGGCTTCGCCGTGCAGATCGTCTACCAGAACCGGTCCGAGCGGCCGGACGCGCTGGCCGCCTACCTGGCCGACGACGTCGCGCAACGCAGCGAGCTGCTGTCGGCCAAGGAGCGCGAGGTCCTCGAGAACCATCTGCAGGCCGAGATCGCCGCCGAGATCCATCGATTGATGCGAGCCGCCGAGCAACAGGTCGATCGCATCAACGACGAGCTGCATCGACGCCCGACCAGCACCGGTGTCCGCTATCGGCTGCAATGGCTGCCGCTCGGCGTCGAGGAGGGCGGGCCCGCCGGTCTGGCGCTCGCGCGCGAACGCTTGCTGAACACCAGCAGCGACCTGTGGTCGGCCGAGGATCGGCGTGTCGTCGGCGAGCTGCTCCAGCAGCAGATCACCGACGAACGGATGCGCGGCGAGCGCGAAGGTGATGGCGCGCGACAGGGCCTGACCGATCAACTGGCTCGCGCGCTCGACTACCGCCGCTGGCACCGGTTCGGCGTGCAGCGATTGCAGGATGGGCAGTGGAAACGGCTGTCCGGACCGGCGTCCAGCGGCGAGCGCGCATTGGGCTTGACGGTGCCGTTGTTCGCCGCGATCGCCAGCTTCTATGGGCGCGGCGCCAATCCGCTGGCGCCTCGGCTGATGCTGCTCGACGAAGCGTTCGCGGGCATCGACGATGCGGCGCGCGCGCATTGCATGGGGTTGATCCGCGAGTTCGACCTGGATTTCGTGATCACCAGCGAGCGCGAATGGGCGTGCTATGCCGAGCTGCCCGGCGTCTCGATCTGCCAACTGCTGCGGCGTGAGGGCGTCGATGCCGTCTACGTGTCGCGCTGGAGCTGGGATGGCCGCGCGCGGCAGCGGCTGGACGATCCCGATCGACGCTTTCCGCCGGCGTGATGGACGGACGTTCCGAGGTGGACATCGATCCGCGTCTCGATCGCCTGCTGGGCGGCGAGCGGCTGCGCGCGTTGCGGGGGCGACTGCGCCGGCATTATGAGCGTGTCGATCGCGGGCAGGGCGGCGCCCTGCTCGCGCTGAGCTCGTTGACCGACGACGAGCGCGAAGCGCTGGCCTTGCTGATGGGCCGCAAGGCCGGCTTGGCGCGATCGATGCGTGTCGACATCGACGTGATCGACCAGGGGCTGCGCGACGCGGGTCTGGCCGGCTCGCTGCGCGTGGCGCTCGAGCGGATCGACGGCCCGATCGTCTCGCCGCGACTCGAGCGCGAGCGACGCGATGCGCGATGGGTGGAGCTGTTGTCGCGCATGCCGGCGGCGCCCGCGCTGGTCCGGTGGCTGCGAAGCCTCGACGGCGCGCGGCTGATCCGGCGCCTGTGCCGCCAGGATCCGGACGTCGGCGCGCTTCGCCTCGCGCAGGCCGATGCGGTTCTCGGCCGTTTGCCGGCCCATGGCATGCCTCGATCGCAGCTTGCGGCGCAGGTGCTGGGCGATGCGCATGCGCTCGATCGCGGCCAGCCCGTCGCGACGATCGTGCTGGCGGTGCTGCGCGCGGAGCCGCCGTCGGCACTGGAATCCGATCGTGACGCCTGGGCGTCGGCCGGCGTGCTGGTGAACGAACTGGCCAGGCCGGCGCTGGTGCTGAACCTGCCGCTGGACGAGCCGCATACCGCGTCGGGGATGCCGCCAGGCGAGCCCGCTTATCTGTCGCTACGCCAGCTTCTGCGCCGCCCACCGGCATGGCGCGTGGGCGGCGTGATCGTCCATGTGTGCGAGAACCCCAACGTCGTGGCGATCGCCGCCGATCGACTGGGCGCCGGCTGCGCGCCGCTGGTATGCACCGACGGCATGCCCGCCGCCGCGCAGCGCGCACTGTTGACCCAGCTCGCGCAGGCGGGTGCGCGCTTGCGTTATCACGGCGATTTCGACTGGCCGGGCGTACGGATCGGCAACGTCGTCATGCGCGCGTGGGACGCGCAGCCGTGGCGCTTCGGCGCGCAGGACTACCTGAAGGCCATCGAGGGCCGGAACGACCTCGACGAGCATCGCTTGCGCGGCGCGGAAGTGCCCGCCGCCTGGGATGCGGCGCTCTCGACACGGATGCGCGATCGTGGCTGGGCGGTGGCCGAGGAGGCAGTCGTGGATGCGTTGCTGGAGGATCTGGCGGGGCGGTGAGGCGTCGGGAGGAGGTGACGCTCAGGTGGCGCCGACGACCATCCGAAGTACGGGCTATCGGGCGAAGCGATCGGCGCCCCCGGTTGCTGGTCGACGATCGTGATCAGAAGCCCCCGGAGGCGATAATCCCTGCCTTCCCAGACTTGCAGGATCCGAGCCCATGGGCGATGCGCACGACGTGCCGATCGACGACGATCGAGCACCCGACCCCACCCCCGCGACCTCGCCTGCCTCCGAATCCGGGCACCGGCTGGTGCGCATCGACGACGCGGCGTCCGCGCGCCCGCTGTCGAAAGCGCAGCGCAGCTTCAATCGCTGGGTCGAGCGGATCGACGAGCAGCGCCGGCGGCTGGCCGACTGGCAGGCTTTCGCCGAGACCTGGCAGACGCGGGTGGCGGGCGAGTACGAGCCGTTGTGGCGGCGCGTCGTCGAGCAGCGGATCGCGCTGCTGGTGCTGTTCGATCGCGCGTACGGCGGCGGCGAGCTGACGCGACGCGAGCAGGCACGGCTGGCGGACGTGATCGTCGAGATCGCGCGCGATCTGCTCGACGACGAGGGTGACGGCGGTGACACGCTCGACGGTGGCGACATGGGTGATACACGCGATAGCGGCGGCAGCGGCGCCGCCGCTTCGATGGCCGAGGTCCTCGCGCTGCACGACCGGTACGCCGACGAACCTTATGCCGAGTGGCGCGCGGGAGCGAAGGTGCCGCCGATCGACGGTACCGGCCAGGCCGCCGACGAGCCCGCCGAAACGGCCGAAGCCGCCGAAGACTGGGCGTCGAAGGATTGGAGCGACCCGCAGGTCTGGCGCGAGGCGGGGCGCGCCCGCCAGAAGGCGAACGCGCACCTGCCCGGCGACGATGGTGAAGGCGAGGAGGGCCGGCCGCGTTCGGCGCGCGCGCAGGCGCGGCTCGATCGCCGTCGCGCGAGCGCCGAGGGCGCGACGCGTTCGGTGCGCGACGCTTATCGCAAGCTGGCCAGCGCGCTGCATCCGGATCGCGAGCCCGATCCGGTCGAGCGCGAGCGCAAGACCGGCCTGATGCAGCGCGTGAACCGGGCTTATGAGGCGAAGGACCTGCTGCGGCTGTTGAGCCTGCAGATCGAGGTCGAGCAGATCGATGCGACGACGCTCGCCGGCGTCGCCGAGGAGCGGCTGACGCACTACAACCGCGTGCTGAAGGAGCAGTCGGCCGAACTGGAAGCGGAGATCGCCGGGATCGCGGCCTCGTTCGTCGCCCGAGACGCCGCCGATAGGCGGCAGGCGGCGACGCCGGCGGTGTTGCTCGGCGAGCTGCAGCAGGACCTGGCGGCCCTGCGGCGCGAGAGCCAGCATTTGGTCGACGACCTGGCGGCCTTCAAGGACGTCCGGGTCGTCAAGGGCTGG
>JASGFT010000099.1:0-18529 GCA_047605425.1 Burkholderiaceae bacterium | reverse complement strand
CCGGGCGCCTCGATCCCGGCGGCCGACGCGCGGACCGACGAGCCGCAGGCCGTCGCCGCGCAGGCGGCGGTCGCGGCCGCCCGCCGAACCAGCGAACTGCAGCGCAACGCGATCGATTCGGTCAGCGCCTCGCAGCAGAGCGGTTCGACCTACCTGCGCATCGCGATGCGCGAGCCGCTGTCGGCGCCGCCGGCCGGCTTCACGATCGCCAATCCGCCTCGCATCGCGCTGGATTTTCCGGGCGCGGTGAACCAGTCTGGCAAGAATAGCTTCGAGATGGTCCAGGGCGATGTGCGAAATGTCTCGATCGCCCAAGGCGGCAATCGTTCGCGCGTCGTGATGAACCTGAAGCGGCCGATGTCGTACACGACCGAGATCGAGGGCGGCAACGTGCTGCTGGTCAAGCTCGATCCGGTCGTCGCGCCGGCGACGCCGGTGGCGACCTCGTCGCCGGCCGCCGCGCTGGTCGCCGCCCGCGCGTCGCAGTACCTCGGCCCGCACGCGCTGCGCGACCTCGATTTCCGCCGCGGCAAGGAGGGCGAGGGCCGCGTCGTCGTCGAGCTGTCCGACGGCCAGATCGGCGTCGACGTGCGCCAGCAGGGCAAGCAGATCGTCGTCGACTTCCAGCAGGCGACGCTGCCCGAGAACCTGCGCCGCCAGCTCGACGTCACCGACTTCGGCACGCCGGTCAAGTCGGTCCGCGCGTTCCAGCAGGGCGACCACGCCCGCCTGGTCATCGAGCCGCAGGGTGGCCTGTGGGAGCACAACGCCTACCAGAGCGACAACCAGTTCGTCGTCGAGGTCAAGGCGATCCAGGAGGATCCGAACAAGCTGATCCAGGGGACCCGCCAGGGTTACCGCGGCGACCGGCTGTCGCTGAACTTCCAGAACGTCGACGTTCGCGCGCTGCTGCAGGTGATCGCCGACTTCACGAACCTGAACATCGTCACCAGCGATTCGGTCGCCGGCAGCCTGACGCTGCGGCTCAAGGACGTGCCCTGGGACCAGGCGCTGGACATCATCCTGCAGTCCAAGAGCCTGGACATGCGCAAGAACGGCAACGTCATCCTGGTCGCGCCGCGCGAGGAGCTGGCGACCAAGGAGAAGCTCGAGCTCGAATCGCGCCAGCAGATCGCCGAGATCGAGCCGGTGCACAGCGAAGCCTTCCAGCTCAACTACCAGAAGGCCGAGGCGGTCGCCAAGCTGCTCGGCGACTCCAAGCAGGGCATCCTGTCCAAGCGCGGCAGCGCGGTGTTCGATGCGCGCACCAACAAGCTGTTCGTGCAGGAGACCGCGTCCAAGCTCGACGAGATCCGCCGGCTGGTCACGCAGATCGACGTCGCCGTGCGCCAGGTGCTGATCGAGGCCCGCATCGTCGAGGCGTCCGACCAGTGGTCGCGCAACCTCGGCGCCAAGCTCGGCTTCAACGACCTGCGCTCGACCGTCTATCGCACCGTGTCGACGACCGACCCGGTGACCGGCGCGGTCAGCACCGTCAACGTGCCGGTCTACGGCGCCGGATCGAGCATCGCCGGCGGCACTTATGGAACGATCTCGGGCAACATCGCCGGCGTGCGCGACCTGTCGTCGCAGAACGGCTCGTCGCTGAGCGGCACCAACGCCCAGGGCCTCGGGCAGGTGACCGCCGCGAACAACACCAACTTCGTCAACCTGCCGGCCGCCAACATCAGCGGCAACACGCCGGCCTCGTTCGCGATCAGCCTGTTCGGATCGAGCCTGACGCGCTTCCTGAACCTGGAGATCTCGGCGCTCGAGGCCGACCAGCGCGGCAAGGTCATCTCCAGCCCGCGCGTGATGACCGCCGACCAGGCCAAGGCCAGCATCGAGCAGGGCACCGAGCTGCCGTACCAGTCGGCGACGTCCAGCGGCGCGACCGCGGTGATGTTCCGCAAGGCCAACCTGCGGCTCGAGGTCGTCCCGCAGATCACGCCCGAGGGCAACATCATCCTCGACGTGCAGGTCAATCGCGACGCGGTCGGCCAGCTCACGCCGTCCGGCTACGCGATCAACACGCGCCAGGTCAAGACCCAGGTGCTGGTCGAGAACGGCGGCACGGTGGTCATCGGCGGCATCTACGAGCAGACCGAGAACACCGCCGTCAACAAGGTGCCGCTGCTCGGCGACATCCCGATCCTCGGCTACCTGTTCAAGAACCAGGCCCGCACCAACAACCGCACCGAGCTGCTGGTGTTCCTGACGCCGAAGGTGGTGGCGGACACGCTGGTGTCGCGTTGATCGATCAGCCACGGATTCAAGAGAGCAACGATGACAATCATGCAACAGAGGGGCGCGGTCCTGCGCCATGCCCGCAACCTGACTGCCGCCGTCATGATCACCGCCCTGCTCGTCGCTTGCGGTGGGAGTGGGGCTGGCGGTCAAGGTGGGTCACTTACCGACTCAACCGCGGCCAGTGACAGCGTTGCGGACGGATCGACCACGGTGACGCCCGAGTACGTCAAGCTCGCTTTGCTCGACGCCAGCCAGAACGATGTGACCTCCTCTCCCAGCGTGGCGTTGGGCTCGCAAGTGACGCTGCGCGTCACGGTGCGCACTGCCGCCGGATCGGCGGTTCCCAATGCGTTGGTCAGGCTTGCGCAGGGGGCGCCTGAGGTCGTCGGCATGCTTCCTGCCGTGGGCACGGCTTTGACCGATTCGGCCGGCGTCGCATCCTTTCAACTGGAAGGCAAGACGGTGGGAGCGGGTTCGATAACGGCGACGACAACCGTGGATTCCACCGAGCGGTCGGCATCGGTTCCTATCTCCGTCAAGGCCGTGCAGTCGGATTCGAGCGCCACCGTCAGCGCGTTGTCGATCGCGTACCAGAGCGCATCGATCGAAACGTTGAAGATATCGGGAGCCATTGGCGAAAGCACTTCCACGTTGACGTTCAAGGTCGTTGATCAGGCGGGAAATCCCGTTCCGAATCAACTCGTCACGTTTTCGCCTTCCGTGACGACCGGTGGGCTATCGGTTTCGCCGGTCAGCGCTCAGACTTCCGCGGACGGCACCGTGTCGACAGCGGTTACCGCCGGAACGATTCCGACGCCGGTGCGAGTGAAAGCCACGACAGTAGACCCGAGCGGAAAACAATACACAACGCAGTCGCTTCAGCTTTCCATCAGTTCGGGTAACCCGATGCAGAAGTTCTTCTCGCTATCGGCAAGCGATCTGAGCATGGATGGTTGTGACTTCGATGGGGCTACATCCACGCTGACGGCCCGCGCGGGCGATCAATTCGGTAATCCCGTTCCTGACGGCACGACGATCAACTTCGTCACGGAAGGGGGACGGGTCGGGGCCGCGTCGGTGGGTTCTTGCCAAACTTCCAATGGTGTTTGTTCGGTTGATATCGAGAGTCAGGAGTATCGTCCGAAGAATTACGTTTCCGGCAAGGAGTACAACAACTGTCGAGTATCGGTGCTGGCCTATGCCGTGGGAGACGAGACATTCGTCGATGAGAACAACAATGGATTTTATGATCTCGGAGAGTCGTTCGAGGATCTCGCCGATGCGTTCTTGAACATAGAGCCACTCGAACGCTCCACGTTCCTGTCTCGCAGTACTTTGAGCCCGGACGAGCTGGTCGGCGATCGGCTCATCCCGTTCGTCAACGATGGACGGGTGGCGCCGAACTCGGATGGCGTATGGGGGAATGCTCATGTTCGGGGGGCGTTGGAGATCGTCTTTTCTTCTCGTTTGGTCGGCACGCCTACGTTCACCCCGAGCACGATCTCTTTCGCCGGCTGTGTCAGCACCCAATCCGGGGTGACCCAATCGGTCACGGTGAATCTTCGCGATCGCAACGGAAACCCGCTGGCGGTCAAATCAGTCGTCGCCGCCGAAGGCATCGGCGTGTCTGCTGGCGCACCCTCCCCGGCCATGGTGCCGAACACCAATGGGATAGGGGGATCGGATCATCTGATCCTTCTCACCGCGGATGCGACGCGTTGCTCCGGAGGGGCGTCGCAGGGAGTGGCGGGCACGCTTCGGCTGAAGGTGACGCCCGTGGGCGGCGTCGAGCAGATCTTCACGTTGCCCGTGACGTATTGAACTCGGCTGGCGCGATGGTCGACTTGGTCGCCCTCGCCCTCCGGGATTTCCAAGCCCGCCGCTTCACCGGTGGGTTCTCGTTCTGGGCTTCGCCCAGACGGCTCGGCCGGAGCCGCCTTGCACCCGGGCACCACCCTGTGAATATCTCCTCATATCACTCATCGGTTTGAGGCGCAGCCTCGTTAGGACTGCATGTCGATCACAAACCTGTACTTGACATCATTCTTTTGGACCCGCTCCCACGCGGCGTTGATGCCGTCAGGTTTGATCAGCTCGATATCCGCCGTGATGTTGTGCTCTCCGCAGAATGCCAACATTTCGCGCGTCTCCGCGATCGATCCGATCGACGAACCGCTGATCCGCTTGCGACGCATGGCCAGTCTTCCCGAATGGAAATCGAGAGGCTCCAGAGCGCCGACCAAGCAGAGGGTGCCGTCGCGCTTCAATAGCTTCAGATAGTCATCAACGTCGTGGTATACGGGGACGGTGTCGAGAATGAAATCGAAACTGCCCTTGGCGCTGCGCATGGCGTCGTGTTCCCTGGAGATCAAGACCTCGGATGCACCTAGCCGTCGAGCATCTTCGGCCTTGTCGGGCGACGTGGAAATCATGACCGTCTGCGCGCCCAGCGCCGCCGCGAACTTCACGGCCATATGGCCAAGGCCTCCCAAGCCGACGACGCCAACGCGCATGCCTTTTTGCACGCCCCATTCCCGCAACGGCGACCACGTCGTAATGCCGGCACACAACAGCGGGGCTGCACCGGCGGGGTCGAGGTTCTCGGGCACCGCCATGACGAAATCTTTGTCGACAACGATGTGACGGGAATAGCCGCCGAACGTCAACGCATTCTGGTGCCTGTGGTCATAGCTGTTGTAAGTCAAGACCTGGCCGCTTTCGCAATACTGCTCGAGGCGGGCGGTGCAACTGTCACATTTTCCGCACGATCCAACCAGGCAGCCCACGGCGACGCGCGAACCGACAACAAAGTCGGACACGCCCGTTCCGACAGCTTTGACGCGCCCGATGATCTCGTGGCCGGGCACCAGCGGGTATTGCGTCGCGCCCCAGTCATTGTGCG
Source organism: Burkholderiaceae bacterium (assembly GCA_047605425.1). GTDB lineage: Bacteria > Pseudomonadota > Gammaproteobacteria > Burkholderiales > Burkholderiaceae_E > JAKPAM01. Next base: position 13,377 of record JASGFT010000099.1, on the reverse strand, counting down.
CGAAGTGGATATCGGAATGGCAGACGCCGCAATACTCGATATCGATGGCGACGTCGCGGGCGCCCGGGAGCCGGCGCTCGATCTCCATCGGCAAGACAGCGGACGACTTCGAGGTGACCCCGAATGCCGGTGTCGGCGTGGTGGCCGGCTTCGTCCGCGGTGCGACGACCAGCTTGTTTTTCGGTGGGTCGATCAGATTGCACCAAGCCAAGTCGTGCAAGCACTTGTCGATGAACTTCGCATCCAGTTGCAGATCGGCCGGCGTGTATCCGATCTTGGCGATCACGTCCTGGAAGTTGCTGGATTCGCCGCGGAAGGGGATGAAGGAATGCGGACTCTCGAAGGCCTTCAGCAGCGCAAGCGCGCTTTGTTTCTTCTCGGCCTCGGGCAGGGCCATCAGCCTGCGCTTGAACCGGGACAGCCAGTCCTCATGGGCTTCAAGTCGTTGCACGTCGTAGCCGGCGTCGATGATCCAATCGACGAACGCGTCGAGGGAGTTGCCCAGATCCGTGAAGGGGTTGTCGATGCACAGCACCGTCAACCCTTCGGAAACGAATTTACCGCCGTCGACCACCGAGGCAGCGACGACGTCGACCGGCGTGCCGTCGTAGGGGACGCGCGCCCGGCTGCCATCCGGGTTCGGCTCGTAGAAAGACTTTGGCGCGACACCTGTTTTGATGATGCTGTACAGCAGCCGGGAGAACATGTCATCGGTGTTGATGAGCCCCCGATACTCGCGGTGCGCAAGCATCATGTCGCCGCGAAAAACACGCACCGGCACGCCGAACCGTTGATTCATTTCGCGCAGCAGCACCTCGCCTGCCCATTTGCTTGCGCCGTAGCCGTTCGCATACCGGTCGTTGAGCTTGGCGGACACGGCGAGTTCGGCGGTTTCCCCGCCACCCGTGTTGTACTGCAGATGCGGATACACGCCGACGCTTGACACGAAGTCGATGGGCTTTTTCCGGCCGGTGAGCGCGAATCGGATGACCTCGGCCACGCCCGCGACGTTCGCGGTGAAGAGCGACCGGTAATCCATCACGTGATTGACGAGCGCCCCGACATGGCAGACCAGATCGGCTTCCGCGGCCAGCGCGGCAAACGTTTGCGGCGCCATACCCAACAGGGGCTGGCCAAAGTCGCCTGCCACCACTTGGAGGTGGCTTCGCAGGCCTTCGAAGGCCGTCAGCAGGTCTCCACCCGCGGCCTCGAACGCCTGTGTCAGCCGCTTCTTCGCAGCGTCGTCGTCGGAAGCCCGCACCAGACAGATGATCCGTCCGCCGTTCACCGACGCGCGCTTGAGCCATTCCACGCAGATCACGCGGCCGAGGAACCCGTTCGCGCCGGTGAGAAAGACAGTTCGGCGAGCATCCGGCGGGACCCGCGGCAGTGTCTCCGCCGCGCCGAGAACCGCGGGCGACAGGAACTTGCTGAGCGTCAGATCAGCGGCAAAGATCTCGTCTTTGCGCCGACCGTGCACGTCCTGATAGCTTGCCAGCCGATCAGCCCCGCCACCACTCAAGACCTTCGCCCAGGCATTCACTCCTCCAGCGGGGCTCAGGATGTCATTCGATGGCAACTCGACACCGAACACCTCTTCGATCGACAAGGCAAGCACGATCGAGCCCAGCGAGTCACCACCGTGGTCCAGATAGGACTTGTTGTTGTCGACTTCCTGCTCTTCGATGCCCAGGTTGCTGGCCAGCAGGATGCGGAGCTTATCGGCGGTGGTGAGCTGCGAGTCGGGATCCCGCAAACGGTTGAGCTGCTCCGTACGGAGCTTCTCGGCCTTCTCGTACAACTCCTCGAGCGCGTCGCGGTACTTCGCCTGCAAGGCGGGCCGCTTCTTTTTGAGCACGCTCGTCAGCAGTGAGTTCTCGCTGCTGAACGGCTCGTACTCCAGAATGAACTCCCGGGGTATCTCGAACGACTTCAGATCGGCGTTGCGGCCGATTCGTTGAAAGTCCTCGCGGATCAACGCTTGAATCGCCGACGGCGACGGCGTCTTGCCGAGCGCGGATTCCAGCGCCACCAGGTCGGGCACCACCACGGCGACGAGATAGGACCTCAGCGAGTTTCCGTAGATATAGGCCTGCCGAATCAGATCACTGGTCTCGAATATGGTTTCGAGGCGCCCGACGGCCACATACTCGCCCTGCGACAGCTTGAGAACGTCATTGACCCGGTCGATGACGTACACGTATTCGGGCTGACGCTCCTCGACGATATCCCCGGTTCGGTAGAAACCGTCCTCATCCACCAGCTTCGCGGTTGCTTCCGGATTCTTGTAATAGCCGAGAATCTGGGACTTGTGCTTGTAGCACAGCTCGCCTCGCGGGTATGGCTTGTCACTGGTAAGGTAGCCCAGCTCGGGCATGTCGCGCAGCTTGTAGTCGATCACACCGGGTCGCGCGATGCGGTTGCCAAGGGTGACCAGGCCCGTACCGGATTCGGTGTTTCCGTACCCGTCGGCCAGCGGGATGTCGAAGCAGGCCATCATGAACTTGCGCATCTCTTTGGTGGTTGGTGCGCTTCCGACAGTGCCCCCACGCAATCGGTCGCCCAGATAGACGCCGCGGAACTCGCCCAAGACCTCTTCGCGCGCCTGCTCTTCGGAGATTCCTTTGCGATCCACGCGGCGCGATACCTGGGTCAGGTAATCCTGGTAGATCATGTCCAGGATTCGCGGGACGAACGCCAGGTAGATCGGTCGCGTGAGTCGGATGTCTTCGATCAACGTCGACATGTCTGGTGCAAGCGTGAAGTGAAGCAGCCCGCCCGCCCCGAGCGCCCCCTGAAGGTTTGCTCTGCCCAGAATGTGATTCAGCGGCGCGAGGCCGACCGTGATGGTCGGCACCGCCGGCTGGGAGCTGCGCCACGTTCCGGTCACCGCCCGCTCGGGGAGCATGGCGCCCTTGGGAATTCCGGTGCTGCCCGACGAGTGAACGATGGCCGTGAGCCGCTCGGTGCCATCCTTGTGCGGCGGCATCATCGTCCATCCTCGCGGGTCGCCCAGTCGGGCCAGTTCATCGAGGGTTGCGGTCGCCACCTTCGGGCGGCTGCCCGCCAGCGCCTCCTTCGCTGATTCCCACGCGGCCTTGTTGTCGCCATCGCCGCCGTCATAGTCGAAGACGATCACGGACCGGACACTGGGAATGACTTCCGCGAGCCGGGTGGCCATCGTCAGGTCGGCAACGGTCGTTGCCAGGGTGACCGGCTCGATCAACTTGAGCATTCCCGTGAGCATTTCCAAGCCGTAGTTGGCTTGAATCGGAACACTCACGGCCTGAGCGTAAATGCATGCGGTGTCGAGCGCGCCGAAGTCGATGCCGGCAAAGCCCATGATGCACACGCATTCGTCGGGATTCACGCGAAAGCGATCCTGCGTGCGCCACGCCGACGCGATCGACCGGACACGGTTGCGGAATTCGGCGTAGGTGACGGTTCTGAACTCAGTGCTGTAACGGCGAGAAGCGGCGCCGTTGTTCGCGACCTCCAAGCTGTAGTCCCGTTCACCCAGCGCGGGGCGGTCGCCATACCCATCGAGAAGGCGATCGATGCGATCAGCCAATGGCAGGCTTTCGTCAGCCATCAAATTCCAGAGGTCTACCCGCGGGGTGTGGCGGGCGACCTGCTCGTCGCGCGCGGCGAGTTCGCGAACGCGATCATCGTAGGACGGATGCTTGTGCTTCTTCTGGGTCGACATGATTCGATTTCCCTATAGGGCCATGTGGGCCCGGCGGATCGGTTCGGCTGAACCCAGAGTGCAACGATTGCGTACGCTAGTCCATCGTGATATCCACAATGGCATTTCAATTTATTGGGGTGATCGTATCGGACGCACACCAGACCCCAGCGCCGCCATCATCGATGCGCACAAAATATCGAGACCACTCCCGCCATCGCGGTGCACATCGTGCGCCATCCCGGCAATCGAGTCACCGGCACCTGGCGGACCGAGCAGCGGCGCCTGTGAGGCTGAGGTCGTCGCCAAGGGCTTCGTCGTGCAAGCCAAGCGCTGGGTTGTCGAACGCACCCTTGCTTGGAATGAGCGCGCACTCCCTCGGTTCGGACGCCGACGGTGGTGCGGGTACCATGGCGATCATCCGGGTTCGCCGTCGGCCGCGCCGTCCTTCCATGTCCAGCAACATCGCCTCCAATCGACCCATCATCCTCGTCGGCATGATGGGCTGCGGCAAGACCACCGTCGGTCGCCGGCTCGCGGCGCGGCTGGGCCGCGGGTTCGTCGACGCCGACAAGGAGCTGGAGGCGCGCTGCGGCGTGGCGGTGGCGACGATCTTCGAACTCGAGGGCGAGGCCGGCTTCCGGCTGCGCGAGGCGCAGTTGATCGACGAGCTGACGCGGCGCCAGGGCCTGGTCATCGCCACCGGCGGCGGCGCCGTGCTGCGCGAGGACAACCGCCGGCGGCTGCATGATCGCGGCTTCGTCATCCATCTGCGCGCGAGCCTGCCCGAACTGTGGCACCGCTTGCGCCACGACAAGTCGCGGCCGCTGCTGCGCACCGCCAATCCGCGCCAGAAGATCGCCGAGCTGATCCAGGCGCGCGACCCGCTGTACGAGGCGGTCTCGCACGCGTCGGTGATGACCGGGCGGCAGTCGGCCGACCGGGTCGTCGCCGATATAATCGCCATGCTGCCGGCCGATCTGGCGGCCCCGCCCGTCCGCCCATCGACCGATCCATGCCCGCATCCCGGCCCGACCTCCGGCCCGAATCCCGGTCCGCCCCCAGCCACGACGCTGCCGCACCAGCCCGTCCCGCCGACGCCGACGGCGGACTGACGCTGACGGTCTCGCTGGCCGAGCGCAGCTATCCGATCCAGATCGGCACCGGCCTGCTGGCCGACAACCCGGCGCTGCTGGCGCTGGCCCGGGGCCGCCAGGTCGCGGTGATCACCAACGAGACCGTCGCGCCGCTGTACGCGGACGCGCTGGCGCGCTCGCTGGCCCGGGCGGCCGCGGTCGTCGAGACGATCACGCTGCCGGACGGCGAGGCGCACAAGGCCTGGGCCACGCTGAACTGGATCTTCGACGTGCTGCTCGACAAGCGCTTCGACCGCAAGTGCCTGCTGGTCGCGCTCGGCGGCGGCGTCATCGGCGACATGGCCGGCTTCGCGGCGGCCGTCTACCAGCGCGGCGTCGATTTCGTCCAGGTGCCGACGACGCTGCTCGCGCAGGTCGATTCCTCGGTCGGCGGCAAGACCGCGATCAACCATCCGGCCGGCAAGAACATGATCGGCGCGTTCCACCAGCCGCGGCTGGTGATCGCCGACGTCGCCACGCTGGCCACGCTGCCGCCGCGCGAGCTGTCGGCCGGCCTGGCCGAGGTCGTCAAGCACGGTTTCATCGCCGACGTCGGTTACCTGGACCAGGTCGAAGCCGACCTGCCCGCGCTGCTGGCGCAGGATCCGGCGGCGCTCGCGCGCGCGGTCGCCGGCTCGTGCCGGATCAAGGCCGACGTCGTCGCCCAGGACGAGCGCGAAGGGGGGCTGCGGGCGATCCTGAACTTCGGTCACACGTTCGGCCATGCGATCGAGGCCGGCCTCGGCTACGGACAGTGGCTGCACGGCGAAGCCGTCGGCTGTGGCATGGTCATGGCCGCCGACCTGTCGCGGCGCCTCGGCTGGCTGCCCGAGGACGAGGCGCGCCGCGTGCGCGCCGTCGTCGAGGCCGCGCGCCTGCCGGTCACCGGGCCGGCCTGGACGCCCGAGCGCTACCTGTCGCTGATGGAGGTCGACAAGAAAGCCGAGCAGGGCACGCCCAAGTTCGTGCTGCTCGAACGCCTGGGCCGCCCGCGCGTGTCGCGGGTCGACACCGCGCCGTTGTTCGACACCCTGCGCGCGACGACGGGGCCGGCCGAGGTCCGTTCCGGCGATGACCTCGGTTCCGGCGATGCGGCGCGGCGATGATGCCCGGCGACGCGACGCTGGCGCCGTATGCGGTGCGACCGGGTCGAGGCCGCGGCCGGCTGATCGACGAACCGCCGGCGCCGACGCGCGACGAATACCAGCGCGATCGCGACCGGGTCGTGCACAGCAACGCGTTCCGGCGCCTCGAATACAAGACCCAGGTCTTCTTGAACCACGAAGGCGACCTGTTCCGAACCCGCCTGACCCATTCGATCGAGGTCGCGCAGATCGCACGCTCGATCGCCCGCGCGTTGCGGCTCAACGAAGACCTGACCGAGGCGATCGCCCTGGCGCACGACCTGGGCCACACGCCGTTCGGGCACTCGGGACAGGATGCACTGAATGAGTGCATGGAGCACCAGGGTGGATTCGAGCACAACCTGCAGTCGCTGCGCGTGGTCGACGAGCTGGAGCAGCGCTACGCGGCCTTCGACGGCTTGAACCTGTGCTTCGAGACGCGCGAAGGCATCCTCAAGCGCTGCTCGCGCGTCAACGCCGCGGCGCTCGGCGAGGTCGGCGAACGCTTTCTCGCCGACCGCCGTCCGAGCCTGGAAGCCCAGGTCGCCAACCTGGCCGACGAGATCGCCTACAACAACCACGACATCGACGACGGCCTGCGCTCGGGCCTGATCACGCTCGCGCAGCTCGCCGACGTCGAGTTGTTCGATGTCCGCGTCCGGCAGGTGCGGGCCGAGTACCCGCACCTGCCCGATCGCCGGATCGTTTCCGAGACGATCCGGCGCGTGATCAACGATCTGGTGCTCGATCTGCTGGCTCACAGCGCGCGCCGGATCGGCGAGCGGGCGCCGCCGGACGTCGAGGCGGTGCGCCGCGCGCCGGCGCTGATCGGGTTTTCCGATCCGGTGCGCCAACAAGCCACCGCGCTCAAGCGCTTCCTGTTCTCGCACCTGTACCGGCACCCGCAGGTCCTGGCGCGCATGGACCAGGCCAAGCGCGTGGTCCATGATCTGTTCGCCGCGCTCAGCGGCGATCCCGGCCTGCTGCCGGCCGACCATCGGACGCGCCATCAGCGCATCGGCGTGCGCGCGGTCGCAGACTATCTGGCCGGCATGACCGACCGCTACGCGCTGCAGGCCCATCGGCGGCTGACCGGCGAATCGCTGCACTGGTAGGCGAGCGTCGCCGCCGGCCGCGCTGCGCCGTTCGGGTGCATGGCGCCGGTCGACTGGATTCGTATTGCACGGATATTGTGCGGAACGAATCTTGCTTGCCGGTTTCCTACGGCCAGATCGGTATTCCGAGCGGCCCCGTCGGGTGAGATTCACGCACTGGCGGCGTGGTTGTATACTCGGTCGAAATATCTGACCCGACATTCATGCTGCGTGGCAGATGCCCGCCTGTCGCTCATTATAGTGAGAGTGTTTACTAGCTCACTTAATTCTCAGACCTTGGCATCAGGAGCCCTACCGATGGACGCGTCCCAAAGTCCGCAATCCGCATCGTCGACGCTCGGCGAGTTCGACACGACCGATTCTTCGATCCGGACGATGCCGGCCGATCAGGGTTTGTACCGTGCCGACAATGAGCACGATTCGTGCGGGGTCGGGTTCGTCGCGCACATCAAGGGCAAGAGAAGCCACCGCATCATCGAGCAAGGCCTGCAGATCCTGATGAACCTGGATCACCGGGGCGCGGTCGGCGCCGATCCGCTGATGGGCGACGGTGCCGGCATCCTGATCCAGATCCCCGACCAGTTCCTGCGCGAGGAGATGGCGCTGCAGGGCGTCGTGCTGCCGCCGGCCGGCGAGTACGGCGTGGGCATGGTCTTCCTGCCCAAGGAGCACGCGTCGCGGCTGGCCTGCGAGCAGGAGCTCGAACGCTCGATCAAGGCCGAGGGGCAGGTGCTGCTGGGTTGGCGCGACGTGCCGATCGATCGCGACATGCCGATGTCGCCGACGGTGCGCGCGGCCGAGCCGGTGATCCGCCAGGTATTCGTCGGACGCGGTCCGGACATCATGGTCACCGACGCGCTCGAGCGCAAGCTGTACGTGATCCGCAAGATGGCCAGCCACCGCATCCAGGGCTTGAACCTGAAGCACGGCAAGGAATACTTCGTGCCGTCGATGTCGGCGCGCACGATCGTCTACAAGGGCCTGCTGCTGTGCAACCAGGTCGGCCAGTACTACAAGGACCTGCGCGATCCGCGCTGCGTGTCGGCGCTGGCGCTCGTGCACCAGCGGTTCTCGACCAATACGTTCCCGGCCTGGCCGCTGGCGCACCCGTACCGGATGGTCGCGCACAACGGCGAGATCAACACCGTCAAGGGCAACTACAACTGGCTGCGCGCGCGCGAAGGCGTGATGGCGTCGCCGGTGCTCGGCGACGAGCTGAAGAAGCTCTACCCGATCGTCTACGCCGGCCAGTCCGACACCGCGACGTTCGACAACTGCCTCGAGCTGCTGGTGATGTCGGGTTACCCGATCGTGCACGCGATGATGATGATGATCCCCGAGGCGTGGGAGCAGCACACGCAGATGGATCCGAAGCGGCGCGCGTTCTACGAGTTCAACGCGGCGATGATGGAGCCCTGGGACGGGCCGGCGGCGATCGCGTTCACCGACGGCCGGCAGATCGGCGCCACGCTCGATCGCAACGGCCTGCGGCCGGCTCGCTACCTGGTCACCGATGATGATCTGGTCGTCATGGCATCCGAGAGCGGCGTGCTGCCGATCCCGGAGAGCTCGATCGTCAAGAAGTGGCGGCTGCAGCCGGGCAAGATGTTCCTGATCGACCTCGAGCAGGGCCGCATCATCGACGACAACGAGTTGAAGAACCAGCTCGCCAACAGCAAGCCTTACCGCGAGTGGATCGAGGCGGTCCGCGTCAAGCTGTCCGATGTCGAGGCCAAGCCTCGCGCCGGCGCGTCGGCCGAGTCCGCGCCCGGCGCGTCGCTGCTCGATCGCCAGCAAGCGTTCGGCTACACGCAGGAAGACCTCAAGTTCCTGATGCTGCCGATGGCCAGCGGCGGCGAGGAAGCGGTCGGTTCGATGGGCAACGATTCGCCGCTGGCGGTGCTGTCGAACAAGAACAAGTCGCTGTACAACTATTTCCGCCAGCTCTTCGCGCAGGTGACGAACCCGCCGATCGATCCGATCCGCGAGCAACTCGTGATGTCGCTGGTGTCGTTCGTCGGTCCGAAGCCGAACCTGCTGGATCTGAACACCGTCAACCCGCCGATGCGGCTCGAGCTGGCGCAGCCGGTCCTCGATTTCAAGGACATGGCCAAGATCCGCCACATCGAGGACTACACCGGCAACAAGTTCAAGTCGTACGAGCTGGACATCTGCTATCCGCTGGCCTGGGGCAACGAAGGCATCGAGGCGCGGCTGGCGTCGCTGGCCGCCGAGGCCGAGGACGCCGTGCGTTCGGGCTTCAACATCCTGATCGTGTCCGATCGCAAGGTCGGCGCGAGCAAGGTCGCGATCCCGGCGCTGCTGGCCACCAGCGCGATCCACCTGCACCTGGTCAACAAGGGGTTGCGCACCAGCACCGGCCTGGTCGTCGAGACCGGCTCGGCGCGCGAGACGCATCACTTCGCGCTGCTGGCCGGTTATGGCGCCGAGGCGATCCATCCTTACCTCGCGATGGAAACGCTGGCCGAGCTGTACAAGCACGTGCCCACCGGCGCCGACGGCCAGCCGGCCAAGGGCGCGCTGACGCCCGAATACGCGGTCAAGAACTACGTCAAGGCGATCGGCAAGGGGTTGAACAAGGTGATGTCCAAGATGGGCATCTCGACCTACATGTCGTATTGCGGCGCCCAGATCTTCGAGGCGATCGGCCTGTCGCGCGCGGCCGTCGACAAGTACTTCACGGGCACGGCGAGCACCATCCAGGGCATCGGCGTGTTCGAGATCGCCGAGGAGGCGATCCGCCTGCATCGCGCCGCGTTCGGCGGCGATCCGGTGTTGGCCAACATGCTCGACGCCGGCGGCGAGTACGCTTACCGCATTCGCGGCGAAGACCACATGTGGACGCCCGACTCGATCGCCAAGCTGCAGCATTCGACGCGGCAGAACAGCTTCGCGACGTTCAAGGAATACTCGACGCTGATCAACGACCAGACCAGGCGCCAGATGACGCTGCGCGGGCTGTTCGAGTTCCGCTTCGACCAGCGCGCGCCGGTGCCGATCGACGAGGTCGAGCCCGCGGCCGAGATCGTGCGGCGCTTCGCGACCGGCGCGATGTCGCTCGGCTCGATCTCGACCGAGGCGCATACGACGCTGGCGATCGCGATGAACCGCATCGGCGGCAAGTCCAACACCGGCGAGGGCGGCGAGGACGCGCGCCGCTACCGCGAGGAGATGCGCGCCGGCAAGTCGGTCATCAAGGACGGCGACACCGTCGGCAAGGTCATCGGCGAACAGCAGATCGAGGTCGTGATGCCGCTGAAGGCCGGCGATTCGCTGCGCTCGAAGATCAAGCAGGTCGCGTCGGGCCGCTTCGGCGTCACCGCCGAATACCTGTCGTCGGCCGACCAGATCCAGATCAAGATGGCGCAGGGCGCCAAGCCGGGCGAGGGCGGCCAGTTGCCGGGCCACAAGGTGTCCGACTACATCGGCATGCTGCGCTACTCGGTGCCGGGCGTCGGCCTGATCTCGCCGCCGCCGCACCATGACATCTACTCGATCGAGGATCTGGCGCAACTGATCCACGACCTGAAGAACGCCAATCCGCGCGCCGGCATCTCGGTCAAGCTGGTGTCCGAGGTCGGCGTCGGCACGGTCGCCGCCGGCGTCGCCAAGGCCAAGGCCGACCACGTCGTGATCGCCGGCCACGACGGCGGCACCGGCGCGTCGCCGCTGTCGTCGATCAAGCACGCCGGCACGCCGTGGGAGCTCGGCCTGGCCGAGACGCAGCAGACGCTGGTGCTGAACCGCCTGCGCGGGCGCATCGTCGTGCAGGCCGACGGCCAGATGAAGACCGGCCGCGACGTCGTCATCGGCGCGCTGCTGGGCGCCGACGAGTTCGGCTTCGCGACCGCGCCGCTGGTCGTCGAGGGCTGCATCATGATGCGCAAGTGCCACCTGAACACCTGCCCGGTCGGCGTCGCCACGCAGGATCCGGTGCTGCGCCGCAAGTTCGCCGGCAAGCCCGAGCACGTCGTCAACTTCTTCTTTTTCATCGCCGAAGAGGTGCGCGAGCTGATGGCCCGGCTCGGCGTGCGTCGGTTCGAAGAACTGATCGGCCATTCCGAATGGCTGGACATGCGCGCCGGCATCGCGCACTGGAAGGCGCGCGGCCTGAACTTCGACGCGGTGTTCCATCGGCCGAGCGTGCCCGACGACGTCGCGCGCCACCAGGTCGAATCGCAGGATCACGGGCTCGAGCATGCGCTCGACCGCAAGCTGATCGAATTGTCCCGTCCGGCGCTCGATCGAGGCGAGAAAGTCTCGTTCATCCTGCCGATCAAGAACGTCAACCGCTCGGCCGGCGCGATGCTGTCCGGCGAGCTGGCGCGGCTGCACGGCCATGACGGATTGCCGGACGACACGATCCACATCCAGCTCAACGGCACGGCCGGGCAAAGCTTCGGCGCGTTCCTGGCCAAGGGCATCACGCTCGACCTGGTCGGCGTCGGCAACGATTATGTGGGTAAGGGCCTGTCGGGCGGGCGCATCATCGTGCGGCCGACCAACGACTTCCGCGGCCGCTCCGACGAGAACATCATCGTCGGCAACACCGTGATGTACGGCGCGATCGAGGGCGAATCGTTCTTCTCCGGCGTGGCCGGCGAGCGCTTCTGCGTGCGCAATTCGGGGGCCACCGCGGTCGTCGAGGGCACGGGCGATCACGGCTGCGAGTACATGACCGGCGGCACCGTCGTCGTGCTCGGCGAAACCGGCCGCAACTTCGCGGCCGGCATGTCCGGCGGCATCGCCTACGTGTACGACCCCGGCAAGGCGTTCGCCGAGCGCTGCAACATGGCGATGGTCGCGCTCGAACCGGTGCTGTCGACGTCCGATCAGCTCGCGTCGATCGAGCCGGCGATCTGGCACGGCGGCGAGTGCGACGAGATCATCCTCAAGAGCCTCATCGAGAAGCACTTCCGCCTGACCGGCAGCGAGCGGGCGCGCGACATCCTCGATCGCTGGGACCTCGCGCGCGGCCAGTTCATCAAGGTCTTCCCGACCGAGTACAAGCGCGCGCTGGGGCAGTTGAACGCCGCCGCCAAGACCGGCGTCCCGGAAAAGAAACAGGCGGCCTGATCCGTCGGACACCGGCGGCCGATCCCGCGATCGAGCCGCCGGCGCCGGACGGACAGCGCACGCGACTTGGGGTTCTGAGACAAAGGACATCCGGGCGGATCGCCGCGCGGGTGTCGATTTCGATACGGATTGGACATCGATGGGCAAGGTAACGGGGTTTCTGGAGTTCGTGCGCCTGCACGAAGCGTCCGAGGCGGCGGCGAGCCGCGTCGGCCATTACCGCGAGTTCGTCGCGCACCTGACCGACGCCGAAGCGTCGCAGCAGGGCGCGCGCTGCATGGATTGCGGCATACCGTTCTGCCAGAGCGGCTGCCCGGTCAACAACATCATCCCGGACTGGAACGACCTGGTCTTTCGCGGACAGTGGAAGGAAGCGCTCGACGTCCTGCACTCGACCAACAACTTTCCCGAGTTCACGGGCCGGGTCTGCCCGGCGCCGTGCGAGGCCGCCTGCACGCTGAACATCAACAGCGACGCGGTCGGCATCAAGTCGATCGAGCACGCGATCGTCGACAAGGGCTGGGAGATGGGCTGGATCACGCCGGCCGCGATCGCCAACAAGACCGGCAAGAAGGTCGCCGTCGTCGGCGGCGGGCCGGCGGGCCTGGCCTGCGCGCAGCAGCTCGCCCGCGCCGGCCACTCGGTGACGCTGTTCGAGAAGAACGATCGCGTCGGCGGCCTGCTGCGCTACGGGATCCCCGACTTCAAGATGGAGAAGTCGCACATCGACCGCCGCGTCGCGCAGATGAAGGCCGAGGGCGTCGAGTTCCGCACCGGCGTGCTGGTCGGCCCCGAGTCGCTGCCGGCGGGCATCAACAATTTCTCCACGCAGCGCCTCACGCCCGAGCAGTTGCTGGCCGAGTTCGACGCCGTCGCGCTGACCGGCGGCTCCGAAGTGCCGCGCGACCTGCCGGTGCCCGGCCGCGAGCTCGACGGCGTGCACTTCGCGATGGACTTCCTGCCGCAGCAGAACAAGGTCGTCGCCGGAGATGCGGTGCCGAACCAGATCACCGCGACCGGCAAGCACGTCGTCGTCATCGGCGGCGGCGACACCGGCTCGGACTGCGTCGGCACCAGCAACCGCCATGGCGCGCTGTCGGTCACGCAGTTCGAGTTGATGCCGCAACCGCCGGCCAGCGAGAACAAGCCGATGACCTGGCCGTACTGGCCGATCAAGCTGCGCACCTCGTCGTCGCACGAAGAGGGCTGCGAGCGCGATT
>JASGFT010000098.1:0-18780 GCA_047605425.1 Burkholderiaceae bacterium | reverse complement strand
ACCCGGGTTACCCGGGTTCTCGCCACCGCCGGGAGGATTACCCGGATGCTCTCCACCCGGATTGCCGGGATTCTGCCCGCCGCCGGGAGGATTGCCCGGGTTCTCTCCGCCGGGGTTACCCGGATTCTCGCCGCCGCCGGGAGGATTACCGGGGTGCTCTCCGCCGGGGTTACCGGGGTTCTCGCCGCCGCCGGGGGGATTGCCCGGATGCTCTCCACCCGGGTTACCGGGATTCTCGCCGCCGCCAGGAGGGTTGCCCGGATGCTCTCCACCGGGGTTACCGGGGTTCTCTCCTCCACCAGGAGGATTGCCGGGATCTCTCCGCCGGGGTTACCGGGGTTCTCGCCTCCGCCAGGAGGATTGCCGGGATTGCCTCCGCCCGGAATCTCGACCTTGATCTTGCCGACCGCTTCACCGCCCTCCTGGTCGCACAGGCGATACGGGGAGGGTTGGTCGCCGTTGTCCGGCCGGAATGTCGAGGTCGGCATGCGGGACGTACGTGTACGTGCCGTCGCGGTTGATCACCAGGTCGCCGTAGTTGCCGTGCACGACGTCGCCGACGTGCTCGCGCGGGATGTCGGCCGGCGACGAGGCGTTGCCGGAAACCACGCCTTCGATCGTCAGCGTATCGCCGTCCTTGTCGTAGTCGGCGCCGTTGCCGTGGCCGTCGGGCTGCAATACCTTGCCGTCGGTGATCGGGGTCTCGGGGGTCGTCTGGCGCACGTGCTCCAGGCCCACCGGCGGGTTGTTGGCGCCGATCAGGTGGTGGTGATCGTCGTCGTCGCCGTGTGGCCATCGCTGTCGGCGACCGTGTACGTGAACACGTCCTGCGCGCGCTCGCCGCGCGGCAGGTCCTTACCCGCCTGGTTGACGACGTAGCCGTAACTGCCGTCGGGCTGCAGCGTCAGCGAGCCGTACTGGCCGCCGACCGTCGTGCCCACCGAACCGCTGACGTCCGTACCCGTGTCGCCGGCCCGGACGCCGACGACGTGCAGGCCTTCGCCGTGGTCGGCCTGGTCGTCGTGCCACGGCGTCGCGCTGTCGTGGTCGCCGCCGATCGCCTTGCCGTCGGTGATCGTGTCGGCGTTCGTGATCCAGTACTCGTCCGGATTCGCGTCGATCGAATGGCCGCCCGCACCGCTGCCGGTGATGCTGATCGTGATCGTCGAGATCGCCTCGCCGCCCCGGTCGTCGCACAGCTTGTACGAGAACACGTCGTGCAGCGTCTGGCCGGCGCCGACCGTCAGGCCGTCGTCCGGCTTGTACCAGTAGCTGCCGTCGGCCTGCAGCCACAGCGTGCCGTGCTGGCCGTCGATCGCATCGCCCAGGCGGTGCGGCACGTCGCCGACGTCGGTCTTCGCGCCGGCGGTCACGCCGGTCAGGTGCAGCGCATCGCCGTCCGGATCCGAAGCCGGCGTGTTGCCGTGCCCGTCCTCGTGCAGCACCTGGCCGTCCCAGATCTTCTGGCCGGGCGCCGTGGTCCGCGCGTTGTCGTGGCCGACCGGATCATGGTTGATCGTGCCGTGCATGTCGCGGCGGCCGGAGCGCCCGGAGCCGCCGCCTCCGCATGCGGCGCCTCGACGTGGGTCGGCACCATCGCCTCGGCGGTAGCCACCGCCGCGCCGTCGAACAGCATCCGCGGTTCGACCGCGAACGCGGTCAGCCGCGAGCGCGGCGGCGTGCCGCCCGGGGCGCCCAATTGGCGCCGCGCGCCACGCCGAAACTCTTGACGATGGGTTTCAATAGAAACATCAGAGATCCTCCCTCCGAAGGCAGGTTCCGCACGATGCGGATCAGGCCTCGAATGTATGTGACCCGACGAACGGTCGCCGTGAAATCATTAACGGTGGACGTCGGTCGGTACCCGCTGGCGACGGGTTCAGGCTGGCTGTTTTCTTGGTATGGCTGGTGGTCGCGCGGCCGGCGACGATTCGGCTCGGGCCGCAGCGATGGATCAGACGGATCGACGAGTCACGCAAGCTCCCCTGGTTGTCGAAATCGACGACGATCGGCGTCGGCTGGCACGTGGATCAGGAAGACGCGAACCCGCTTTCGGACGAGCCTTCGAATTCCTCGCGGATGACGGTGTTCTCGAACACCGCGTCGACAGGTTGACCGCGGCGTGATCGAGCAGCCGGATCGCCCGCAGGATCTCGCCCTGCTCGCCCAGCAACTGGAAATCGGCCAGCAGTTTCTCGAATCGCGCGCCCAGCAGGCGGGCCATGACGCCGGCCGCCCGCTCGGGCAGGCAGCCGTACAACAGCATCCAGCCGCCGCCGTCGTGCTGCGTCAACGGCAGTTGCGCCCGCGCGACAGCGCGCCGATGACCGCGCATCGCCTCCGGTGAGACCGCGCTGAACCGGACCAGGCACACCGGCACGTCCAGCATCGACGCGCGGCCGAGCATCTCGGCGACGTGGCGGCGAAAATCGGCGACGCCGACCACCTGCGAAGCCTGGTCGAGGTCCGCGCCGTCGAGCAGCCGTTCGAGGTCCGGCTCGTAGTGGCAGTTCGACAGGGTTCCGCGCAGCGACTCGGCCATCGCCAGCGCGGCCTGCCCGGAGACTTCCTGCGGGATGATCATGTTCATGCCCAGGCGCATCAGCGCGGCCACCTGCGGCACGCGCAGCCGGGCGCCGCATTCGCGCACGATGATGCGCAACTGCGGGCGCGGCGTCGCGCGCAATACGGCGACCGCCTGCGCGAGCTCGCGCAGCGACGACATCTGGTCGAAATGCAGCAGGACGGTGCCGCCGACGATCGTGCGCGCCTTGTCGACGGCGTCGAGCATCGTCTCGGCCTGCATCCAGCCGTTGCCGGTCTGCGGAAAATCGAAGATCGCGCCCTGCGTGGCCAACAGCACCTCGTGCCGCGGATCGATCGTCTTGCGGCCGAATACCGGCCGGGCCCGCAGGCCGCCGTCGACGATCTCCAGCGAATAGCTGGCCCGCGCCATCGCGCCGGTCGCGCCGAACCAGTGGATGACGTCCAGCGTTGCCTGATCGTCGGCCTCGCGAACGAAGGCCAGGCCGGCGAAACGCTCGGCCAGCCCGGCCAGCGTCGACGACTCGTCGATCGGCCGCGCGAAGATCGCCAGCAGCGCTGGTCGCGCTCGGCGACCCAGGCCTGCACCGCGGTGCCGACGTCCTGCGCGGCCGCCGCATCGTCCAGACAGAAACCATCGTCGGCGCCGTCGATCACGACCAGCGAGCGCTCGGGCAGATTCAGCTTGCGCAGCGCCTGCGGCAGACGATGCGAACGGCCCGCCGGCTCGCCGGAAACGCCGCCGGCGCCGCCGAGTTCCTGAACCGTCAACAGGCCGCCCGCTCGAACTCGGCCAGGTCGACGCCGTTGAGCGCCAGCTTGCGCAGAAACTGGCGCGAATCCTGCGCGGTCATCACAGCGGCCGACGCCCCGGCGCGCAACGCCTTGTGCAAGGCCGCGCCGATCAGCGCCAGCCGCACGCCCTGCTGCGCGATCGCGACCGCATAGACCATGCCGCCGGCCAGCCTGCCCAGCCGAACGGCGCGCCATCGAGGCCCAGTTCGAACGGCAACGGCCCTGCGGGCCGGGACGAGGACGTAGGAAGATCTTCCGAGGTGCTCATGCGCGGATTGTAGGCATACCGCCCCGACGCTTTTCGGATCGGCATCCGACCAGGGGTCGATATCGCGTCGCATACGCGCCACAGTGGCCGGACCGGCGCCGACGATCGGCGTTTCGGGGGCGGCCGCCTCGACCGGGCGCGGGCACGCCTTCTGCCGCGCGGACTCCTGGCCGCCGTACAATTCCCGGGACGCGCCGGGTCTGGCCCTGATTCCGATCGCCCCCGGGACGCGCCGGGTCCGGCCCCGGATTCCGATCGCCGTCCGCCGCCGCCCGCTTTCGATACCCCCCTCTTCCCGGATTCCCCCATGCGAACAGATCAAGGATTGGTCATCCAGCGCTCCGACTACCGGCCGTGGCCGTTCGCGATCGATCGCGTCGCGCTCGCATTCGAACTGGACCCGACCGCGACCCAGGTGACGACCGAGGCGCAACTGCGGCGCGTCGGCGCGCCGGACGCCGCGCTCGAGCTGGCCGGCGACGGACCGACGCTGCTCGAGGTGCGCATCGACGGCCGTCCGCTGGCGCCGGACGCGTTCACCTGCGACGCATCGCTGCTGCGCATCGCCGACGTGCCCGACACGTTCACGCTGACCGTCGTCACCCGGATCGATCCGAGCGCCAACACGACGCTGATGGGGCTGTACGTCTCGAACGGCAACTATTTCACGCAGTGCGAGGCCAAGGGCTTCCGGCGGATCACGTTCTTCCCGGACCGCCCGGACGTGATGACGCGCTACACGGTCACGATCCGCGCCGACAAGGCCGCGTGCCCGGTGCTGCTGTCCAACGGCAACCTGGTCGCGCAGGGCGAATGCGACGAACGGCCCGGCTGGCACTGGGCGCGCTGGGAGGATCCGTTTCCGAAGCCGAGCTACCTGTTCGCGCTGGTCGCCGGCCGCTTCACGGCGCGCGAGGAGCGGATCAAGACCGGCTCGGGCCGCGACGCGCTGCTGCAGGTCTGGGTCGAGCCCGGCAACGAGGACAAGACCGGCCACGCGATGCAGTCGCTGATCCACGCGATCCGCTGGGACGAACAGCGCTTCGGCCTCGAACTGGATCTCGAACGCTTCATGATCGTCGCGGTCGGCGACTTCAACATGGGCGCGATGGAGAACAAGGGGTTGAACATCTTCAACACCAAGTACGTGTTCGCCAATCCGCGCATGGCCGCCGACGCCGACTTCGCCAACATCGAAGCGGTGGTCGGCCGCGGACTTCCACAACTGGACCGGCAACCGCGTCACCTGCCGGGACTGGTTCCAGCTCACGCTCAAGGAAGGCCTGACCGTCTTTCGCGACCAGGAGTTCTCGGCCGACATGCTGGCCGCCAGCACCGCCGACGAGGCGGCCGCGCGCAGCGCCCGCGCGGTCAAGCGGATCGAGGACGTGCGCACGCTGCGCTCGGTGCAGTTCCCCGAGGACGCCGGGCCGATGGCGCACCCGATCCGGCCCGACAGCTACCAGGAAATCAACAACTTCTATACGGTCACCGTCTACGAGAAAGGCGCCGAGGTGATCCGGATGCTGCAGACGCTGGTCGGGCGCGACGGCTTCCGCAAGGGGATCGACCTGTACTTCGCCGGCACGACGGCCAGGCGGTCACCTGCGACGACTTCGTCGCGGCGATCGCCGACGCCAACCGGCGCGACCTGACGGTGTTCGGCCACTGGTATTCGCAGGCCAGCACGCCGCAGTTGCGGATCGACGGCCACTACGACGCCGCCTCGCGCCGCTACCGGCTCGACGTGCGGCAATCGTGCCCGCCTTCGCCCGGCCAGCCGGCCAAGCTGCCGTTCCACATCCCGCTGGCGGTCGGTCTGATCGGGCCGGACGGCCGCGACCTGCTGCCGGCCACCCGCGTGCTGGACGTCACGCAGGCCGAGCAGCAGTTCGTGTTCGACGGCATCGACGCGGAACCGGTGCCCTCGCTGCTGCGCGACTTCTCGGCGCCGGTCGTCGTCGAGTACCCGTACACGACCGCGCAGCTCGCGTTCCTGGCCGCGCACGACAGCGATCCGTTCAACCGCTGGGAAGCGATCCAGCGGCTGGCCACCGACTGCGTGCTGCGCGTGCTCGCCGGCGCCCCGCTGCCCGACGGCGAGCGCGCTGGTCGACGTGCTGCGCGCGACGATCGCGGACGAAACCCTCGACCCCGCGTATCGCGAGCAGTTGCTGATCCTGCCGACCGAGGGCTTCACCGCCGAACAACTGCCGGTCGTCGATCCGGCCGCCGTCCGCCAGGCGCGCAACGCGCTGCGCCGGCACGTCGGCGAGCAGCTGCTCGAACTCTGGCGCGGGCTGTATGCCCGGCTGGCGCCGACCGGGCCGTATTCGCCCGATCCGGTGCAGGCCGGCCAACGCGGGTTGCGCAACGCGGCGCTGGGTTTCTGGATCGACAGCGGCGACCCGGCCGCGCAGGCCGCCGCGCTCGCGCAGTACCGGGCCGCCGACAACATGACCGACCGGCTCGCGGCACTGCAGGGGCTCGTCAACAGCCCGTCGGCCGACCGCGAACTGGTGCTCGCCGACTTCGCGGTCAGCTCGCCGACGAGCCGCTGGCGATGGACAAATGGTTCATGCTGCAGGCCGCCGCGCACCGCCAGCCCGGCGACGCGCCGGTGCTCGCGCGCGTGCGCACGCTGCTCGAACACCCGGCGTTCTCGATCCGCAACCCCAACAAGGTGCGCGCGCTGATCAGCAGCTTCTGCAACGGCAACCTCGCCGAATTCCATGCGGCCGACGGATCGGGCTACGCGTTCTGGCGCGAGCAGGTGCTGCGGCTCGACCCGATCAACCCGCAGGTCGCGGCCCGGCTGGCGCGCGCGCTGGACCGCTGGCGCAAGTTCACGCCGATCGCCGCCAGGCGATGAAGGCCGCGATCGAGCAGGTCGCCGCGGCGCCGGCTCTGACCGACGTCGCCGAAATCGTCACCAAGGCGCTGGCAAGCTGAGAACCCGAGTTTCCGGCCAGCCGACGCCAACCGTTCACTCAAGACAAGGACCAAGATGAAGAAACACATCTCCCTCACGCAATACCTGGTGGTCAAGCAGCGCGAGAAAGGACTGATCCGGCCGAGCTGCGGCTGCTGATCGAAGTGGTCGCGCGCGCCTGCAAGCGGATCAGCCATTCGATCAGCAAGGGCGCGCTGGCCGACGTGCTCGGCGAGGCCGGCACCGACAACGTCCAGGGCGAATCGCAGAAGAAGCTGGACGTGATCGCCAACGAAACGCTGCTCGAAGCCAACGAATGGGGCGGCAGCCTCGCGGCGATGGCGTCCGAGGAGATGGACGGCCCGCACCTGATCCCGACCGAGTACCGCGCGGCGAGTTCCTGCTGCTGTTCGATCCGCTCGACGGATCGTCGAACATCGACGTCAACGTGTCGGTCGGCACGATCTTCTCGGTGCTGCGGATGCCCGACGACGGGAGCGAGGCCGGCGAGCAGAGCTTCCTGCAGAGCGGCGAACGCCAGGTGGCCGCCGGCTACGCGGTCTACGGCCCGTCGACGCAGCTGGTGCTGACCGTCGGCGACGGCGTGGCCAGTTTCACGCTCGATCGCGAGACCGGCGCCTGGCTGCTGACGCAGGACCGGATGACGATCCCGGCCGACACCAAGGAATTCGCGATCAACGCGTCGAACATGCGCCACTGGGAAGCGCCGGTGCGCCGCTACGTCGACGAGATGCTGGCCGGCAAGACCGGACCGCTGGGCAAGGACTACAACATGCGCTGGGTCGCGTCGATGGTCGCCGACGTGCACCGGATATGACCCGCGGCGGCATCTTCATGTACCCGCACGACGCCCGCGAGCCGGACAAGCCCGGCAAGCTGCGGCTGCTGTACGAAGCCAACCCGATGTCGTTCCTGATCGAGCAGGCCGGCGGCGCCGCGACCAACGGCACGCAACGGATCCTGACCGTGCAGCCGACGCGGCTGCAGCGGGTCGCGGTCTTCCTCGGCTCGAAGAACGAGGTCGAGCGCGTCACCCGCTATCACGCGCGGGGATGACGGCCGGCGAAAGGATCGGCCACGCCCGATCCGTTCGTGACGCCGGACGCCGGACGCCGGACGCCGGACGCCGGGCACCAGACGCCGGACACCGCGGAGCCAGACCCCGCGAGCCGGGCGCTAGGTCACCGGCAGGTCGCGCCAGACGAGCCGCATGTCGGGCTCGTCGGGCTCGGCGGTGATCTGGAAGCCGATGTGGCGCATCAGGCCCAGCATCGGATAGTTGGTGGCCAGCACGTGCCCTTCGATGCGCTTGAGCCCGCGCTGGCTGGCCAGCGCGACCAGCGAGTTCATCAGGTGCCCGCCCAGGCCCGCGCCCTGCCAGGCGTCGTCGATCGCGATCGCGAACTCGCAAGTCTCGCCGTCTGGATTCAGCATGTAGCGGCCGACGCCGACGATGCACTCGGCTTCCTGGCAATCGTCGCCGTCGGAGACCGCCACCAACGCCACCTCGCGGTCGTAGTCGATCTGCGTGAACTTCAGCAGCAGGCGCGGCGGCAGCTCGGTCAGCGTCGACACGAAGCGGAAGTAGCGCGCCTGCGGCGACAGCCGTCGCACCATCGCCTGCAGCGGCTCGGCATCCTCGGGCTGGATCGGCCGGATCGTGCACGGGCGGCCGGTGCGCGTCTGCAGCCGCTGCTCGAGATAAGTGGGGTAAGGCATGATCGCCATGTGCGAGTAGCGCAGCCCCGCCGGCGGCGCCGGCTCGACGACGATCCGCGCGTCGACGACGGTCACGCCGGTGCTGTCGACGATCACCGGGTTCAGGTCGATCTCGACGACCCGCGGCATCTCGCAGACGATCTCGGACACGCGCAACAGGATCCGCTCGATACCATCCAGGTCGGCCTCCAGACGCCCGGCGTCGACCGACCGCCCGGCCAGCCACGCATAGACGCGCGAGCGCTCGATCAGCTTGCGCGCAACGAAACGATTGAGCGGCGGCAGCTCGAGCGCGCCGTCGCGGCGCTGCGGGCCGGCCTGCGCGCCGCCGGCGCCGAAGCGCATCACCGGCCCCCACAGGCGGTCGCGGTGCACGGCCAGCTTCAGCTCGGCCGAACCGCTGGAGCCGCGCATCGCCTGCACGCTGACGCCGTCGATCCGGGCGTCCGGCGCCGCGGTGCTGACCGACAGCATGATCGTGCGGAACGCGCTGGCCACCTGTTCGGGTCCGTGCAGGTTCAACAGCACGCCGCCGACCGCCGATTTGAACGGCACGTCGGGTGACATCACCTTCAGCGCGACCGGATAGCCGATGCCGTTCGCCAGCGTGATCGCCTCGTCGGCGCTACGGGCCGGCTGCGGATCGACCATCGGCACGTGGAACGCGGTCAGCAGCGCCTTGGCGTCGGCCGCCGACAGCACGCGGCGGGCATCGACCGCGCCGCCGTCGGACGACGCGGGCGCCGGTTCGTGCCTCAGCACCCGGTCGACGATCGCGCGAGCCCGGTCCAGGTCCGGGTCCGGCAGGTCCGACAACGGACGCGGCATCTGCAGCAGCAGCTTCTGGTTCTCGTGGAAGCGCGCGACGTGCGCATACGCGTTGACCGCCGCCTCGGGCGTCGCGAACACCGGGATCCCGCATTGCTCGAGCGCGTGGGCGGCCTCGCGCATCCGCTCGCTGCCCAGCAGCGCGGCGAACACCGGCAGATCGATGTCGCGGGCCCGCTCGGCCAGGCCGCGCAGCAGCGCTTCGGCATCGAGCGAGCGGTGCGGCGCGATCACCAGCAGCAGCGCGTCGAGCGACCGCGATTCGCCGAGCGCCTGCAGCGCGTCGACGATCCGGGTCGGCGTCTCGTCGGCGCCCAGCAGCGTCGGATTGACGAGCGGCTCGGCCACAGTCGGCACGCGCATGCCGTCGCCGATCGCCTCGTCGATGGCCAGCACGGCCGGCCCGCGGCCGTTGGCGACGATGCCCAGCCGCGGCCCGACCGGCGACGAGCGCGCCGCCAGATAGCGGGCGATGATCTCGACCTGCGCGAAGATCTGGATCTGCACGGCGCCCGCCCGCCGCAGCGCCGCCTCGTAGACGGCCGACGCCGCATCGCTGGCGCCCGCCAGTCCGGGCACGCCGGCCGCGAAGCGCCCGCCCTTGAGCACGATCACCGGCTTGGCCAGCGACAGCGCGCGCAGCGCGCTGATGAAGCGCCGCGCGGCGCCGATCGCCTGCCCCGGCCGCAGGTCGGCATCGCCGGCCCGTCTGCCGTGCGGCGAGAAGATGTGCTCGAGATAGACGATGACCGATCGCGTGCGCATGTCGCTGGCGACGAACTCGAGCGCCTGCGCCAGGTCGACGTCGACCTCGTCGCCGAGCGCGACGACCAGCGAGAAGCCGGCGCCGACCTCCTGCGCCCAATCGAGCATCGCCGCGCCGAGCGCGCCGGACTGCGACACCAGCGCGATCTCGCCGGCCGGCGGCAGCATGCCCATGCCGCCGAGGTTCAAGCCTCGATGCGGCCGCACGAAGCCGGCGCTGCTCGGGCCGAGCAGCCGCCAGCCGCCGTCGCGCGCGCGCCCGGCCCAGTCGTCGCACTGCGACGCGTCGGCCGACGGCGTCAGCAGCAGCAGTTGGCCCGGCAAGCGCGGCCGGCCGCCGTCGGCCGGCCGCCTGCCGCGCCGCGGCGCGCAGCCGCTCGAGCGCGTCCAGCACCGGAACGACCTCGGCCGGCTGCACGGCCAGCACGACCAGATCGATGCCCTGCAGCGACGGCGCCGAGGCCTCGCCGGCCAGCAGCGCGGCCGGCGCGCACAGGTGCACGGGCACCGGACGCGCCTCGCTGTGCCGATCCCTGAGCGCCCGCTCGGGTCCGGGGCCGGACGCGGCCCGCAGCGGTTCGGCCCACGAAGGCGGCGAACGGTCGTCGACGACCAGCAGCACGCTGGCCGGATCGAACATCGAGGACAGGTAATGATGGTCGGCCATCGCGGGCTTCGGTGGTGGCGCGGTGATGCCGGCCGTCAATCGATGCCGAGCAGCGCGCGCATGTGCAACTCGACACAACGGGCCAACGCCGGCAATGCATAGCCCCCTTCGAGCGTCGACACGATCCGTCCGTCGCAGCGCTCGTCGGCGAAATCGACGAGCACGCGGCTGATCCAGGCGTAGTCCTGATCGCGCCAGCCGAGCATGCTCATCTCGTCGTCGCGATGCGCGTCGAACCCGGCCGACACGAACAGCATCTGCGGCGCGAACTCGCGCAGGGCCGGCAGCCAGCGCATCTCGACCGCATCGCGCAACGCCTGCCCGTCACTGTACGCGGCCAGCGGCACGTTGCACATATTGGCCCCTCTGGGAATGTCGCCGGAAAACGGATACAGGTGCGACTGGAACGTCGAGACCATCAGCACGCGCTCGTCGCCGGCCAGGATGTCCTCGCTGCCGTTGCCGTGATGGACGTCGAAATCGACGAGCGCGACGCGCTCGAGGCCGTGGACGTCGAGCGCGTGGCGCACGCCGATCGCGACGTTGTTCAGAAAGCAGAAGCCCCCGGCCTCGCTGCGGGTCGCGTGATGACCGGGCGGCCGCACGTTGCAGAACGCGCGCCGCGCCTGCCCGCCGACCACCAGGTCGACCGCCTTGACCATCGCGCCGGCCGCGTGCAGCGCGGCGGGCAGCGTCTCCGGCCCCATGAACGTGTCCGGGTCGACCGGCACCAGCCCGCTGGCCGGCGCCATCGCGTGCAACTGGTCCCAGTGCAGTTGCGTATGCGCGCGAACCGCCTGCTCGCAGGTGACCTGGGGCGCATCGTAGGCGTCGACGTAATCGAGCAGGCCCATCGCCAGCAGGCGATCGGCGACGACCGTGACCCGGTCGGGGCATTCCGGGTGATAGGACCCCATGTCGTGCCGCACGCTGCTGGGGTGGGTCAGGTACGCTACTTTCATCAGCGGTCTCGTCAGGTGGCCTGGCAACGGCTCTGCCACGCCCTGGGCTCGCGGGCGTTCGTCGGGCGGTGGCCTCGGAAGGCGATCGATCCGGCGGCTCGCCGGCATCGAACGGCCTGGCCGATGATACATCGGTGACGGCACGGCCCGCGGCCGTGCACGGCTCTCGCTTGACGTGGATTCGCGATCGCCGCGCTTGGCGCGCTTGGCGCTCGGACGGGGTCGTCGCGCGCTTCGCGGGCCCGGACGGAGAGCAGGCCCCCGCGTGCCCGCCGTCCGGCCCGCGCATCCACCGAATCGGCCCGCGCGGCGATGTCATCGACGCGTGAGGACACATCCGCGATGCCTACGGACTGGCGCCGGGCGAGCGCGCGCTGATCCGCCCGGACGGCTACGTCGGCGCGATCCTCGGCGCCGACCGGACCGCGGCGCTCGAACGCCAACCGGACCGGATGCGCGAACCGCTCAATGAGCCTTGAACGTATCGGTCAGCACGTCCCCGAACAATTCCCAGCTCGTGCCGGTGAACTTCATCAACTTGAACTGCTTGTTGAACCGATAATCATCCGGCGCGGTGGAGATCGACATCCCGGGCAGCGACAGATCGCCGACGAAATCCTTGAAGCTGGTCGCCTGCTTCATCACGTTGGCACGGGTCAGGTCATCGCCGCAGCGCTTCAGGATCTCTTCCATGAATTGCGCCACGCTGTAGCCGTAGGAATTGAACGTGCTGTTCATGTCTTCGCCGGGCGCGTATTTCTGCATGAATTCCTTGAATTTCTTCATGCCCGGATCGTTGTCCCATTGATGATCACGAGGATCTTTTCCGTAGTTGACGGAGATGATGCCCTTCGAATGCTCACCGCCCGCCGCCAGCATCACCTCGCCGACGCCGGTCGAATTGATGTTGAGCAGGTGAACCGGCTTCCATTCCATTTGCGCGATCTTCTTGATCGCCTGGGCCGCGAACTTCGGCGTCGCGACGTTGAACAGAAGATCCGCGCCCGAGCTCTTGAGCTTGACGATCTGCGAGTCCACCGTCGGGTCGCTGACCTCGTAGCTCTCCTCGGCGACGATCATCGTCTTGGCTTTGGCGCCGAGCGCGTCTTTCAGGCCCGTGACGTAGTCCCTTCCGAAATCGTCGTTCTGGAACAGGATGCCGATCTTGGCGTTCGGATACGATTTCAGGATCAACTGCGCGTAGATGTGCGCCTCGGACTGATAGTTCGGGTTGAACGCCATCGTCCACGGAAACTTCTTGTGATCCGAGAAACGGGTCGCGCCCGACGACACCAGCAGCTGCGGGATTTTCTTTTCGTTCAGGTATTTCTGCACGGCCGATTGCGGGGGCGTTCCGAGCCCCTGGAACATCAGCAGCACGCCATCGTTCTCGACGAGCTTGCGGGTCTGCTCGACGGTCTTCGGCGGGCTGTACGCGTCGTCATACGAAAGCAGCTCGACCTTGCGGCCGTTGATGCCGCCCCGATCGTTGACCATCTTGAAATACAACTGCTCGATCCTTCCGACCGTGCCGTACGCCGATGCCGGCCCGCTGTAAGGCATGGTTTGCCCCAGCTTGATTTCGGTATCGCTTGCGCCCTGGTCGTATTTCTTCTGGGCAACGGCAGTGCCGGCCATCAGCAAGCCGCATGCAACGACCGCAAACCACTTCATATAAAACATTCCGTCTCCTTCGCTCCATTTAACTGTCGGATCGCCATCCTTGCTCTATTGGACGACCATTCCCATTATGGATCAGGAGCGGTCGGAAAGGCGCGGTGTTCTCTGGGCCTGTCCAGCCGACGACGACTGGAACCTCGACGACGACAGCGCGACGCTCAAGCGCGACGCTTTCGTGCCGCGCCGACCTGGGCCGGATGCTGGCGCTGATGGCCGACAACGTCGGCGATCACCTGCGCGCGGCGATCGAGAACGTGCAGGACCACGGCGACGAACGAGCGCGCCCGATCGACGTGTCCGGCGCGATTCGAGGCCATGCGGCGGAAATAGCGACACCCGGATCGCCGCATTCGTGTACGATGCAAGGGCTGATATGCACAAGACCGTCCGCTCATAGGTCTTTCTTCCCGCTCCGGTGTCCTGCCGGCGGTCGTGACGAATCCCCTGGAAGATTTTCTTGGCGTCTATTCGCTGGCGCGCTGTTGCGCCGATTTCAACCTCGAAAGGAATTCGACATGGCGACTCAAACCGGAACCGTCAAGTGGTTCAACGAAGGCAAGGGCTTCGGCTTCATTGCCCCTGATGGCGGCGGTAAGGATCTGTTCGCGCATTTCAAGGAGATCCAGGGCAGCGGATTCAAGACGCTGACCGAGAACCAGCGCGTGCAGTTCGAAGTGACCCAAGGCCAGAAAGGACTGCAGGCATCGAACATCCGGTCCATGGGCTAAGCCTCCAAGGGCCACCGGATGGATGCCGGGCGCGTCCTGGCATCCATGAAACGAAGCGCGGCTGGTCCGCGCTTTTTTATTTTCAGGAGGGCCGGTCATGAAGAACCTGCAAGAAGCCACCGAACGCATCTGCGAGCTCAAGGGCAGCCTGGTCGCGCTCGATGCCCTGTTGCCCGCGTTGATCAGGGCGCTGCCCCCGTCGGTCGACGCCAGGTTGCTGGATTCCTTCGAAGCCCATGCCGAAGCGGCGCGCACGATCATGCTGCACACCGACATCTCCGAGCTCGTGCTGGCGACGTTCGAGCGCGACGTGGCGCGAAATCGCGCCGTGCTGCTGGACAGCGTCGTCAGCGACGATCCCGGCGGGCGGATCGACACGATCGATCCGCTGCTGCTGACGACCACGCGCATCGATACGTTCGCCGGATCTCGCGCCCTGACGAGCGCGAGCGGCTTCTTCTTTCGCCGCGATCACCGGTTGTTCGTGGTGAGCAATCGCCATGTGTTCGCCGATGCCCCGAGTTCGCACCATCCGGATCGGATCGAGATCACGCTGCACACCGATCCGCATGATCCGACCCGGTACGTCATCGTGTCGCTCCCGCTCCATCGCGACGGCGTCGACCTGTGGCGCGAGACCGACGACGGCGGCAACGCCGCGGACGTGGCCGTCATCGAGATCCCGGCCGCCCGCCTGCCGGCTGAAGCGCTCCTTCGGGCCTTCGACGAGACGCACCTCGAACCGCGCGGCGAAGACATCATGATCGGCGACGCACTGACCATTCCCGGTTTTCCGATCGGCTTGCACGATGCCATTCATCATCTGCCCGTCGCGCGCAGCGCGTCGATCGCCTCGGCCTACGGTGTCCGGTTCCGGCAGCAGG
Source organism: Burkholderiaceae bacterium (assembly GCA_047605425.1). GTDB lineage: Bacteria > Pseudomonadota > Gammaproteobacteria > Burkholderiales > Burkholderiaceae_E > JAKPAM01. Next base: position 3,987 of record JASGFT010000098.1, on the reverse strand, counting down.
ATTGCTTCCTGACCGACGGACGCACGCATCGAGGCAGCAACGGCGCCCCGGTCGTACGGCGCCGCAGGCACGAGCGGTCGGATGCCTCCCCCCTGCCCTGGCTGCTGATGGGCGTGCATTCGACTCGCGCGGACATGCGCGGCGGCCGTGACCGGCTTCAGGATGAATCGCAGGACTTGAATCGCGCCTGGTACGCCGATGTCCTGATGACGCTGACCGGCGAGAGCCGGTCCTGCGCCTGAGAGGCTGAGCGCGCCATTCCAGCCCGCCCGCCGGCGTCAGCCGGACCGCGTAGCTGCTCGAAGGGGCGGTTTCGCGCTGCCAGACCTCGCCCAGCTTCGCGGCCAGGCCCTCGGAATCGAACAGCACGCCCATCTCGGTGTTCAGCGAGGTCGAGCGCGGATCGAGGTTCATCGAACCGATGAACCCCAGATGCCCGTCGGCGGTGAAGGCCTTCGTATGCAGGCTCGCGCTGCTCGATCCGCGCAGCGTGAAATCGTGCTCATGGGCGTCGGGGCGCAGTTCCCATAGCCCGATCCCGGCCGCCAACAGCGGGACGCGATAGCGCGCATAACCGCCATGGACCGCCGCCACGTCGGTCGCGGCCAGCGAATTGGTCAGGACCGCGACCGACACGCCCCGGGCGGCGACCTCGCCGGCGGTGGCGCGCAAGCCGGGAGCGATCCGCGCCAGTTCGGCCCCGGGGTCCTTCAACGGCGACAGCCGGTCGAGCGGCAGCGCCACGCCGCTGTTCCAGTAGTCGTCGAAGATCCGCTCGGTCTGGGCGACGACCGGCCCCACCCCCAGCACGTCCATGTCGCGGAAATTCGTGCGCTCGGCCGCGGCCAGCGCCTCGGCCAGCAGCAGGCGGCCGGTCAGGTCGTCGTGCCAGATGTAGTACTCGTGCCAGATGTAGTACATCAGGTCGAGCGAACGCCCGGCATGGCGGGCCGACAGCGCGCGGGACGCCTCTCCCTGGACGCGAATCGCGAACACACCGTACAGCCAGGTCGCCAGCATCGAAGCCGCGACGAAGCCCAGGCACGCGAAGAGGATGATCCGGATCATGGTCGGGCGTCGGTTCGATCGGGCGAGTCGGGCCGGATCCGATCATACAAGCCCGACGTCGCGAACCGCCGCATCGCTGATCCCGCGAGGGCGCGCGGGCCCCGATATGGGGCCCGTGCCGATGACCGGGCCTGCTACGACGAGCGCAGCCCCGTGTGTTCGCTCAGCGCCGCTTCGGCATCCTCCTCCGACTCGTAGATGTGCGCCGCCACCCCGCGCTTGCTCAGCAGGTCGCCGAGCTTGGTCTTCATGAACGCGCTGGTCGTGTAGCGGGTCGTGTCCAGGTAGTACTGATCGCCCATCTTTCGCGCCTCGTCGTAGAACAGATCCTCGACGGCCGGGTCGAGCATGAAGCGGTCGTAATTGATGACGACGTGCACCTTGTGGCCCAGCGGTTCGAGCAGCCTGCGGACATAATCGTGGCCCTCGTGAACATCCTCGGCGGTCTTCACCTCGAAGTCCTCGAAGTTGATGAACAGGATGTTGCGCTCGTCGTCGTAGGCGATGCGCGCCTCGAGCGGCAGCTTCAGCATCTCGTCGCGCAGCCCCATCGGTTGCTCGGCGAAAATGCGCGCGTCCATCCGCTTGGGGTTGTTGACGATGGGCTTGAACCCCATGCGGTCGAGGATGTCCTTCTGCAGCTCGACGCCCGGCGCGATCTCGATCAACTCCACGCCCTCCTTGGTCAGGCGGAACACGCAGCGCTCGGTGACGTAGAGCACCTCCTTACCCTGCTCGGCGGCCAGGGCGCCGGAGAAGGTGCGCTCCTCGACGGTGTCGATGAACTTCGGCGCCCCGTCGCGCTCGATCACCAGCTTGCCGTTGCGCACCAGGATGTCCTGCTTGCCGGCGGTGAAAGTGCCGCAGAACACCACCTTCTTGGCGTTCTGGCTGATGTTGATGAAGCCGCCCGCGCCCGCCAGCTTCGGGCCGAAGCGCGAGACGTTCAGGTTGCCTTGCTTGTCGGCCTGCGCCAGCCCGAGGAAGGCGATGTCCAGGCCGCCACCGTCGTAGAAGTCGAACTGGTACGGCATGTCCACGATCGCCTCGGCGTTGACGCCCGCGCCGAAGTCCAGGCCGCCCGCCGGCACGCCGCCGATGATGCCGCCTTCGGCCGTCAGGGTCATCAGGTCGGAGGCCTTTTCCTCGGCCGCCACGACGGCGATGCCCTCGGGCATCCCCACGCCCAGGTTGACGATGGCGTTGGGGCGCAATTCCATGGCGGCGCGGCGCGCGATGATCTTGCGCGAACCCATCACCATCGGCTCCACCGAGGTCAGCGGCACCCGCATCTCGGAGGAGAACGCGGGGTTGTAGAGGGTGGCGCCCGCCTGCTGGTGCAGTTCGGGCCTGCTGGCGACGACGACGCAATCCACCATCGCGGCGGGTACCTTGACCTGCCGGGGGTTGAGCGAGCCCTGCTCGGCGATGTGCTGGACCTGGGCGATGACCAGCCCACCCGAGTTGCGCGCGGCCATCGCCACCGACAGGCTATCGGCCGTCAGCGCCTCGTGCTCCATCGTCAGGTTGCCGCTGGGGTCGGCGGTGGAGGCGCGGATGAAGGCCACATCGATCGGAATGGCCTTGTAGAACAGGTAATCCTTGCCGCCGATCTGGAGGACTTCGACCAGATCCTCGGTGGTGATCGCGTTGAGCTTGCCGCCACCATGGCGCGGGTCGACGAAAGTCCCCAGGCCCACGCGCGAGACATGGCCCGGCTTGCCGGCGGCGGTGTCGCGATAGAGTTGGGTGAGCACACCCAGCGGCAGGTTATAGCCCTGGATCTGGCCGGCGAGCACCATCTGATAGAGCGCCGGCACATAGGCCCAGTGCCCGCCGATCACGCGCTTGATGAGCCCCGGCTGCGCCAATTGCTGCGCGCCGCGCTGTTGCGCATCGCCGGGGCTGCCGGTGAATACCAGCGTCAAGTCGCGCGGCTTGCTGAAGGCCGCGGCCTCCGGACTGGCATGCCGGCCCAATTCGGCCAATTCGTTGGTCAGCTCCTCGGGCAAGCCGATGCCGCCGAAACCACCGATGGCGACGGTGTTTCCACTACGGATCAGGCGCACGGCTTCGCGCGCGCTGACGATCTTGTTCATTTGCCCGCGCGCTCGCGCGGTGGGGCGGATGGATGGTTTGATGCTCATGCGTGAGGTCTCCTGATGCTTGCGGCAATTCTCGTGTGGTCGTCTTCCGCTAGGCTTTCAACCCCCGCTCCCGCGAGGGGGCGCCGATACTGGGTCCCTCATGCCACCTTCGACGGCTTTGCCGCCGCAGCGTCCGCGACGGAGGGCAGCGCCTCGATCTCGCGCAGGGCCGTCTTCAGGTGCTCGACGATTTCGTAGGACTCTTCCTGCGACAGGATGCGGCGGCACGCGGTCAGCCCGAACTCGAGCAGGCCCGCATAGCTGTGCACCGTGATGTTCAACGCGCTGCCGTGGTAGGGGATCGACACCGGATAGTAGTGGACGATCTTCGCGCCGGCCAGGTAGAGCGGCTTCGGCAGGCCTGGAACGTTCGAGATCAGCACGTTGCCGGCCGCCGGCATCCGGCTGCTCAGGCTGGAGCGGCCGAGCAGCGAGGCGATGCCCGTCATCAGCCACGGCGATCCGGCGATCGGAACCTCGACGCCGAGAATCGGCCTGAGCTCGCGCACCACCGCCTTGGCCGCCTCGGACGACGCATGGATCGCCTTGAAGCGCGAGGGCAGGTCGTCGATGTCGGTCGCCAGATCGACCCGCACCATCGACACCTGGTTGTTCATCGAGCTGTCGCCCTCGCTGCGCAGGCTGACCGGCACCATAGCGATCAACGGCTCCTTCGGCAGCAGGTCCCGGTCCTTCAGGAAGCGATGCAACGCGATCGAGGACATCGCCATCACGACCGTGTTGACGGTGCCGCCGATCCGCTTGCCGAGCG
>JASGFT010000097.1:0-19018 GCA_047605425.1 Burkholderiaceae bacterium | reverse complement strand
CGTTCGACGCGCTCGCCCCGTTCGCCGCTGCCGCCCCGGCGCGCGCCAGCCGCTCCTCGAGCTCGCGCCGCCAGGTCCGGAACCCGCCGCGCTCGTACAGCGCCAACAACTGCGCGTCGTCCTCGGGACGCAGCGCGAGCCCGCTCTCGAGATCGGGCAGCTCGTCGGACAGGTCGCAATCGAGCTTGATCGTCACCAGCTTGCGCCCGGTCGGCAGCCAGTCGAGCGCCGCGCGCAGGTTCTGGCCGACGACGCCGCCGATCTTGTCGGCATTGGCGACGACGCCGTCGAGCGAGCCGTACTCGGCCAGCCACTTGACCGCGGTCTTCGGCCCGACCTTGCTGACGCCCGGCACGTTGTCGACGCTGTCGCCGACCAGCGTCAGGTAATCGACGATGCGCTCGGGCGGCACGCCGAACTTGGCCTGCACGCCGGCGGCATCGAGCCGTTCGACCGGCCCGGTGTCGCGCGTCATCGTGTTCAGCAGCACGACGCGATCGTCGACGAGCTGCGCCATGTCCTTGTCGCCGGTGCTGATGACGGTCCGCCAGCCGGCGCGGCTCGCCCGCGTGGCCAGCGTGCCGATGACGTCGTCGGCCTCGATGCCCTCGCGGATGATCAGCGGCCAGCCGCTGGCCCTGACGAACTCGTGGATCAGCGGGATCTGGCGCACCAGATCGGGGGGCGTCTCGGTCCGGTTGGCCTTGTACTGCGGATACCATTCGTCGCGGAACGTCTTGCCAGGCGCGTCGAAAACCACGGCGCCGAGCGTCGCGCCCTCGTTCAATTTGCCGTCGGACCGCAGACGCCTTAGCATCGCGACAATGCCGTAGACTGCGCCCATCGGTTCTCCTGCCTTGTTCCGCAGGTCCGGCAGCGCATGGAACGCGCGGAACAGGAAACTCGAGCCGTCGACGAGCAGGAGTGTTTTTTCAGTCATGTCCACCAGCAAGAACGTCTCTCAGCTACGCGCGATCCCGGATCCCGGGCGCTCCACGTCGATCAAGGCCCGCGAGTCCTGGCATATCCTCGGAATTATCTCAGAGTTCGTCGAGGTGGCCGAAAAGCTGTCGGACGTGCGCCCGGCGGTCTCGATCTTCGGCAGCGCGCGGATCCGCGCCGGCGAACCCTGGTACGAGACCACCGTCGATCTGGCCCGCCGCCTGTCCGACGCCGGCTTCGCGGTGCTGTCGGGCGGCGGTCCCGGCATCATGGAAGCGGCCAACAAGGGCGCGTTCGCCGGCAAGTCCTCGTCGATCGGCCTGAACATCCAGTTGCCGTTCGAGACCTCGGGCAACCCTTATCAGGACGTCTCGCTGACGTTCCGGCATTTCTTCGCGCGCAAGGTGGCGTTCGCCAAGTACGCGACGGCCTTCGTCGGCATGCCGGGCGGCTTCGGCACGCTCGACGAGCTGTGCGAGGTGCTGACGCTGATCCAGACGCGGATGGGGCGCCGGATCCCGGTCATCCTGATGGGCCGTTCGTTCTGGCAGGGCCTGCTCGACTGGATCGCCGAGCAGCAGGTCGGCAACGGCCTGGTGTCGCCCGAGGACCTGGACCTGATCCAGGTGTTCGACGATCCGGCGCAGGTCGTCGAGGCGATCTTCGATTTCTACCAGACCCGCGGCTTCACGCCGACCGACGCCGAGCGCGAGCAGTTGCTGCACCTGTAGCCGATCAGCGTCCCTCCAAGATGGCCGTCTTCACACACGTCACGTTCGCCCAGGCGCAGGCCTGGCTCGCGCGCTTTCCGATCGGACCGCTGGTCGAGCTCGAGGGCATCGCCTCGGGCATCGAGAACAGCAACTTCTTCGTCACCACGGCGGCGGCCGACGGCCGGCCCGCCGGCCGCTTCGTGCTGACGCTGTTCGAGCGGCTGTCGGCCGAGCAGTTGCCGTTCTACCTCGGGATGATGCACGCGCTCGCGCAGCACGACATCCCGTGTCCCGACCCGGTCGCCGCCGACGACGGCCGCCTGCTCGGCGAGCTCGAGGACAAGCCGGCGGCGCTGGTCACGCGGCTGGCCGGCCGCAGCAACATGGCACCCACGCCCGATCACTGCGCGGCCGTCGGCGAAACGCTGGCCCGCATGCATCGAGCGGCGCTCGACTACGACGGCGCGCAGCCGAACCTGCGCGGACTCGCGTGGTGGGAGCAGACCGCGCCGCGGGTCGTGCCGTTCCTCGACGACGGGCAGCGCGAGCTGCTGCGCGAGGCGATGGCCGAGCAACTCGCGCTGGCGGCCGCCCCGATCGCCGCCCGCCTGCCGCGCACCGCCGTGCACGCCGACCTGTTCCGCGACAACGTGCTGTTCGAGGGCACGACGCTGACCGGCGTCATCGACTTCTACTTCGCCGGCGTCGACACCTGGATCTTCGACCTGGCCGTGACCTGCAACGACTGGTGCATCGACGACGCGAGCGGCGCGTTCGACATGGCGCGGCTCGACGCGCTGCTGCGCGCCTACCGCTCGGTGCGCGAACCCGACGCGGCCGAGCAACGATGCTGGCCGGCCGCGCTGCGCGCCGCCGCGCTGCGCTTCTGGCTGTCCAGGCTGTTCGACCAGCACCTGCCCCGGCCCGCGCAGATGGTCACGCCCAAGGATCCGGGCCACTGCGAGCGGGTGCTGCGCGCGCGCCAGGGCGACCAGCCGCCGCTGGCCGGAGGCTGAGCGCCGATGCAAGTCAACAAGCTCGAGGCCCGTCGCGGCCTGCGCTGGGTCGGCGACGGACTGCGCCTGTTCAAGCTCGCGCCGCTGCCGCTGCTGGTCGTCACGATGACCTACCTGCTGCTGCTGGTCTTCTCGTCGGCGATCCCGCTGCTCGGCTCGATCGCGCCGGCCGTGCTCGCGCCGATGCTGTCGGTCGGCATGATGTCGGCGGTGCGGGCCGCCGACGATAAGCGGCCGGTCGTGCCCAGCCTGCTGTTCAGCGGCCTGCGCGAGCGCGGCGGCCGGGCCTGGCGGCCGCTGCTGGTGCTGGGCCTGATCGGCTCGGCGTCGATGGGCATCGCGCTGATGGGCTCGGCCGCGATCAACGACCAGTTGCTCCAGATCCTCAGCGGATCGGTCAAGAGCGACGACATCGAGATCGGCGACCAGAGCCTGCGCTGGGCCGGCCTGGTCTTCCTGGTGATCTACCTGCCGGCGCAGATGGCGTTGTGGTACGCGCCGGTCTTCGTCGCCTGGCACGACATCCCGGTCGGCAAGGCGCTGTTCTTCAGCTTCGCCGCGGTCGTGCGCAACAAGGGCGCGTTCGCGCTCTACCTGCTGGGCTGGCTGGGCACGGTCGTGGCGATCGGCCTCGTGCTGAGCCTGTTGAGCCTGCTGCTGAACGGCGCCTCGCTGCTGTACTTCCTGCAGGTACCGATCAGCCTGACGATCCTGACCGCGATCTACTGCTCGTTCTGGGCGACCTACCGCGACGCGATCCGCTGACGGCGCGAACCGGCGTCGCGGGGCCCGGCAGCGCTCGGAACGCAGGCGGCGCTCCCGACCCGGGACTGCTCGCGCCGCGTCAGCGTTCGCGACCCGGGCGTGCTCGCGCCCCGGGAGCGCTCGCGGCGCCGGGGCGCTCAGCAGCAGCCGATCCGCCCCTTGCCGCCGTAGCGCGCCTGCTGCCGTTCGCGAAAGAAGGTCGGGTAGTCCATCGGTTCGCGATCCGGATGCGTGCGCCGCACGTGGGCGACGTACGCGTCGTAGTCGGGCACGCCGACCATCAGCCGCAGCGTCTGGCCCAGATAGCGCCCGAAGCCGCCGGCGCGGCGGCCGATGCCGCCCGCGAACAGACCGCCGCCGGGCCGCGGCGCGTCGCCGCCGCTCATGCGCGCGCCTCGGCGGGCAACAGCTCGAACGGCGTCTCGGCCACCGTCTGCCGGCTGTCGCGCCGCGCCGCCGCCACCGACCGGATCGCGAACCCCAGCACGCAGATGACGACCAGCATGAACAGCCCGCACAGGGCCGCGTCGACGTAGTCGTTGAACAGCACCTGCTTCATCTGCTCGAGCGACTTGGCCGGCGCCAGCACCTTGCCGTCGGTGATCGCCGCTTCGTAGCGGCTCGCGTGCGCGAGGAAGCTGACCCGCGGATCGGCGTCGAACAGCTTCTGCCAGCCTGCGGTCAGCGTGCACGCCAGCAGCCAGATCGTCGGGATCACGGTGACCCACGCGTAGCGGTCGCGCTTCATCTTGAACAGCACGACGGTGCCCAGCGTCAGCGCGATCGCGGCCAGCATCTGGTTGGCGATGCCGAACAGCGGCCATAGCGTGTTGATGCCGCCCAGCGGATCGACGACGCCCTGGTACAGGAAATACCCCCAGGCCGCCACGCACAGGCCGGTGGCGATCAGGTTCGCGACCAGCGAGTCGGTGCGCTTGAGCGCCGGCACGAACGTGCCCATCAGATCCTGCAGCATGAAGCGTCCCGAGCGCGTGCCCGCGTCGACGGCGGTCAGGATGAACAGCGCCTCGAACAGGATCGCGAAGTGATACCAGAACGCCATCGCGCCATCGCCGATGGGCAGCGCCGCATGCAGGATCTGGGCGATGCCCACCGCCAGTGTCGGCGCGCCGCCGGCGCGGGAGAGGATGCTGTGCTCGCCGATCTCCGCTGCGGTGGCGGTGAGTGCGTCGGGGGTGATCATGAAGCCCCATTCGGAGACCTTGGCGGCAACGGCGACGGCATCGGTACCGACCAGCGCGGCGGGGCTGTTCATCGCGAAATAGATGCCCGGTTCGATCACCGACGCGGCCACCATCGCCATGATCGCCACGAACGATTCCATCAGCATGCCGCCGTAGCCGATGTAGCGCGCGTGCGATTCGTTGGCCAGCAGCTTGGGCGTGGTGCCCGAGGAGATCAGCGCATGGAAGCCGGACACCGCGCCGCAGGCAATGGTGATGAACAGGAACGGGAACATCGTGCCCTTCCACACCGGGCCGCTGCCGTCGGCGAACTGGGTCAGCGCCGGCATCTTCAGCGCCGGCATCACGATGAAGATGCCCAGCGCCAGCGCCAGGATGGTGCCTATCTTGAGGAAGGTCGAAAGATAATCGCGCGGGGCCAGGATCAGCCACACCGGCAGCACCGCGGCAACGAAGCCGTAGCCGATCAGCATCCACGTCAGTTGCTTGCCGGTGAAGGTGAAGGCCGGGCCCCACACCGGATCCGCGCCGACCTTGCCGCCCACCCAGATCGCCAACAGCAGCAGGACGATGCCGATCACCGAGATCTCGCCGATCCTGCCAGGGCGCAGGTAGCGCATGTAGATGCCCATGAACACCGCGATCGGGATCGTCGCGAACACGGTGAACGTGCCCCACGGGCTTTCCGCCAGCGCTTTGACCACGATCATCGCCAGCACCGCGAGGATGATGATCATGATCAGGAACGCGCCGAACAAGGCGATGGTGCCGGGCACCTGACCCATTTCCTCTCGCACCAGGTCGCCCAGCGAACGGCCGTCGCGGCGGCTGGAGATCACCAGCACCATGAAATCCTGCACCGCGCCGGCCAGCACCACGCCGGCGATCAGCCACAGCGTGCCGGGCAGGTAGCCCATCTGCGCGGCCAGCACCGGGCCGACCAGCGGGCCGGCGCCGGCGATGGCGGCGAAGTGGTGGCCGAACAGCACGTGCTTGTTGGTCGGCACGTAGTCCAGGCCGTCGTTGTGCTTCCACGCCGGCGTCATCCGCGTCGCGTCGAGCGAGACCACCTTGTCGGCGATGAAGCGGCTGTAGTACCGATAGGCGATCAGGTAGACGCAGACCGCCGCGATGACGATCCAGACCGCGTTGATCGTCTCGCCCCTGGCCAGCGCGACGACGCCGAGCGCGAACGCGCCCAGCACGGCGACGGCCAGCCACGCCAAGTGCCCGGCCGGGCCTTTGCTTGTGCTTTGCATGAAATCCCCTCCCCCTGTCTCGTACGGCCCCGACGGACCGGCTGGTGCGATGACGAAAGCATCGGCGGCGTAGTATTTCGGTTGACTCCACGGCCGGGCAAGCGCATGAACACGTAGATCGACTAAGTAGAATCACGTAGCCCGCTCACGCGCGGTCCGGCCCGAGGCGATGACGATGAAACTTCGCGACAAGATCCTGCTGCTGGCGGCCGTTCCGCTGCTGGTCGCGCTGGCGAGCGTCGCGCTGGCGGTGCGCTACCAGACGCTCGCGCTGGCGCAGCGCGAGAAGTCGCTGGTCGAATCGGCATGGCTGGCCACCAAGCAGGCCGAGCTGGCCAACTACGTCAAGCTGGCCCGCAGCGCGATCGATCCGCTGCTGCGCGACGACGCCGGCGATCCGGCGCAGGCGCGCCAGCGCGCGCTCGACCTGCTGTCCCGGATGGAGTTCGGCGCCGACGGCTACTTCTTCGTCTACGACCTGCAGGGCCGGAACCTGATGCACCCGCGCCAGCCCGAGCTGATCGGCCAGGACCTGTCGGCGCTGCGCGACCGCGACGGCCGTCCGGTGATCCAGGCGCTGCTGGCCGCGGCCCGCGACGGACGGGAACAGGGCCTGCCGGTCCGCTATCTGTGGCAGAAACCCTCGTCGCACCAGATCGTCGAGAAGCTCGGCCACGTGATCGCGATCGATCGCTGGCAATGGATGATCGGCACCGGCCTGTACCAGGACGACATCGAACAGGCGCTCGCGCGGATCGACCAGACCGCGCAGGCCAACATCGACACGCTGTACCTGTCGGTCATCGTGATCGCCTCGCTGGCGCTGCTGGCCGTGACCGGCTGCGGACTGGCGCTGAACATCAGCGACCATCGCCAGGCCGACGCGCAGTTGCGGCGAATGGCGCGCCGGCTCGTGCATTCGCAGGAAGACGAACGCGCGCGCCTGTCGCGCGAACTGCACGACGGCGTCGGCCAGAAGCTGATCTCGATCAAGCTGCTGCTCGAAGCGGCGATGCCGGCCAGGGCGCTGGATCGCCTGGATCAAACGCTGAAGGAGGTGCGGCGGTTGTCGCACGATCTGCGCCCGCCGCTGCTCGACGACCTGGGCCTGCCCAGCGCGCTCGCGCACCTGCTGCACGAGCAGCCGGCGCCGCCGGCGACGACGCTGACGGTGCGCGGCGAGCCGGCGCCGCTGTCGCAGGCCGCCGACACCGCGTTGTTCCGGATCGCCCAGCAGGCATTGGCCAACGCCTTGCGTCACGCGTCGGCAACGAGGATCGACGTGGCGCTCGCCTACGACGCGAACGGCGCGTCGCTGAGCGTCGCCGACGACGGCCGCGGATTCGATCCGGCCGCCGTGCGGGGCGACCCCGACGCCGGGATCGGTCTGCGCAACATGCGCGAACGGGTCGAGGCGCTGGCCGGCACGCTGGCGATCCGATCAGGCGAGCGCGGCACCCGCGTTCTCGTCCGCGTGCCGCGGCGCGCCGATGCCGATGCCGATGCCGATGCCGATGCCGATGCCGATGCCGATGCCGATGCCCGGCCCGCTGCAACGCAAGGAAACGACCGATGATCGAGCCATCGCCCGCGCCGGGCTCCGCCGCGCCGCCGCTGCGCCTGATGCTGATCGACGACCATCCGCTGGTCCGCGACGGCCTGAAGCTGCATCTGGACAACGTCCCCCATCTTCGCGTCACCGGCGAGGCGGCCGACGCCGACGGCGCGCTCGCGCAGCTCGAACGGCTCGACGCGCAGGCCGACGGCGCGGCGCTACCGCACCTGATCCTGATGGACCTGAGCCTGCGCGGCGTCAACGGCCTGACGCTGACCGCGCAGGTCTGCGAACGCTGGCCGCAGATCGCCGTCATCGTGCTGTCGATGCACGACAATCCGGCCTACGTGACGCAGGCCATTCGCGCGGGCGCGCGCGGCTACCTGCTCAAGGACGAGCCGGCCCGACAGATCCTGGCGGCGATCGACACCGTGCTCGGCGGCAGCGTGTACTTCAGCCCCGCGATCGCCGCGCGCCTGACGCAGGCGAACCTGCCCGGCCTGGTCCTGACCGCGCGCGAGCGCGACATCCTGCGCCGCATCGGCGAAGGCCTGGCCAACAAGCAGATCGCCCAGATGCTGGGCCTGTCGGTAAGGACCGTGGAGACGCATCGGCTCAACATAAAAAGAAAGCTTGGCATAGCGGGCCAGGCCGAACTTATCCGCTATGCATTGGAACACCGTCACGATTGAGCATTACCGCGATCGATCGATTTCTGTTGCATGTCGCGCAACAATCACGAATTCGCGCGATTCAACAGGTATCGTTGTCGACGATCACGACAAGCGTCCTATCAGGAGTCGAAGCACGTATGACGAAGAATCTGGTCCAATCGCTCGAGAATGATCTGACACCGGACCTATGCGCGACGATCGCCGCCCGGCTCGCCGAGGAACCCGTCGCCGTACGCAAAGCGCTGCAAACGGTGCTGCCGCTGCTCGTCGGCAACCTCGCGCGGCACGTCACCGAAATCGCACGGATCGACCACCTGTACGCGCTGATCTGGTCCAGCGACATCGACGATTCGGATGTCGAGATCCTGATCGACAAGCTGCGCTCCGGCGACGGCTACTCGTGGGTCGTCGAAGGCCAGCGCCGCGCGCTGTCCCTGCTGGGCGCGCGCGTGCCGACGATCGCCTCGGCCGAATCGGCGATCGCCCGCCTGCGCCCCCGGAGCGCGCGCGAGCTGGTCGGGCTGGCGATGATGCTGGTGCTCAGCGAGCTGAAGTGCGAGATCGTCGATCGGCAGCTCGACGAGGACGGCCTGACGTATCTGCTGATGAGCCAGAAGCCGGTGCTGCACGGGCAGATCGATCCGATGCTGGCGACGGCGCTCGGCTATCGCGACCCGGACGCGCTGCTCGCGGGCATCGCCTCGGTACCCGAGGGCGACACGCTGCGCCCGTCGTGGTTCGCGTCGCTGATGGCGTCGATCCGCGCCACTTATGAATCCGCCAGGGACGCCGACGGCCCGAAGGCCTCGCAGGCGCCGCGACGCGTCGACGACCGTGGCGAAGCCGCGCGGCGCGGCCGCCCCGCGCCCTGGCACTGACACGGCCCAGGCGGTCAGGCGGCCGGACTGTCGAGCCGCGCGTCAGCCGACCGCTTCGAGCTTGGCCACCGACAGCGCCAGCCACTTGATGCCCTGCCGCCCGAAGTTGACCTGCGCCCGCGCATCGGTCCCGCTGCCTTCGATGTCGACGATCACGCCCTCGCCGAAGCGGCTGTGCGCGACGGTCTGGCCGACGCGGAACGCCAGCCCGCGGTCGAACTTGCTCGCGGCCTGGCGGCTGCCGGCGTCGGCGCGGCCCAGGTCGGTATCCCGGTCGGCGTAGCGGCCGCCGCCGTCGGCGCGCGACGATCCGCGGGCCCATGACGAGCCGCCCGGACGCGACGCCATCCCGCCGCCGCTCCAGCCGCCGGTCAGCGCCTGGCGCCGCGGCGTCAGCCATTTGAGCGCCGTCTCGGGCAACTCGTCGACGAAGCGCGACGGCAGGTTGTAGCGCGTCTGCCCGTGCAGCATCCTCGTCTGCGAGAACGACAGGTACAGCCGGTCGCGGGCCCGCGTGACGGCCACGTACATCAGCCGCCGTTCTTCCTCGAGCCCCGCCGGCTCGGCGGCCGAGTTCTCGTGCGGGAACAGGCCCTCCTCGAGCCCGGTCAGGAACACCGCGTCGAACTCGAGCCCCTTGGCCGCGTGCACGGTCATCATCTGCACGGCATCGCTGCCCTCGCCGGCCTGGTTCTCGCCGGCCTCGAGCGATGCGTGCGACAGGAAGGCCGCCAGCGGCGTCAGCGCCACCGCGCCGATCGCGTCGACGACGACGTCGGCCTGATCGCCGCCGGCCGGCAGCGCGGGTCCGGCCACCGGCGCCGCGACGGCCGTCACGCCGTCGTTGGCGGGCACGTCCAGGCCGATGCCCTCCTCGCCGAGGAACGCGCCGGCGGCGTTGACCAGCTCGCGCAGGTTCTCGATCCGGTCCTGTCCGTCGCGCTCGTTCTGGTAGAAACCGATGAGCTGGCTGTGCTCGATCACGTGGTCGACGAGCTGCGGCAGCGGCAGACCGCGCGTATCGGCCCGCATCGCCTCGACCAGCCGCCCGAACGCCGCCAGCCGGGCGCCGGCCGCGCCGCCGACCTGGGCGGCCGCCTCGAACAGGCTGCCGCCGCGCTGCCGGGCGATGTCCTGCAACTGCTCGAGCGTGCGCGCGCCGATGCCGCGAGCCGGAAAATTGACGACCCGCAGGAAAGCGCCGTCGTCGGCCGGGTTCTCGAGCAGGCGCAGGTACGCCAGCGCGTGCTTGACCTCGGCGCGCTCGAAGAAGCGCAGGCCGCCGTAGACGCGGTACGGCATGCCCGCCGAGAACAGCGCGTGCTCGATGACCCGCGACTGCGCGTTCGAGCGGTACAGCACGGCGACGTCGCGCCGGGCCGCGCCCTCGGCGACCAGCGAGCGGATCTGCTCGACGATCCACTGCGCCTCCTGCCCGTCGGTCATCGCCTCGAACACGCGGATCGGCTCGCCCTCGCCGGCCTCGGTCCAGAGGTTCTTGCCGAGCCGGTTGCGGTTGTGCTCGATCAGCGCGTTCGCGCAATCGAGGATGTGGCCGTGCGAGCGGTAGTTCTGCTCGAGCTTGATCAGGTGGCGGACCTGGAACTCGCGCTCGAAGGCCGCCATGTTGCCGACGTTGGCGCCGCGAAACGCGTAGATGCTCTGGTCGTCGTCGCCGACCGCGAACATCGACGCGCCCTCGCCGTCGGCCAGCGAGCTCGCGCGATCGGGGCCCTGCCCGGCCAGCAGCTTCAGCCACCGGTACTGCAACACGTTGGTGTCCTGGAACTCGTCGATCAGGATGTGGCGGAAGCGGCGCTGGTAGTGCTCGCGCAGCATCGCGTTGGCGGCGAGCAGCTCGTAGCTGCGCAGCAGCAGCTCGGCGAAATCGACGACGCCCTCGCGCTGGCACTGCTCGTCGTACGCCGCGTACAGCTCGACGCAGCGGCGCGTGAAGTCGTCGTGCGCTTCGACGTGCGGCGCGCGCTGGCCCGCTTCCTTCGCGTGGTTGATGAAGAACATCAGGTTACGCGGAACGAACTTCTGATCGTCGACGTTCAGCGTCTTCAGCAGCCGCTTGATCGCCGCGAGCTGGTCCTGCGAATCGAGGATCTGGAACGTGGCCGGCAGCCCGGCGTCGCGGTGATGGGCGCGCAGCAGCCGGTTGCACAGGCCGTGGAACGTGCCGATCCACATGCCCCGCGTGTTGATCGGCAGCAGCGCGCTCAGCCGCGTCAGCATCTCGCGCGCGGCCTTGTTGGTGAAGGTGACGGCCAGGATCGTGGCCGGGCTGGCCTGCCGCGTCGAGATCAGCCAGGCGATGCGGGTCGTCAGCACGCGCGTCTTGCCGCTGCCCGCCCCGGCCAGGATCAGCGCGTGCTGCTGCGGCGCAAGCGTGACGGCGGCGAGCTGCTGGGGATTCAGGTGGGCGAGCAGATCGGCCATGGACTGGTATGATGTGATACTGGTATTTTAAACAGCATCGCCGGATGGCCGGCGAAAGACCCCGGAGGCGGCCCGGGAGCGGCCGCTGGGTGTCCGATGGTATCGTACCCGGCACGCCGCGCAGGTCATCCGCCATGAATCGTCACGCACCGTCCCCCGCTTCCGCCCCGGGCTCCCCCCCGGTTTCCGCCGTTGATTCCTCGTCCGGCGCCGATATCGACGACGCCGACGCGCGCGACGGCCGGCCGATGTCCGAGGTCGTCCGCGAGCGGATCGCCGCGGCCGGCCAGCGCTTCCACGCCAACGACAACATCGCGGCGTTCATCGAGAATGACGACGAACGCGCGGCGTTGCAGCGCG
The DNA here is from genome assembly GCA_047605425.1 of Burkholderiaceae bacterium. Lineage (GTDB taxonomy): Bacteria > Pseudomonadota > Gammaproteobacteria > Burkholderiales > Burkholderiaceae_E > JAKPAM01. The sequence continues at coordinate 7,206 of JASGFT010000097.1, read as the reverse complement.
AGGTCGAGGACGCCGTGCAGACGCTGCTGCGCGCGCTGGTCATCGATACCGACAGCGACCACAACACGCACGGCACCGCGCGCCGGGTCGCCAAGATGTACATGCGCGAGGTGTTCGCCGGCCGCTACGAGCCGATGCCGTCGATCACCAGCTTCCCGAACGTCGAGGGCATCAACGAACTGATCGTCATCGGCCCGATCGCGGTCCGCTCGGCCTGCTCGCACCACCTGTGCCCGATCATGGGCAGGGTATGGATCGGCGTGATGCCGCGGCCCGATTCGCGGCTGATCGGCCTGTCCAAGTACGCGCGCCTGACCGACTGGATCATGAGCCGCCCGCAGATCCAGGAGGAAGCCGTCAAGACCCTGGCCGACACGCTCGAGTCGCAGCTCAACCCCGCCGGCATCGCCGTCGTCATGCGGGCCGACCACTATTGCATGCACTGGCGCGGCGTCAAGGACCAGGCGTCGATGGTGTCGTCGGTGATGCGCGGCGTGTTCCTGCGCTCGGACGCGCTGCGCAAGGAGTTCCTGTCGCTGGCGGCGCCGCGCTGAGCGGGCGAACGGGCACGCGCCACCGAGTTTCGCAAGCTGGTCCGAGTTGAACTCAGCGCGTGCTCCGAGGAGACGCGTTTTTTCCGAGTGGATCTATGACGGTAAAGCGCGCGAAGAAGAAGGGTGTGCCGCCAATCACCAAGAAAATCTCCGCAGTGCGGAGACAATCCGGCAGCGTCTTTCCCGCGGGCGTCAAGAGCCACGACGAGATCGATGTCACGCAGTTCGTCCGCGACATCAGCGAAATGATCGACGCCGCGCGCAAGCATGTGGCCGCCACCGCGAACATTACGCTCGTCACGCTCTACTGGCAGATCGGCAAACGGGTCCACACCGAGGTGCCCGACGAGTGCCGCGCTTCCGAGGCATGGAGGTGCGCATGACCATCCGCGAGTCCCACAAGCTCGACCACAAGTCGCTGCGCCTCGTCACGGGCGTGAAGGCAGACTTCGGCGAGTTGGCGCAAAGCTGCGTCTGCTTCGCCAACGCGGCGGGTAGCATGCTCCTCATCGGCATCGAGGACGGCGGCGACGCACCGCCCTCCGTCCAGCGCGTCGAGCCCGTGCTCCTGGATCGCATCCGCAAGCGCGTCGGCGAGCTGACCGTGAACGTGCAGGTCGTACCGGAGCTGAAGCGCCACGAGAACGGCGGCGAATACATCGCGCTCACCATTCCGCGCGCAACGGGCATCGCCTCGACGAGCGACGGTCGCTACTTCCTTCGCGTCGGTGACACGTGCCGACCAATCGTCGGCGACGACGTGATGCGCCTCGCGAATGAGCGCCCAGCCATGCCCTGGGAGGAGATGACCTCGCTGCGCGTTCCGAGGGCGAATACAGACACCGCGAAGGTCGAACGCCTCTGCGAAGGGCTCCGTGCCTCAGACCGCGTGAAGCCGTCGGTCAAGGAGAAAACCGACGACGAGTTGCTCGCACACTACGGGCTCGCGAAGGGTGATGCATTAACGAATCTGGGCATCCTGCTCGTCGGCGGCAGGGACGATCGCGCGAGCCTCGGGAGCGCGCCGATCGTACAGGCCATCAAATACGACGAGCACGAGGTGAAGATTGCGAAGTGGAGTTGGGACGACCGCACGCAATCGCCCATCGAGCTGGTCGACGCCATCTGGTCCGCAGTGCCCGATTTCCGCGAGAGCTACGAGTTGCCCGACGGCATGCTGCGCACGAAGGTGCCGGCCTACGACGAGCTCGTCGTCCGCGAGTTGCTCGTCAACGCGTTCGTTCACCGGCCGTACACGCAGCGAGGCGACATCTACCTGAACCTGCACCCGGACCGCCTCGAGGTCGTGAATCCCGGCCGGCTCCCCATCGGCGTCACGCCGCAGAACATCCTCCACGAAAGCCGCCGCCGGAACGACGGGCTCGCGCACATCTTCCACGACCTCAAGCTGATGGAGCGAGAGGGCAGCGGCATCGACCTGCTCTTCGAGCGTCTGCTCGCGACGGGACGCAAGGCACCGACCATCTACGAGGGGACCGATTCGGTTCACGTCACGATCCCTCGCCGCGTGGTGCAGCCCGGCGTCATCAAGCTGCTCGTCGAGGCCGACAAGCGGTACCAGCTTACGCAACGTGAGCGCATCACCTTCTCGCTCGTCGCGCAGACTGAGAGCATCTCCACCGCCGAACTCGCCGAGAAGCTGGAGCTGGCGGACACGAACGCGCTCCGCCCCTGGCTCGGTCGGCTCCTCGACTGGGGGCTCGTCGAACAGACTGGCCGCACGAGCGCCACACGCTACCATGTGCCGCCTGCGCTCCTCCGCGAGGCCGGGCTCGACGCACTCACGACGCTCACGCGCGTTCAGCCGCACCGGCTGCGCGCGCTCATTCTCGAGGACCTCGAGCGCTTCCCGGACTCGTCAAAGGCCGACATCTGGCGGCGGGTTGGACCTGAGATCCCCGAGCGGACCTTCCGACGCGCACTCGAGGATCTCGTCACGTCGGACCGGATCATGGCGAGCGGAGCGACGCGGGCCCGCAGATTCAGCCTCAAGCTCGACGTTTCTGGCCACGGTGACGACGATGGCCAATAAGCCCGCCGCGGAAACCATGTAACCATGCGGATTCTCAGCATTTTATTCTGGCCACGTCAGGACGCTGGCCAGAATCCGTGGCCAGAAAGGACGGCCCGGCCGTTCGGCACTGGCTTCTCGACCCGCGCTACGCGGCATCTTCATGGCAGGGCCGCCGCACGATCCGGGAAGCCGACATTCCAAAAAAGCCGCTCTGCCAAAGAGCTTGAAGCCTCTCCTCTCGGGCATGCCGCATGCAGTTCGAACACCTGATCGAGATCAACTCCCCGACGCTGCCGCAGATCTGCCCGCTGTCGCGTACGACACTGTGGCGCGGGCTGGTCGTGCGCGCCGAGAAGCCCGAGCTGTTCGTGATCGGGCTCGACCGCTGCGAGCTGGCGCCGCTCGACGACCGGCATCTGCGGCGCCGGCTGAGCTTCGGCAGCTACCAGGTCGACGATTGCGTCCGGCTGATTCCGATGGACGCGGTGATCTACGACGTCGAGCCGACCGCGACCTCGCCGGCCAGCACGCTGGTGATGCGCATCGAGGAGCCGGCGCCGGGCCGGCTGTACCTGCGATTCACGTACACGAGCGAGCCGTCGGAGGCCACGGCCGACGAGTTCGTGCAGGCGCACCTGAAGCAGGCGTACGCGCAGGCCGACATCGACACCGTCAAGGTGATCCGCGAGCTGGCCTCGCAGGGCCTGCTCGGCGAGCAATGAACCGGCCGCCGCCGGTCCGGATGCGGATCAGACGTTGGCCTGGATCAGGAACGGCCCGCGCCGGCCGAGCGCCGCCCGCATCAGCTTGACCAGCTCGTCGGCCGAATCCGTCTGCGCGGCCTCGACGCCCATCCCTTTCGCCAGGCTCACCCAGTCGAGTTCCGGCTCCGCGATCGTCAGCATCCGCTCGGCCTGCTCGCCGGCCTTCTCGACGCCGACGCCCTTGAGCTCGCCCTTCAGGATCTGGTAGCCGCGGTTCGCGAACACGATCGTCAGCACGTCGAGCTTCTCGCGCGCCTGCGTCCACAGCGCCTGCAGCGTGTACATGCCGCTGCCGTCGCCTTCGAGCGAGATCACCTTGCGGTCCGGGCACGCGATCGCCGCGCCGGTCGCCATCGGCAGGCCGCCGCCGATTGCACCGCCGGTCAGTTGCAGATAGTCGTGCGGCGCCGAGCCGCCTGTGAAGTTGAACAGCGCGCGCCCGGACGTCACCGCCTCGTCGACGAGGATCGCCTGCTCGGGCAGCAGCGCGCCCACCGCCTGCAGCACCGCGTCGGCGGTCAGCCTGCCGGTGGGCAGCGCCGGCTTCGCTTCCGTCGACAGGCGCGGCGCCACCTTGGTCGCGCCGACCCGCTCGGCCAGCATCGACAGCGTCGCCGGCAGGTCCTCGGCCACGCCGGCCAGGCGGATCACCTCGCAATCGGGCGGCAGCACCGAGCTGGGCTTGCCCGGGTAAGCGAAGAACGACACCGGCGCCTTGGCGCCGACCAGGATCAGCCGCTTGATGCCCTGCAGCTTGGCCAGCGCCTGGTCGACCGGATACGGCACGCGCTCGACCGACACGCGGCCCAGGCCGCGTTCGGTGCGGGCGTTCGACTGCTGCGCCAGCAGCCGCGCGCCGGTCTTCTCGGCGATGCGGCTGGCGGTCGCCAGCGGCTCGGCGCGCAGCGCGCGGCCCGACAGCACGATCGCGCACTGCCCGGGCGCGGCGTCGGCCAGCGCCCGGGCCGCCTGGTCGAGAATCGCCGCGACCGGCAGGCCCAGCGCCGGCGTCGCGAAACCGGTGCCGACCTCCGGTCCCGGCTCCCACGCGGTGTCGGCCGGCAGGATCAGCGTCGCGATCCGGCCGGACGACGAGTTCGCGTAGTTGATCGCGTCGACCGCGTCGCGGGCGATGTCGGCGCTGCACTGGCTGGTGCGCACCCAGTGCGACATCGGCCGCGCCAGCGCCTCGATGTCGCTGTGCAGCGGCGCGTCGGCCGCCTTGTGCCAGGTCGCGTGCTCGCCGACGATGTTGACCATCGGCGAGCCGCCGCGCCGCGCGTTGTGGATGTTGGCCAGGCCGTTGGCCATGCCCGGGCCCAGGTGCAGCAGCGTGGCGGCCGGGCGGTCGGCCATCCGGCCGTAGCCGTCGGCGGCGCCGGTGACCACGCCCTCGAACAGGCCGAGCACGCAGCGCATGCCGGGCACCGTGTCGAGCGCGGCGACGAACTGCATCTCGGACGTGCCGGGATTGGCGAAACACACGTCGACCTTGCCGGCCAGCAGGGTCTTGACCAGCACCTCGGCGCCATTGGGATGCGAACTCATCGTCGATGTCTCCTGTGGGATCGATGTCGGGAAATCGTCCGGCCCGACCGTGCGGCCGGGCGGGCCAGGGAATCAGAGGCCGAGAGTCTCTCGGACGTGTCCTTAGGGCTCTCGGCCATCAGTCCTCGCGCTCGGCCGCCAGCTCGGCCTCGCGCAGCTTGCGCGCGGTGATCCGCGCCTGCTCGGCCTCGTCGCGAAGCCGTTCGAGCTCTTCGGGCGACAGCAGCTCGTGGTTCGAATAGTCGCGCTTCCAGCCCGGATCATCCGACCAGCGCAGCGGCGACTGTACGGTCGTGCGCGCGGCCGGCGCCGATTCGAGCACGCGCAGCGCCAGCTCGATCGTCTCGGCCTGCGACGCCGGATCGTGCGGCCGGCCCGCCGCGTTGCCGAGCGGGAAATCGCTGAACAGCAGCCGCGCGACGCCGCAGTGCTCGACGATGTCGCGCGCGCAACCCATGATCACCGTCGGCACGCCGTTCGCTTCCAGATGGCGCGACACCAGCGACAGCGTCTGGTGACAGACCGGGCAGTTGGCGACCATCACGACCGCGTCGAGCGCGTCGCGCCGGCAGCGCGCCAGGATGTCCGGCGCGTCGACGCTCTGCGTATGGACCTGGCTGCGATTGGTCGGCGCGCCGTAGAAGAACGGTCCGAGCTCGCCGATGCGCCCCTCGGCCGCCAGCCGGCGCAGCGCCGGCAGCGGAAACCAGGTGCCGCTGTCCTCCATCGACGTGTGCTTGCGATCGATCGCCACGTGCGAGATCCGCAGGTCGTGGTCGATCGACGTGTCGCCCTCGTAGACCGTGTAGAACTTGGCGGCCGCGTTGTACGGCGCGCCCGGGCCCTGCGGCCCCTTGTCCGGCTGGTACGGCGCCGCGGTCGTGATCAGGCCGACGCGCGCGCGCGCCAGCGGCTTGGCCAGCGGCGTGAACGGCACGTCCGCGTAGTGCGCCCAGCGATAAGGATTGTCGTACTTGAGCGCCAGGTACCAGTCGCGCGTGCGCTGCATGTAGCGCACCGGCACGTCGTCATCGGCGGCGGGCGTCTGGAACGGCTCGAGCGCGGCAACGCCCGACGCATCGGCACCCGGCGCGTCGGACGGACGGCGATCGGCCGGGGCGGCAGAGAACGAAGACATGGGGGGATTTCCGATGCAACGAAATACCGCCCCTTTTTATCATCTTTTGCCCGCCCCGGCCGGCAAGCCCTCGCCAGCCGCCCGATGCCGCGCCGGCCGTTTCAGCCAATGGACCCGCGTCCGCCGGGCGCGCCGTCCCGGCGCGCTCCGGGGTCGGGCCGGATCACCGCGCGCGGCCGGCCTTCCAGGCCTCGAGCAGCTTCTCGTAGGCGACGGTCTCGCCCTTGGGCTTCTCGTTGGCCAGCTTCTTCCACGGCGCGTGCTCTTCGCTGAGCCACTTGGCTGGATCGCCCTTCGGATTGAGCTTGGGCGTGCAGCGCTTCATGCCCGCACGCTGCAGCCGCGCCATCACGTCGTCCATCTCGTTGGCCAGCGTGTCCATCGCCTGCTGCGGCGTCTTCTCGCCGGTGACCGCGACGGCGACGTTCTTCCACCACAACTGCGCGAGCTTCGGATAGTCGGGGACGTTGTTGCCGGTCGGCGTCCACGCGACCCGGGCCGGGCTGCGGTAGAACTCGATCAATCCGCCGTAGCGGGCGGCGTTCTGCGTGAAGTAGTCGCTGCGCACGTCGCTGTCGCGGATGAACGTCAGGCCGACGATCGACTTCTTCAGCGACAAGGTCTTGGCCGTGACGAATTGCGCGTACAACCAGGCGCCGGCCTTGCGGTTGGCGTCGCCGCCGTTGAAGAAGGTCCACGAGCCGACGTCCTGGTAGCCGTTCTGCATGCCCTCCTTCCAGTACGGCCCGTGCGGCGACGGCGCCATCCGCCAGCGCGGCGTGCCGTCGGCGTTGACGACCGGCAGGCCGGGCTTGGTCATGTCGGCCGTGAACGCCGTGTACCAGAAGATCTGCTGCGCGATCTCGCCCTGCGCGGGCACCGGGCCGGACTCGCCGAAGGTCATGCCGGTGGCGTTGGCCGGCGCGTATTTCTTCATCCAGTCGACGTACTTGGTCAGCGCGTAGACGGCGGCCGGCGAGTTGGTGGCGCCGCCGCGCGCGACCGACGCGCCGACCGGCGTGCACTTGTCGTCGGCGACGCGGATCCCCCACTCATCGACCGGCAGGCCGTTGGGGATGCCCTTGTCGGCGGAGCCGGCCATCGACAGCCACGCATCGGTGAAGCGCCAGCCCAGCGACGGATCCTTCTTGCCGTAGTCCATGTGGC
>JASGFT010000096.1:0-19089 GCA_047605425.1 Burkholderiaceae bacterium | reverse complement strand
TCCGTAGAAAAACTTGACTCAACTCATGCAAATTCTTTCCAGTCAAGGAATCTAGTGGGCTGTGCGGCAACTTCTGTGCCATGAAATGTCGCCTTCGAGCCCATGGCGGCGTTGTCGCCGAATTGATCAGGCCGATCGCGTCGCGCGCCGTCCGGCGCCGACGCGCCCGGACGGACGTGACTTCAATCACCGGCCGCCGCGCGGCCGCTGCCTTAGGATCGATGCGATTGCGGACGAACCCTGGAAGTATGTTGAACCCTGCCGATCCTGAATTCGACAAAGCGCTGAGACGACTGCTCAGCGATCCCGCCGCCGCACCGCTGCGCGACGACGAGATCTTCATCAAGACGCGGCGGGGCCGAAAGGAGGCGGCCGAAATCGATTCGGCGCTGCCGCGCCGCCTGCGGATGCTGCTGATCCTCGTCGACGGCCATCGCACGATCGCCGATTTCCGGCGCGGCCTGACCCGCTTCCGCAGCCTGGACGAATGCTTCGACATGCTCCGCAAGATGGGCCTGATCGACATCATTCCGATCCGGCGGGACGCCTGACCACGCCCTCCCGATCCCGCCTCCCGGTCACGATCGTCTGCGGCTTTCTCGGCGCCGGCAAGACGACGCTGATCCGCCGCTGGCTGCGGCGCAAGCCACCGCCGGAACGATGGGTCGTCGTGCTCAACGAACGCGGCGCCGTGTCGCTCGATGACCTGGCGGACGAGGTGTTGTCCGTTTCCGCGGCGGGCGGCGCCGCGCTGGCCGGGGGCGTCGCGCCGGCCGGCAGCGTCGAGCTGGTCGACCTGAGCGCCGCCTGCGCCTGCTGCGTCGCCGAGCCGCTGCTGCGGCGCCAGTTGCCGCGGATCGGCGCCGGCTGCGATCGCGTGATCATCGAGCTGTCGGGCCAGGGCCAGCCGCAGCGCATCGCCGATCTGTTGCGTGGCGCCGATCTGGCCGCCCGCTTCGAGCTCGAACGCATCGTGGCCGTCGTCGACGCCGCGCGCTCGACGCCGTACCGGCGGCTCGACGACCCGTCGGCGCCGGCCCTGGCGCGGGCGCTGGCGGTTGCCCAGATCGAGGCGGCCGACCAGGTCTGGTTGCGGCCGGACGACGGTGACGACCCGGCCGGCCCGCTCGAGCCCCAGGGCGGGGCTGGAGCCGGGGGCGGGGCCCGGGGTGGGGACACGCCGGCAGGCGCGTCCGACGCCTCGTTGATCGAGACGCTGGCCGCCTGGCGGCCGTTCGGCCGCGTCGTCCGCGCCGGGATCGACGCTTTCGACGCGCACGTCCGCTTCGGAGTCGAAGCGCCTCGGCACGATCCCTTGGGGGCGCGTTCCGATGGTGGATTCGCCGACCGCTGGCTGTGGCCGGCCGGCACCCGGCTCTCGCGCGCGCGATTCGTACAGGCACTGCGCGCCTGGCCGGCATCGGCACCGCCCCGCGCCCGGTTGCACGCCGTGCTGGCGACCGAGCGCGAAACCTACGAATGGCGGATAGAAGGGCCGCTCTCGGACGACAAACCCTGCGTGCCGATCACGATTGTCCAGAGAGCAAGCGCTTACCGTACGTGCAGTCGTATCGATCTGCACTGGCGGGATCGGGCCGTTCGCGATTGGCTGGCCGGGGTTGCCGCCGGGCTCGCTCCACCGGCGTCCTGACGATGTCGCGGCAGGCGTCGGGCGCTCGAAAAGCCGGGCATCTGGCCGCCTGTTGCAGTTTTCGCGAGTGGGCGGGGCGTCCATCGGGCATCGTCGGACGCCCGTCGGGCTCGGGCAGGACTTGCAAAGCCTTCAGCCGACCATAGCTACGAATCAGCAAAACCGAGGTTCGCCATGCACATGATCTATAACAGCCCCAACTACTGCGTCGTCGAGTTTCGCGACGACGAGCGGGGGGTGTTCGGCGGTTTCGAAATCATGGACAAGGCGATGCGCCGCGAGATCTACATCGACGGTTCGCTCGCTTCGCGGTTCCGCGAAGACGTCCAGCAACTGATCGCTTCGGAGCCCAGCATCGAAGAAGTCGACGATTATCTGAGCCAGTTCAATGGCCTGATGCAGCAACCGCTGACCCTGCACTGAACCCTCCTCGTAGCCCCGCCCCGCCCCCTCTACGCCGAACTTCTTTGTCCAGCAAGCCCCGTTGACCGTTCAAACGCTCTAGAATGAAGAGCCTTGAACGTGCCGGGGTGCCTGTGGTTCGCCCCCTACCGACTCGTGAGCGAATCTCCTCCGTCCCCTTCCAGCGCCCCGGTCAAGAACCAGCAGTTCAGCCGGCTCAATGCGTTCCGGCGTGAACGCACGCTGGTCGACGTCTATCTGGTCAGCGGCGTGCGCCTGCGCGGCCGCATCAAATCGTTCGACCAGTATTCACTGATCCTCGACGTCGGCCAGGGCGAGACCTTCCTGTATCACCACGCGGTCAGCTCGATCGGTCCCGTGCAGGGGCGGACGGCCCGCCGTCCGCCGTCGCACGGCGACGGCGCCCGCGGCGGTTTTTCCCCGCGCGAGGGGCGCGGCGCAGGCCGGGACGACGGCCAGGGACACGGATACCGCGATGGGCCGGGCCACCGTGACGGGCCGGGCCATCGCGATGGGCCCGGTTACCGCGACGGACCGCGATACCCGCATCACCATCGTGCCGACGATCCGCCGCCGATGCGCCGGCCGCTCGGTGCGCCCAAGCCCGCCTCCGAGGTCACCGTCGTTCGCCGCGTCAGCCGCAAGATCACGCTTCCGCCCAAGGACGGATCGGATCCGAGCAAATCCTGATCGCCGCGCGGGTAGCGCGGCGGATGCCGGTTAGTGTGAACAGACCCTAATTGACCCGGACGAGCGCCTGCCAGAAGCTCTGGCTGTTGGGGGCGACGACCTGGGACAGGGGCTTGAACAGATGCCCCCCATCCGGATAGCAGGCCCAGGTCCAGGGATTGGGGCACTGAAAGAAATTCAGTCCGGCTTGCGTCGGATCACTATAAGGATCGACGACGGCGCCGTTATTGGACCACCACGCCTCCGGGCGCTTGTAGTTCTCGAAGCGGAAGCCGATGCCGTACCCCGACTGGTCGGTAACCACCAGGCCATAGTCGCGTGCGGCGACGGCGATCATCTTGACGACATTCGGCCAGTTGGATGGGATCACGAAGTTCGACGGAAGCTTGTACGCCATGCCGTACTGGTAGCAATCCAGGGTTCCCGTCGGCACCGAGCTGCCGTCCGTTCGCGTCGCGGGCGACACCCAGGTATTGCACGATCGCGGAACGATCATGTGAATCGCGTGGCTGATCTTTCCGCTGCTTAGTTCCTTGACCGTGATGATGCCCGGAAGGAAGGCGAGGCCCGATGCCTGGACGCCGTACATCGATTCGCTCGTTGGCCAGGCCCAACCGTAGGCGGTCTTGGTGAACGCCGATTCCGGTTCATAACCGCCCCAGGCCATCGACCAGTTACCCCCGGACTTATTGAGCTGCCAGCCTTCGAATACTCGCAGGGAACCGTGGGTGTAATCGAGGATAACCGCCTCCTTGTCGGTGCCCTCGGACGGAGTGAAGTTGCAGGGCAGCGGAACGCTCGCCGTCTTGGCTGCGAGTGGGGCATAGTTGCTGGGCAGGATCGCGACCGAGCCCCAACAGGGCCGGCTACTCGAAGACATCTCGTACACGGTCGGCGTATAGGCATCCGTCGTGGCGTATACGGCGGTATTGTTCGCGGTATTGGCCAGGCGAGTATCGGCCAAGCTGGTGCCGAGGCTGCTCCAGATCAGAAAGCCGGAAAAAAACAACTTGAGACAACGCATCGAACTGCCACCCTCCTTGATCATCAGTGGGGTAATTCAAATGGCGACGAATTGATCCAATATTCTGGACAATAATCGTGATTGTCAGATTATTTGACTGTCCGCCAGCTAACAGCGTAACAGAAGTATTGCAGAATTGCCGGCGAAGTGCCGCGCGCAGGGTCAAATGCCTGATTCGTCGGCCGCCGGACCGCAGAGGTCCGGGGTAAGGCCGCGCGCGCGAGAAGCCGGGAGGACGAGCGGCTATCCGCCCACCGAATACGACGCCCGCTGATTCAGCGCATCCTTGTCGAAGCCGGCGATCAGCTTGTATTCGCGCGCGGCGGCGGCCAACTCGTCGGCGCTGATGACCTCGTGCACGTCGACCGCGAAGCCGTCGGGCGCGCGCTCCTCGGCCATCTGCATCACGCGCTCGGGGCCATTGCGGCGGTTGGCCAGCACCAGCGCCGACGTCGCGGGCCGGCGCTCGTCGTCGTACAGCCGCAGCGCGTCGCACGGATCGCCGTGCGTGGCGAGCCGCCAGGACAGCACGCGCGCGTCCAGGATCGCCTGCGAAGCGCCGTTGCTGCCGATCGGATACATCGGATGCGCGGCGTCGCCGAGCAGCGTGACGCGGCCGTGCGTCCAGCCGGGCAGCGGATCTCGATCGACCATCGGGAACTCGAAGCTGCCGGCCGCGCCGCCGATCAGGCCCGGGCAGTCCAGCCAGCCGAACCGCCAGGACGCGAAGTGCGGCAGATAGTCGTCGGGCAGGCCGGGCTTGTTCCAGTCCTCGCGCCGCAGCGGCGGACGCTCGCCAAACTTGCGTTCGGCGATCCAGTTGATGTCCTGCCGTCCATCGTCGCCGACGGCCGAGATCGGGTAACAGACGAACTTCTGCCACTCGTGTCCGGCCATGATCATCGAGGCGCCTGACAGGAACGGGCTTGCCCGCGTGACGCCGCGCCACAGGATCGCGCCGTTCCACACCGGTCCGCCTTCGTTCGGCACGAGCTGGCGGCGAACGGCCGAATGGATGCCGTCGGCGCCGATCAGCACGTCGCCGCGCCAGCGGCCGCGATCGACGTCGGGTCCCTGCAGCGACTGGCCCAGCGAGCCGCCCGAAGGCGGCAGCGTCCGCGAGGCGAAAGAGGCGGTCACGCCCCGCGTGTCCTGCTCGAAACGCAGCAGCGAATGATTCGGGTGCAGCCGGCCCTCTCCCAGCCGTTCCAGCGCCGTGCGCCACAGCAGCATCTGCAGCGCGCCGCGGTGGATCGCGTATTGCGGCCAGTGGTAGCCGGCGTGCCGACCGCGGTCCTCGCGCCAGATCCGCTGGCCGAACCGGTTCGTGTAGATCAGCTCGCGCACCGGCACGCCGATGCGTGACAGCTCGTCGCCCAGGCCCAGCTCGGTCAGCTCGCGTACCGCGTGCGGCAGGCAGTTGATGCCGACGCCCAGCGGCTTCATGTCGGCCGCCGCTTCGAACAACTGCACGTCGGCGCCGGCCGCGTGCAGAGACAGCGCCGCGGTCAGGCCGCCGATGCCGCCGCCGACGATCAGGACCCTCAGGCTCATGGTGTCGATTCCGCGTTGCGATGTGTGAAGGCCCGAACGCCGGCGCGCTACTTCGGCTTGCCGCTCATTCGCGCCTTCAGCGCCGCGGCGTTGGCTTCGCTTACCGCCTGCGTGAACGATTGCCACGGCACGTCGGTGATGCCGACCAGGCCGAAGTGGGCATTCTCGCCGTCGAGCAGGCGGCCCGACGCCGGCTGGTCGACGTACTGGAACCAGTGCACGCCGACGATCTGCGGATCGGCGGCGGCGGCGGCGACGTACTCGGCATAAGCGCGGCCGCGCGCCGCCTCGCTGCCGACGTCGACCAGGCCGGGCCAGAACGGACCGCGATCGGTCGAGCTGAAGTTGAACTCGCCGACCAGCGCGGGCTTGACCAGCTCGCGGAACCGATCCTGCCGCGCCGGCGCGAACTCGCGGTGATAGATGTTGAAGCTGACCACGTCGCAATAGCGATCGCAGGCGCCGACCGCCTCGTCGGTCTGCGCGGCGAAGCGCGATCCCAGGTACAGGTGGTTGGGGTCGTGGCGCTCGAGCGCCTCGGCCACGGTGCGGTAATAAGTGTCGGCGAACTGGCGCGTGAAGGCCGACAGGTCGGCCGCCGCGGCGTCGGGCAGCATGCCCGGCAGGCGCACCGGCGCGCGCAGCGCGGCGTCCCAATCGCCGGGCCATCCCTGCACGTTCTCGAGCTTCCATGCCTGCGCCCATTCGGCGGGGCTGGCATGGCGCTCGCGCAGCATCGTGATGAACGCCTGCTTGGCCGAGCTCGCGCCGGTCAGCGCCAGCGCGTGCACGGCCAGCGCATAGCGCTGCGCCAGCTCGGGCGCGCGTCCATTGCCCCAGGCCAGCTCGTTGTCGACGAAGTAGCCGAGCAGCATCGGATCGTCGCGCCGCGGCGCCGCCTGCTCCTGCATCAACTGATCGACCGCCTGCGTGAAGCGCGGATCGAACGGATCCGGCATCTTGCCCCAGTAGTCGGTGCCGTCGCTGACGCGCGAAAAATCGCCTTCGATCGACAGCGGCACCGTGTACGGCAGCCGCTCGGCGCGCTCGGGACGCCACAGGTCCGGATGGCTCCAGTTGCCCAGCGTGTTGAAGCCCCAGTCGCGCAGCCGCTGCAGCGTCATCCGCTGCCAGGTCTCGGCATGGTCGGCACCGTAGCGCCGCTGCAGGTTGGCCGTGTAGAAATTGACGAAGCGGCCGTGGTTGAAGCGCTGGCCCGCCTGCGCGCCCATGTCGCGGCGCAGGTCGGCCTTACCCAGGTGCGCGGCCAGTGGGCCGTCAGCGCTCGGCAGGTCGACGAACATCGACTCGCGGCCTTCGACATAAGTGCCCATGTCGGGCCAGGTGACCGTGTCGACGCCGATCGAGAAGAAGCCCTCGCCTTGCGGCGTCACCAGCCACCAGCGGCCGTCGTCGCCGCGCTGCGTGCGAAAGAACCCGCTGGCCTTGAACCGCGGCGGCTTCGCGTCGGGCAACGTCGGCACGCCGGTGGCGGCAGCGCGCGGCGACTGGCCGTCGCGCGGCGCGTCGGACAGCCGTTGCGCGAGCTCTTCATCGGCGCGCGCCTTCAGGTCGGCCTCGTCCTTGATCTTCTCGGGCCACTGGCCGATCGTCGTTTGACCGAAGGTATCGAACAGGCCGTCATAAGCGGCCGCGCCTTGCGGGACCGCCACGGCCTGCAGGTCGCCGAGGATCAACTGGTGCGCGTGGCTGCGCCCATCGACGACGATGAACACGCTGGCGATGCGGCGTGGATCGACGCGGCCGTCCAGCGCCAGCGGCGTCAGGCCACGCATCAGCGTCGGGGCCAGCGCCTGCGACGGCCGCACGGGCGGCCCGGCGCGCATGCCCATCGCGCGCGGATCGACCGCGCACAGCGGCAGCAGCACGTTGCGCCGCTCGAACGGCGCCAGCGCTATCCGGGTGGCGCCGGCGTGGTCCGGCCAGGTGGCGCCGTCGTTGTCGCCGACCCGCAGGTTGACGATGACGTCCTGCTCGCCGACGTTGGTGATCGGCAACAGCAGCGCGCCATGGCGGGACAGGTCCCACGGGTCGCGCGTCGGCCGCAGGATCACGTGCGGCCATTCGACGCCGCCCTGGAAAGCCACTCGCCAGCGCGTGTTCGGCTGCGGCGAAGGGCCGGCGCGCATCGCGAAGCCGTCGGTGATCGTCGACAGCGTCTGGGGCGCCGGGGCGGTCGCGGGCGCCGCGCAGCCGGCCGGCGCGCGCGCCGGCGCCTGCGCGAAGGCGGGCGCGGCCAGCGCGAGCAGCGTGGCGGCGATGGCCATGCGAACGGTGGGGTGAAAGGGCGGAAGGTGGGCGGAACGAGTGCGGATGGAGGTCATCGTCGATGCGGATCGGGCGGCGAGGAGGTCGCCGATCAAGGCGGCCGGCTATCGGCCGAGCGCCTCTTGTCGAGGGGTCCACGGCCAGTCGTCTAGAAAATCCGCGAGACCTGTCTGATCGGCGGCCTGCGGGACGGCATCGGCCCGTCCCGTCGCGAATCGATACCGGACGATGGTAGCACTGGCCGGCGAGCCTCCAGCCGCGTCCGATTCGTTCACGGGTTTTCAGTACCCGCGAGCCCGGTCGACGAGGTTCAGCAGCGGCTCGCCGGCCCGCACGCGGCGCACGTTCTCGGCGATCTGCCGCACCATGTCCGACGGGTGCACCGACGACGCCATGTGCGGCGTGATGACGATGCGCGGCTCCTGCCACAGCGGCGAATCGTCGGGCAGCGGCTCGACGTCGAACACGTCGAGGATCGCGCCGCGCAGGTGCCCGTCGCGCACCGATCGCAGCAGCGCATCGGCGTCGACGTGCGGGCCGCGCCCGACGTTGATGATCGCCGCGCCCGGCTTCATCATCGCGAACGTGCGCTCGCCCAGGATCCGCGTCGTCTGCGGCGTCAGCGGCAGCACGCACACGCAGATGTCCAGCTCGGCCAGGAAGCCGGGCAGGCCCTCGTCGCCGGCGAACATCGTCACGCCGTCGATCGCGCGCGCGCCGCGCGACCAGCCGCTGACCGAGAAGCCGAGCTTGACCAGCTCGCGCGCCACGTGCCCGCCGATCTCGCCGGTCCCCATGATGCCGATCTTCGT
The DNA here is from genome assembly GCA_047605425.1 of Burkholderiaceae bacterium. Classification (GTDB taxonomy): domain Bacteria; phylum Pseudomonadota; class Gammaproteobacteria; order Burkholderiales; family Burkholderiaceae_E; genus JAKPAM01. The sequence continues at coordinate 10,646 of JASGFT010000096.1, read as the reverse complement.
CCTGGCGGCCGATTGCTGGCCGGGGTCCTTCCATTCGCGTCGCGGCCGGCCGTTCAGGATCGCGTCGAAGCGGCGATAGAAGTGCAGCACGCCCCAGATCACGTACTCGGCCATGCCGTGCGCGAGGTACGGATCGACGATGCGCGTCAGCGGCACGCCGGGCGGCAGCGTCGGGTCGGCCAGGATGTTGTCGACGCCGGCCGCGGTCCCGATGAGCAGCTTCAGGTTCGGCAGGCCGGCGAGCACGCCCGCTGCCGGCCGCCAGCACGCGACCGCGTCGACGTCGGCCGGATCGACGTCGGGCCACACCGCGCAGCGCAGCTCCGGGGCGATCTTCTCGAACAGGCGCTTCAGGCCCGTCATGTCCTGGGTCGAGCTGTGCAGCATCAGCGTCGGCATCAGCGGGCCTCCACGCGGTTGAGCCCGCACCAGCGGGCGATGAACACCGTCAGCACGGCCACGCAGTCCATCATGCTGTCGAGCGACACCCACTCGTCGATGCCGTGGTAGCTGGCGCCGGCCGGCCCGTAGCAGGTGGCCGGCGTGTTGCCGTACAGGTTGAAGAACTTGGCGTCGGTCGTGCCGGTGAACGCGATCGACTCCAGCTCCTTGCCGATCACGTCGCGATAAGTGCCGGACAGCGTCTGCATCACCGGTTCGTTGATGTCGACGACGCAGCCGTCGGCCTGGAAGCCCTCGTAGATCAGGCGGTACGACAGGCTGTCGCGTCCCGGATGCCGCGCATGCGCGTCGGCCAGCACGCGCTCGATCTCGGCCTTGGCCTTGGCGACCGGCATGTCCGGGTAGAAGCCGACGCGGATGTCACTGCGGCAATAGGTCGGCACCGACGACGCCCATTCGCCGCCGTGGATCTTGCCCAGGTTGAAATTGACCGGATGGTCGTGCCTGAGGAAATAGCCGTGGCGCGATTTCGGCGCGTTCCATCGCGCCTCGAGCTCCTTGAGCACGCTGAACAGATGGAACGAGAACTCGATCGCGCCGACGCCGGTGTGCGCGACCGACGCGTGCACCGGCTTGCCCAGCACCTCGATCGCGAACCACATGACGCCCATCTGGCAGTCCATCAGGCCGGCCAGCGGTTCGGGGATCACCGCCGCGTCGGCCGTGTAGCCCTCGAGCAGACAGGCCAGCGCGCCGTTGCCCGTGCATTCCTCCTCGACCACCGATTGCAGGAAGACCTTGGCCGCCGGCTCGTAGCCGAGCTCGCGCAGCGCCTTGAACGCCATCGTGAACGCGACGATGCCGGCCTTCATGTCGCTGGCGCCGCGGCCGTACAGCCGATCGCCGTCGATCTCGGCGCCGAACGGATCGTGCCGCCACAACTCGCGCGCGCCGATCGGCACGACGTCGATGTGGCCGTTCAGGATCAGCGACCTGCCGCGCACCGGGCCCTTGGGCTCGTGGATGCCGACGACGTTGCGCCGCCCGGCATAGGGCAGGATCGACGGCGAATACGCCGGATGCGTACGCAGCTTCGCGTCGTCGATCTCGAACTCGTGGATGCGCGTGCCCAGCGCCTCGAACGCCTGGCGGATCACCCGCTGCGCGCCGGCCTCGTCGCCCAGCAGCGACGGTTCGCGCACCAGCGCGCTCAGCAGCGCGATCGACTCGTCGCGCAGGCCGCGCGCCGTCGCGATCATCGTGCGTTCGGACAGCGCCGGGGCTTCGGACAGGTTCGATTCCATGATGGCCTCGCTGATTGGGGGGAAATGCGCATGCTAGCCCGGCTGCGCGTCCGGTGGGCGGCGAGAGGACGCATCCGGAACGCCGGTGAACCAGGGCGGCGGCGTCGATGCCGCCATGCGCCGGATGCTCGCGTGCTGCCGGGATGCCCGATGTGGGCGGGCCCTACCGCTGCGCGCTTCCCAGCGCCCCGTGAAAATCCGTCGGCTCGGGCTGCCCTTTCCTGGCCGCCTTCTCGCGGGCGATCCGGTGATTCATCTGCGCCGGAACGAACTCGGTGCGCTTGCCGAGCCGGCGTACGGCCAGGTATTCGTCGCGCGCGATGTCTCCGCCGCCGATCGCGAAGAGCGCGGTGCTCACGTCGACGATCGTCCGCGACGTCGGGGACAGGCGGCCGGTATCGGCGACGATGCCGCCCCATTGCGTGTCCTGGACATAGAAGACCAGATCGACGCAGTCGGAGATCTCCACCCCCTCGTCGCGAGCCAGGCTCGAGACGATGCCGGATGTGCGGAATCCCATCTTCTTCGCGAGTTCGTAGACGGCGCCGATACCCGATCGGGTCGCGCCGATGTTCACCACGGTGCCGTCGCGGGGAAACGGCTGAAGAAGGCGCTCCGCGTGGGCAAGCATCTGCTCGGGGTGCTCGTACTCGGCACCCGAGTAGCCGACGAAGGTGATCACCTGCCATTTCCTGGCGGCGAAGTACTCCGACACTTCGGCGTGCGTCGATTCGGAACGGATCTCGGCGGCGCGACAGGGCGAGGCCTCGGCCCCGGATTGCCCCAGAGCCGCGAGCACGCAGGTAGCGGCCGATACGACGCGCGCCAGTCTGCTTGCCTGGTATCGACCCCGGGCGTCGGGGGAAGCCACGCGGGGCACAAACGTCGGCGTCTCGAGCGTTGATCCAGGCATCAGCATGTCATGAACTCCGTTCTCACAATGCGGCGCCGCCATGCTGGCGCCTCGTCAGGAGAGACTATCAGGGTCACGCCTTTGCCGAATGGCAGTGCGAGCGGCGGATCGTCAGAGCGCCGCCGGTACGCGTTGCTGTGCGGACTACGCGCCTGTCTGCTCCAGTTGCTCGATCGCCCGTTCGAACGACGCTATCAGTTCCCTGACGGGAGCATCGTTTGGTGGCCCGAGCCGCAGCGCGATGAGCGTCAGGTTGTCGCGGGTGGTTTTCAGCATCCACGTCTCGCTGGACTGCTGGACGAAAGGGATGGCTCTCATGAAGCAGCGCTTCGCGAGAGCGAAATCACCGCTGTGGCAGCTCAGTTCGAGCATCGTTGCCAGCGCCCAGTAGTCGGTCGCCTTCTCTCCACCCTTGCGTATGGTCGCGAACGTCACCAGCGGTACGAGCCGCTGACGCTCGGCATGTGCTACGTCATCGTTCTTGTGCAACAACAAGGTCAGCGCATTGATGCCCGGGTAGAAGTCGAGCGGTTCGACGTCGAAACCGCGGGAATAGGCCTCGATCGCACGGTCCAGCCAAGCTTCGGCCGCGATGTCACCGCGCTTCTGTGCATCGCCCCAGCAATCCTTGTAGATGCGTCCGAGCAGACCCAGCGTCTCGGCACTGTCGCCGCAGGCCTTGCGCAGCGCCTCGAGCAGCGCGATGGCCCGCTCGCGATCCCCGCGGCCCTTGCGTCGATTCAGCGCGAACGCAAGTTGCTGGCGTGTGACCGCCGCTGCCTGCAACTCGCCTGACATCCGGCCGTACAGATCGATCATTTCGTCGAAAGCCTCGATCGCCCGGTAAGCAAGAAACAGATCCACGACGACGCCCCGTTCCGATGCCGCGATGTTGCCGAGGCCGTTCTCGATGGCTTTCAGCTCCTCGATCGCGGCTGCCCGAGGCTTTAGTGCGCAGGCGCTCGCGAGTCGGGTACGGAACTCGGTCGAATAGACGACGCGGTTCCTGAAGACGTCCGTCACCTCGTGGCTCATCAGTACGCCAGGGTATCGATCGAACAACTGGAACAGCGGGCTGTCCGGCGTGACCGGGCCGCCGAGGCCGCTGGCGATACGGGTCACGAGCGCCTCGCGCAGGCCACTCGCGGCTGCCTCGGTCAAACGTCCGTCGGCGAGCTTGTACGGAATCGCGCGAACGCCATTGACGTCGAATGGTGGTGCGCCGATCGTCGCGAAGATCGGAATGGTCGTATAGGGCCTGGCCGCATGCCGCACGCCCAACTCGTAGAACACGTTGGGGTTGGCGGTCGTCATGTCCGCGATCACGAACTCGGCGAGCAGCAGCCGCGCGAACATCGCGGTGTGGATCAGCCCGCCGGTCGACTCCTGGTCACCCCGGATGCACTCCAGTCCGGTGGCTTCCACTGCCGGGCGAATGCCCGACTCGTAGACTTGGTCGAAGTCGATCGTCACACCGGTCTTCGGGTCGACCTTCTTGCCGAAAGGCATGTCGACGAAGCAGGTCTGCCGTGCGGCCAGCGTGGCGCGCGCATCGGGGCAGGCGCCTCGCGGATCGATGTCTGTCGGGAGCATGTGGGGATCCTCCGTTTCGTGCCTTCCCTGGTGACAGGCTCCCGATTGCTCGCTCGCTCTTCATCTTCATTGTAGGTCCGCTTTGGAGAACGGAAATCCTCAAAACTAAGGAGTCCGCGCGCCCGAACTTCGTCGGCGGCGGCCGTGTCCGGCTCGAGCGGTCAAATATGGCCGCCGGCGGGCCAAATTTCGCCAAGGCGATCGCCCGCCCGCCGACCGCCCATCACCATCGACCGTGCCCTGCGGTAGCTCGAAGTACACTGTCCCCCGGCGACCGGAGGCCGAGCCCTCCGCCGCCGCCCCGCTCCATGCTTCGAACTTCCACTTCGTGCCCTCCGTCATGAGCAAGACCCGCGTCCTCACCGGCATCACCACGTCCGGCACCCCGCACCTGGGCAACTATGCCGGCGCCATCCGGCCGGCCGTGGCCGCCTCGCGCGCGGCCGATGCCGAGAGCTTCTATTTCCTGGCCGACTACCACAGCCTGATCAAGGTCCAGGAGCCGGCGCGGGTCCAGCGCAGCACGCTGGAGATCGCCGCGAGCTGGCTGGCCTGCGGCCTCGATCCGGACCGGGTCTGGTTCTATCGGCAGTCCGACATCGTCGAGATCCCCGAGCTGACCTGGCTGCTGACCTGCGTCGCCAGCAAGGGCGTGCTGAACCGCGCCCACGCCTACAAGGCCGCCGTCGACCGCAACCGCGCCGAGGCAGAGGACGCCGACGCCGGCGTCTCCGCCGGTCTGTTCATGTATCCGGTGCTGATGGCCGCCGACATCCTGCTGTTCAACGCCCACAAGGTGCCGGTCGGACGCGACCAGATCCAGCACATCGAGATGGCGCGCGACTTCGGGCAGCGCTTCAATCATCTGTACGGCGAGCATTTCACGCTGCCGGAGGCCGTCATCGAGGAGCAGGTCGCGACCCTGCCCGGCCTGGACGGCCGCAAGATGAGCAAGAGCTACGACAACACGATTCCGCTGTTCGCGCCGCGCGAGGAGTTGAAACGGCTGGTCGCCGGCATCCGGACCGATTCGCGCGCGCCGGGCGAGCCGAAGGACGTCGAGGGCTCGGCGCTGTTCCAGCTCTACCAGGCCTTCGCGAGCGCCGACGAGACCGCGGCGATGGCGCGGGCCTTCGCGCAAGGCATCGGCTGGGGCGACGCGAAGCAGAAGCTGTTCGAGCGGATCGATGCCGAGATCGCGCCGCTGCGCGAGCGCTACGACGCGCTGATGGAAAAACCCGCGGACATCGAGGCGATCCTGCTCGACGGCGCCGCGAGGGTCCGCAGGCAGTACGCGATCCCGTTCATCGCGAGGCTGCGCGAGGCGGTCGGGCTACGCAACCTGGGACAGGTGCCGGTCGACGGCCAGGCGCGCGCCAAGAAGGCGCCGTCGGCGACACCGCCGACCGTCAAGCAGTATCGCGAGGCCGACGGCAGGTTCTACTTCAAGCTGGTCCAGGGCGAGCGCGTGCTGCTGCAGAGCATCGGTTTCGACTCGCCGCGCGAGGCCGGCCAGCGCGTCGCCGGGCTCAAGCAGGGCACGCCGGCGGATCGCGCCGAGGTCGTCATCGGCGAGGGCGTGACCGAGGACGAGCTGAGCGCGGCCTTGGCGAGCCTGGCGAATCCTGCGGCGGCCGATTGAGCCGCGCGCCACGCCGGCGCGCATCAGCGCCAGCGCGACCCGCTTGACGTCCGCGACGGCTGGCCGCCCGGCCATGCGTGAGAGCACCTCCTCGAATTGGTCGAGCGCCTCATTCTTTTAGAGGATGCCGACCACGCCCCGGCGACTTATGCTGAGTCGAGTACCGCCCTGATCAAGTCGTGACTCCAGATCCCGCCGGAGACAAAGGAGACCGTCATGGCCAAGAACGCGTTGTGCATCGGCATCAACAACTATCCCGGCACGCAAATGGATCTGGCCGGCTGCGTCAACGACGCCAACGACTGGGCCGACGAGTTGCAAGCGCGCGGCTTCGCGGTGACCAGGCTGCTCGACGAACAGGCCACCAAGAAGGCCATGGCGGACGGCTTCGAGGCCATCATCGGCGGGGCTCGCGGCGGCGACGTGGTGGTCATCACCTTCTCCGGCCACGGCACTTACGTGCCCGACGAGGATGGCGATGAAGTCGACCACCTCGACGAAGCGCTCTGTCCGCACGACATCAAGACCGGCGGCGGCCCGCTCACCGACGACGAGATCCACGAACTTTTCATGGCGCGCAAGCCGGGCGTGCGCCTGGTGCTGATCGCCGACAGTTGCCACTCCGGCACGGTGACCCGGGCGGCGGCGCCCGATCCGGATGCCGACGACGCGCCCAGGCCGCGCTTCCTGCCGATGGGCAACTGGATGCCGGACGGCCGCATGCCGAAGACGGCCAGCGGTCGAGCGCTGAGCCGCATCGCCGTCGGCGCCGCCACCTCGCCGTTCGTCAGGGGGCTGTCGCGCCGCGCGGGCGACCTGCTGCTGTCGGGCTGCCAGGAAGGTCCCAACAGCTTCAGCTACGACGCCAGGATAAAGGGCCGCTTCAACGGCGCCTTCACTTACTACGCGCTGAAAGCGCTCGAGGGCCTGGGGCCGAAAGCGACTTATGCCGACTGGCATGCGGCAATCAATCCGCCATGCCTGCCCTCGGCTTCCTATCCGCAGAGCCCGCAAATCGTCGGCACGGCGGCCGCGCGCGAGCGCAAGCTGTTCACCTGAGGCGGCTGCGCGGCGCCGCGGCGGCCCGGTCTCGGGCCGCTCGACACCTTCCACCCTAACAACTCCAAGCAGGGAGGTCCGTCATGGCGGATTCGGTCTCGCTTCGGTTGACCGGGCGCGAGCTCGCCCCCACGCTGCCTGCGCTCCTGCAGCCCGCCTCGCGCGGTGGCCCGCCGCGGCAGGACGTCTTTCTGCCCACCAGCTACCTGCGGCCGGTCAAGACCTTCGACGTCGGGCCCGTGGCGCGCGACGCCGCCGGTGGCGCGCAGAACCAGCCGCTGCGGGCCGGCGACAACGAGGTCGTCGTCCTCGAGCTGAGCGACGGCAGTACGCTGATCACCAGCGCCGAACGCCTGCGCGCTTCGCTGGAGCGGAGCCATCCAGAGTTCCTGGGCCCCGACGGTGAGATCCTGATAGACGAGCTGCAGCAGGAAGACATCGTCGCGCACCGCGGTTTCGGCGATGTCGTCGGCGGGCTGGTGCGCAGGATCTTCGCTTTCGTCGTCGGCGACAAGCCCGACGCCATCATCGAGCTGGCCGGAAAGAAAGTGGGGGATCTGGCGCTGCTCGGCGTCAGCCGCCTGGGCACGCGCGCGCTGATGTGGGCGATCGAGGAAAAGCTCGACCAGCCCGCCGGCAAGCTCTATCGCTGGGTCGGCGCCCAGGGCAACGAGGACGATCTCGAGGCCGCCGACATCGCCGGACTCGCCCCTGCCGATCCCGCGGACAAGCCGATGCTGGTCTTCGTGCACGGCACCGGGTCGAGCACGCTCGGGAGTTTCGGCGAGCTTCGCCGGGGCGAGGGTAATGTGTGGGCGGCGCTGGAACGGAAGTTCGGCGACCGCATCTACGCTTTCGAGCACCGCACGCTGTCGGAAAGTCCGATCCGCAATGCCATCGATCTGGTCAACGCGTTGCCGGTGGGCGCGCACGTCAGCCTGGTGTCGCACTCGCGCGGCGGCCTGGTCGCCGATCTGGTGTGCCTGCAATCGCTGGATGGCGAGCTCATCGATCGCTACGCCTTCAATTTCCAGGGCACTGGCGCGCCACCCGATCCGCGCGTGAAGGTCCTGGATGAGCTGCACGACGCGCACGCCGAGCAGCGCAAGGAGCTGGCCGAGTTGGCCGGCGCGCTTGCCGCCAGGAAGCTGGTCATCGAGCGCTACGTGCGCACCGCCAGCCCGGCCAACGGCACCAAACTGGCGAGCGGCAACTTCGACGTGTTCCTGTCCGGACTGCTGAGCCTCATCGGCGCCGTGCCCTTTCTGTTCAGCAGCCCGTACTACGCCGCGTTCAAGCGCGTGGTCATCGAGATCGCCAGGAACCGCACCGATCCGCATCTGGTGCCCGGCATCGAGGCCATGCTGCCCGATTCGCCGATGGCGCGGCTGCTGCGCGATGCCAAGCCGGCCGCCGGCATCCGGATGGCGGTGATCGCCGGCGACATCGAGGGTGGCAATCTGCTGAAGCGCCTGGGCGTGCTGTTGACCGATTTCCTGCTGTTCGACAACACCGATAACGACCTGGTGGTGGACACCAAGGCGATGCTGGCGGGCATCGCGCCCACGCTGCAGTCGCGCGTGCTGTTCGATCGCGGCGACGATGTTTCCCACTTCAGGTACTTCGTCAATCACGAGACGCGCAGCGCGATGTGCGACTGGCTGGCGGTCGACGATCCGGCCCGGCTCGGTGCGTTCCGCAAGCTGCCCACGCCGCAGGAGTACGAGCAGTACCTGCAGGACGCGATCACGCGCGACGTGGTCGCGGCCGACAAGCCGGTCGTGGTGGTGCTGCCCGGCATCATGGGCTCGCATCTGTACGTCGACGAGAAGGATCACGTCTGGCTCGATCACCTCGATATCGTCGCCGGCGGCCTGGAGAAGATCGAATTCGGGGCGAGCGGCGTCACGGCCAGGGAACTGTTCGAGACGTCCTATGGTGCCCTGTGCAAGGAGCTCTCGAGCAGCCACGTCGTGTGCCGCTTCCCTTACGACTGGCGCCAGCCGCTCGACGTGCTGGGCAAGCAGCTCGGCGACTATCTGGCCGGCCTGCTGCGCGACACCACTCAGCCGATCCGGATCATCGCCCACAGCATGGGCGGATTGGTCGTGCGTGCCTGCATCGCCGAGCGCAAGGCCGTGATGGACGAGTTGCTGGGGCGCGACGGGGCGCGACTGCTGATGTGCGGCACGCCGCACCAGGGCGCGCACTCGATGGTCGAGAACCTGATCGGCAAGGGCGACACCCTGCGCATGCTGGTGCGTCTGGACCTGAAGCACGACATGCAGCAGGTGCTCGACATCGTCGCCGGCTTTCGAGGTGCGCTGCAGTTGCTGCCCAAGCCCGGTTTCATCGACACCTTCCAGGACCGGCCCGACGGCGGCCAGATCTTCGATTACTCGAAGCAGGAGACCTGGGAGTCGTTTGCAAAGCAGGTCAAGGATTTCTGGTTCGGCGATGGCCGCTGCGGGCGCCCCGCGCAGGACGTGCTCGACGCCGCGAGCTGGTTGTGGAAGAGCGATGGTCCGGGCAAGCCCAAGCTGCCCGACGAGGCCAATTACCTCGAAAAGAGCATCTACGTGTTCGGCGTCGCGCCGAACACGCCGTGCGGCATCCGCGAGGAGAACGGACGGCTGAAGATGGTCGGCACCGCGCGCGGCGACGGCACGGTGACCTGGGATTCCGGCCGCATCGACGGCATCGGCAGCTTCTACTACCTGCCGGCCGCGCACGGCGATCTGCTGGCCACGAACGAGTACTTTCCCGGCCTGGTCGATCTGCTGACGGCCGGCACGACGCACCAGTTGTCGACGTCGCCGCCCGCCACCCGCGCGATCGAGGAGGCGCGGCCGGTCATCTACGACGCCGGGCCGCCGGTGCTCGAAGATCCGGTGATGCTGTCGCGTGCCGTGGTCGGCGGCAGCCTGCGCAACCGCCTGCCGCCGCGCGCCAAGCGACGGCTCGAGGTCGCGGTCAAGGCGATGGACCTGCGTTTCGTGTGCGACCCCATCCTGGTCGGCCACTACGAGCAGGATCCGATCTCCGGGCCGGAGGCGCTGATCGACCGCGAGTTGCTCGACGGCGACCTCGGAAAGCGCCATACGCTCGGGCTGTACGCGGGTCCGACCGGCACGGTCGTGGTCGTGCTGCGCGCCGCGAGCGCCTTCCAGCCGCTGCGCGGCGCGGTGGTGACCGGGCTGGGCGCTTATGAAGGCAACCTCAGCGTGCCCCAGCTTACCGAGGCGGTGCGTACCGGCGTGCTGCGCTATCTGCTGCAGATCGTCGACATGCCTGGCAGCGTCGACCGCGAAGTGTCGCTGTGCACCTTGCTGCTGGGCTACAACTCCTCGGCCAACCTGAGCATCGCCGCTTCGGTCGAAGCGCTGGTGCGCGGCACGATGCAAGCCAACGCGCGCTTCCACGAGACCATGCGACGCAATATTCGTGTGGGTTGCCTGAGCATCGTGGAGCTATATCTCGATACCGCGATCAGCGCCGTCTACGCGCTGCGGCAAATGCCGGAGCGCCTGGCCGGCGAAGCGCGCAAGCTGTCCACCACGATCGCGGTGCGCACCGAGCTCGAGCAGGGCGAGGGCATGCGCCAGCGCCTGTTCGACAGCCGGGATGGTAGCTACTGGCCGCGGCTGATGGTGACCGACGCGGCGCGCGGTGACGGCGATTGCCTGCCGGGCATGGCCATTCCCGTCGCGGCGTCCAGCGCTGGCGGCGCGAC